>NZ_CP107985.1:5265750-5575500 GCF_036108815.1 Streptomyces sp. NBC_00353 | reverse complement strand
TCAGGAGCCGCGCTTCCCCGGCGGGCCCGCCGCCGATCCGGCCGGCTCGCACCACGAGCGCCGGATCCGCAGTTTCCAGCCGCGCCGCAGCCGTGTCACACCCGGCCAGGAGGACGCTCTGCAGCGCCTCTGGCCGAAGTGGGGTCTGGACATCGACGGGCAGTCGGTCCTCGACCTGCCGGAGCTTTTCGACGGGCTCCCGGTCGTGCTGGAGATCGGCTTCGGGATGGGTGAGGCCACCGCCCGGATGGCGGCCGACGACCCGGGCACCGGCATACTCGCCGTCGATGTGCACACCCCGGGCCAGGGCAACCTGCTCGGTCTCGCGGACCGGAACGGACTGTCCAACATCCGGGTGGCCAACGGCGACGCGATCATCCTGCTGCGCGAGATGCTGCCGCCGGACTCGCTCGACGGGCTGCGGGTGTACTTCCCCGACCCGTGGCCCAAGAAGCGCCACCACAAGCGGCGGCTGATCCAGCTCGAGTTCCTCGATCTGGTGGCGCAGCGGCTGAAGCCGGGGGCCGTGCTGCACTGTGCGACCGACTGGGAACCGTACGCCGAGCAGATGCTGGAAGTGCTGACCGCGCATCCCCGCTTCGAGAACACCCGGGCGGACGGCGGCTACGCACCGCGGCCCGCGTTCCGGCCGCTGACCCGGTTCGAGGGACAGGGCCTGGACAAGGGCCATGTCGTGCACGACCTGCTGTTCGCCCGCCGCTGAGCCGTGAGCCGCTGAGCTGCTGATTTGCTGACGGATCGGTACACATCCCCCGTCGCCCCATGGTCAGTTGTCAGTCCCTCTCGTTAGGGTCATCGGGTGTCCGACGGGTCTGTGCAGCAGCAACAGTCGCAGCCGGCCGTCCCGCTTCTCCAGGAGCAGCGGGTCGGCGAGATCCTGGCGGCCGTACCGGAGCGGGGCCAGTGGCGCTACCGGCCGCGCCGGGTCGGCCTGGTCTGGCGGAGCAAGACGTTCCGTGTCGGCGCGGTCTTCACCGTGCTGGCTCTCTGCGGGCTGGTGATCCTCGCGCTGGTCCGCGATCAGACGGGTACGGAGGGGTTCCTGGTCGGTCTGGGCCTCGCGGTACTGCCCGTACCGCTGCTGATGGCGGCGTTCCGCTGGCTGGACCGGGTCGAGCCGTGGACCTGGCGCAATCTCCTGTTCGCCTTCGCCTGGGGCGCGTGCGCCGCCGCCCTGATCGCGATCATCGCGAATTCGTTCGCGACCCGCTGGATCGCGACGGCCACCGCCGATCCGGCGAGCGCGGACACCCTCGGCGCCACGGTGATAGCACCGGTGGTCGAGGAGAGCGCGAAGGCCACGGCCGTCCTGCTGATCTTCCTCTTCCGAGGGCGCCACTTCAGCGGCATCCTCGACGGCGTCGTCATCGCGGGCTTCACCGCGACGGGCTTCGCCTTCACCGAGAACATCCTCTATCTGGGCAATGCCTTCGGCGAGGACCAGCAGATAGGCACCTCGGGCTTCGCGTCGGTGACGGCCGCGACGTTCTTCGTACGCGTCGTGATGACGCCGTTCGCGCATCCCCTCTTCACCGTGCTGACCGGCCTGGGTTTCGGATTCGCGGCGCTCTGCGCACGTCGCCACCGCCTCCGCCGGATCCTGCTGCCGCTGCTCGGGCTGATCCTCGCGATGGGCATGCACGCTCTGTGGAACGGCTCGGGGGCGTTCGTTCCGTACGGCTTCTACGTCGTGTACGGCGTGTTCATGGTCCCGGTCTTCGGGCTGGTCACCTGGCTGGTGATCTGGTCGCGCCAGCGGGAGCTGCGGACACTGGCCACCGAGCTGCCCGCCTATGCGGCAGCCGGCTGGCTCACCCCGGCGGAGCCGCTCGCGCTCTCCTCGATGCGGGCCCGCGGTATGGCCCGGGACATGGCGCGCCACCAGCACGCGAGTGCCCACGGAAGCGCGAGTGCCTACAGCACCTCGTACGGAGTGCCGTACACAAGCCCCGGCTACGGCTACCCCGCGCCCGGCCCGCCACCGGCCCACTCGCCGGCGTACGGCAGCAGCCGGGTCGTGGCGCAGGTCCGCAGTCATGCCAAGGCGCAGGCCAAGGCGCGCGGCAGAGCGGCCGCCCGTGCGGTCGCCGAGTACGAGTCGTTCGCGACGTCGCTGGCGTTCCTGCGCCGCCGGGCCCGCCGCGGGGCCGCGGACCCGGACTTCGTGGCGCGGGAGCTGGAGCTGCTGCACCATCTCTGGCAGCGCAGGGAGGTGGCCGGACCCGCGCTGACGTACGCGGCGCAGGCGACGGGCCGCCTGCGCCCCCGGTACATACCTGCGGGGCCGGCCCCGCACCCGCAGTACGGCGGCTACAGCCCGAACCCGTATCTGCCACCCCATGCCCAGCAGCCGTATGCCCGGCCGCCGTACGGCAGCGGCCCGCCTCCGCGCCCCTGGTGAGGGCTCAGGCGGATGCCTCGGTGAGCTCCGCCAGTTCCTGCTCGGTCAGTTGAAGGTCGGCCACGGCCACCAGGGCGGGCACCTGCTCGACCGTACGGGCGGAGGCGATCGGCGCGGCGACGGTCGGACGGGCGGCGAGCCAGGCCAGGGCGACGGTCGCGATCTCGGCGCTGCGCTCCTTGGCGACCTTGTCGAGTGCGGCCAGGACCTTCTGTCCGCGCTCCGACGCCAGGTGCTGGCCGGCCTTCTCGGCCCGCGCGCTCTCCACCGACGCGCCCGGGCGGTACTTGCCGGTGAGGAAGCCCGAGGCCAGGGCGAAGTACGGGACGGCGGCGAGACCGGCGCGGGCGGCCGTCTCCTGGAGCTCTCCCTCGTAGGTGTCGCGGGAGACGAGGTTGTAGTGCGGCTGCAGGGCGACGTAACGGGCGAGCCCCTCGCGCTCGGAGAAGTCCAGGGACGCCTGGAGCCGCTCCGGGCTGATGTTGGAGGCGGCGATCTCGCGCACCTTGCCCTCCTTCACCAGCTGGTCGAGGGCGGTGACGATCTCCTCGACCGGAACGGTCTCGTCGTCGAAGTGCGTGTAGTAGAGGTCGATGTGGTCGGTGCCCAGCCGGCGCAGCGACTCCTCGGCCGCGGCCTTGATGGTGGCGGCGGAGAGCCCCTTGTACGCGGGGTGGGCGCCGACCTTGGTGGCGACGACGATGTCGGAACGGTTGGCGCGTGCGGCGAGCCACTTGCCGATGACCGTCTCCGACTCGCCGCCCTCGTTGCCGGGGATCCACGCGGAGTACGCGTCGGCGGTGTCCAGGAAGTTGCCGCCCGCCGCGACGTACGCGTCGAGTACGGCGAACGACTGCGCCTCGTCGGCGGTCCAGCCGAAGACGTTGCCACCGAGCGCGAGCGGGAAGACCTGGAGGTCGGAAGAGCCGAGCTTACGAAGAGAAGTCATAAATGGATCAACGGACTCCGCCGCGCCCGCTATTCCGTACCGGGGGGTCCACACGGGTATCCGCACCGGCGTCGCAAGGACCGGGATATGAACAGACCGGCAGCCCTGACGTCGGGGGGTGAGCGTCAGGACTGCCGGGTTCGAGGGGCCGGAGAACCGGCGCGGGCTCAGACGGTGAGGCCCTTGTCGCGCAGCCAGGTCATCGGGTCGATGCCCGTGCCGTCCGGGGTGTGGACCTCCAGGTGGAGGTGGGGTCCGGTCACGTTGCCGGTGGCTCCGACACGGCCGATGGTGTCACCGGTGGTGACCTTCTGGCCGACGCTGACGTCGATCGACGACTGGTGGCAGAACCACAGCTCCGTACCGTCCTCGAGCTCCAGGACCGTGCGGTAGCCGTACGAACCGGACCAGCCCGCCGACTTGATGGTGCCGCTGTGGACGGCCTTGATCGGCGTGCCGGTCGGCGCCGCGAAGTCGAGTCCGGTGTGGTAGCCGGAGGACCACATCGAACCGGCCTGGCCGAAGGTCGAGGTGATCGTGTACGAGGAGGTGGGGATGGCGTAGGAGGCGGCGAGCTTGGCAAGCCGTGCGGCCTCGGCCTTCGCCTTCGCCTCTTCCTCCGCCTTCTTCTTCTCGGCGGCGACCTTGGCCTCGGCGACGTCCTGCTTCGCCTTGGCCTCGGCGGCAGCCTTCTCCGCGGCAGCCTTCTCCTCAGCGGCCTTGGCCTCCGCGTCGGCGGCGTTCTGCTGCTGCTCGGCCTGCTGGAGGATGCGGGCGCGCAGCGCCTCGCCGGCGTCGGTGGTGCCCTGCTCGGCCTCGGCGGTGGTGATGCCGGCGCTGGTGAGCGGGGCGGTGGCAGCCGCGGACTTCGCCTGGTCGGTGGCGGACTCGTCGGAGAACAGGGCGCCCACGCCGGGAAGGGACTTGGCGTCGGGGAGGTTGTCCGCGAGGGAATCGGGAAGGGAGATGGAGACCGGCGGCTTGCTCTGCGCGGTGGCCATGCCACCCGCGCCCACGGCCGCGATGACGCCGACTCCGAGCACCGTGGAGCTGCGGGCCAGCCCGTTGCGCTGCTTGACGACGCGGTGCCTGCCGCGTACGGGGCGAACGGACTCCTCCGTGGGGTTCCATTCCTCCCACGTCCGTTCGGTCCCACCGAAACCGTCGGTCGCGAACTCAGTGGTGAACTCGGCGCCGAAATCGGTCCGCTGCTCGGTTCCGTACTCGGTCGTGAAGTCGGAGCCGAACCGGGAGGGGGCTTCGGGGGCAGGCTTGTTGGACGCCACGGGGGCGCACTCCTTTCCTTCCTTCTCGCCTACCGGGTTAGCTGACGGGTTCGGAGCAGGAAGGTCTCCTACGGATCCCTCTGCCTCTCACGAGACACAGGTGTCCGATTCACCCCATGTAGGTGGTTCCCCGGTTCCCTTGCGGAATTCGGCGCTCGCGCACGGTGCCGCCACTGACGACGGCTGGGACAACCGCGCTGCGTTATCGAACGTTAATAGACGGACGGGTCCGATTCCAAGCCGTTCCCACTGATCGTTAACGGCCTTGGCCTGGACTTTACGGGACACAATCGGGCGGAAACGGGCGAGTTGATCGCCACTCAGCCACCACCCGTTTTCTGACGTTGTATCAAATGTTATGCGGAGCGAGGCCCTTCGATTACGCACGGTGGCATCGCCCTGCAGAACCCCTTCACCGACTCAGCTCTTCCTCACTCGCGTCCCGGCCCACGATCTTCACAGTCCTGCGCCGCTTCGGCTGCCCCCGCGCGGGACGTGCGACCGCGAGCAGCGCCATGTCGTCGGTGGACCTGCCGCCGGTGTGCAGCCGTACGTCGTCGGCCAGCGCGGACAGCAGCTCCTCGGGCCCGGGAAAGATCCGCCCGCGCAGCCGGGCCGCCGGATCGTAGAAGTCCCCTTGGGTGTCGCGCGCCTCGGAGAGCCCGTCCGTGTACGTGAGGAGCGTCATCCCGGCGGCCAGCTCCCATACGTCGGCCCGGTCCGTCCACACCCCCAGGTCCATGCCGAGCGGCAGCGCGGGCACGGTCGGCGACAACACCTCCAGTGAGCCGTCGGGGTGGAGCAGCAGCGGTTCGGGGTGGCCGCGGTTGACGATCCGTACCTCGGCCGCACCGGGCGGGATCTCGGCGAGCACGGCGGTGACGAACCCCTCGACCGGATCGATCCCGCCCTGCCTCGCCCCCTCCCGCGCCAGCGCCCGCTCCAGCCTCCGAGCCACGCCCTCCAGCGAATCCTCCTGCTCGGCGGCCTCCCGGAACGCGCCGATGACCACCGCCACCGTCCCGACCGCTTCGAGCCCCTTGCCCCGCACGTCCCCGACCACGAGCCGTACCCCGTACGAGCTCTCCGCCACGGCGAACAGGTCACCGCCGACGAATTCGTCCGCCTGGGCCGCCTCGTACCGCGCGGCGACATGGAGCCCCCCGATCCGCTCGGACGGTGTCGGCAGCACGGCCCGCATGGCGGTCTCCGCGATGACCCGCGCCGAAGCCAGCTGCTCGTTGCTGCGCCGTACGACCCGGTTGATGACGACGGCAAGGACCGCGACCGTGAACACGGTGACGAGCTCGATGAACGGCACGACGTGCAGCAGACCGTCGCCGGGCAACCGCAGCGAGAGGATCGAGAAGACCGCGGCGAGGCCCGTAAGGACGGTGCTGGCCGGCGAGAAGAACGGTGCGGCGATCAGCGGAGCGGCCACGAACATCGGCACGGCGGTGAAGGGGGGTGGGCTGAGGTAGTCGAAGACGAACCCACCGACGATCATCAGAATCGGCAGCGCACGCACGAACCACCAGGCCCAGCCGCGCACCACGGCCCGCCCCCTGACCCGCCCCCCGCGCAGCTTCGTCGCCATCCCCACCTGTGGTCTCCTGCCCGGCGCGCCCTGTGCTGTCCTGGGCGGTGCGCCCTGTGGTCTCCTGCCCCGTGCACGCACGGCTGTCCCGACCTGCACGCGCACGGCTGCGGGCATGGGCCCGCTTCCCAGGCTTGCCGGAGCGGCGTCGCGCGGCGACTCCACATCGGCCGAAGGGGGGACGGAAAACACGAATCAGGCCCGGCACGCTTAATGCATGCCGGGCCTGATTCTTCAGTAGCGGGGACAGGATTTGAACCTGCGACCTCTGGGTTATGAGCCCAGCGAGCTACCGAGCTGCTCCACCCCGCGTCGGTAAACACAACTCTACGCCATCAGGAACGGACTGCTGACCACCAATGAAATGGCTGCCCGATCCAACGGCCCCGACGCCTTTCCCGCACCTTTCCCGCACCTGCCATGGGCAGGTCAGTTCGAGTCGGTGATGTGCGGCGCCCGCTTCGCGTCGACCGCCGGTTTCCCCGCGCTCGCGCTGCGCTGGAGCGAGTGGAGGATGGCCAGCCCCTGGCCCACCACCCCGGCCGCCATCTCGTTGACCCCGTTGGTGCCGTTGAGCACGGTGAGGTTGGCCCCCTTCATCCCGCGGGCGGCCGCGTCGGCCAGCGTCGGCAGGTTCTCCACGATGCGATTGGCCGCGATCAGTTCCTGGTTGCCGTCCCGGAGCGAGGTGGCGCGGGCGGTGTTGGCGTCGGCCTGCGCCTGGGCCAGGGTCCGTTCGGCGTACGCGTTGCCGTCGGCCTGGAACTTCGCCCGGTCCCGGGCGGCCTCGGCGAGCGTGCGCTGCCGGTACGCCTCGGCGTCCGCCGGACGCCTGACCTCCGCCTCCAGCCGCTGTGCGGCCAGCGCGGCCTGCCGCTCCGCCAGAGCCGTCTGCTCCTCGATGACCTCCTGCGACGCCCTGGCCTGGGCCAGCGGTCCGGCCTGGGCGGCGCGGGCGTTGTACTGCTCGGTCTCGGCGAGGAAGCCGGCCCGCTTGATCGCGGTGTCCCGTTCGTACTCGGCCTTGAGCGCCGCGGCCTGCTGCTCGCGCTCGGCCGCTTCCTGGTCGGCCCGGGCCTGCGCGATCCGGGCCTGGCTGGCGACGGCGGCCGCGTGCGGGGCGGCGAGGTTGTTGATGTAGCCGGTGGCGTCGTCGATCTCCTGGATCTGGAGGGCGTCCACGACGATGCCGAGTTTCTCCATCTCGCCGTGGCTGCCCGCGATGACCTCCTGCGAGACCCGGTTCCGTTCCCGGATGATCTGTTCGACGGTCAGCCCGCCGATGATGGAACGCAGGTGACCGGCGAAGATCCGGCCGGCGAGCTCCTCCATCTGCTCCTGCTCGGACAGGAAGCGGCGTGCGGCGTTGGCGATGGAGACGGCGTCGTCACCGACCTTGAAGACGGCGACTGCGCGGACGTTGAGACGGATGCCCTGCTGGGTGACACAGTCCTCGGTGATCTCCGCCTCGCGCAGCGCCAGGGAGAGCATGCGCGCCTTCTGCTTCACGGGTACGACGAAACTGCCGTGCCCGGTGACGATCCGGAACTGGGTGTCCTGTGTCTGCCGCTTCGATCCGGAGATGAGCATCGCCTCGTTGGGGGCGGGAACGTGCCAGAACAACATGAGCGAACTCCTGCCGTACGTCTTTTCATCTCGGCGTCGGTTCTCGGCGTCGGTCAGTGGCGTCGGGTCTCGGCTCCGTTTCCTGCGTTCAGGCCGGTAGCCGTTCGACCATCACGCTGCGCGCCGAGACCGAGTCGACGACAACCACGCGTTCGTCCCTGTCGATCGACGTCGTCGACCATGCGGTGTAGGCCTCCGACCCACCCCGTACGGCCACCAGCACTTCGCCCGGGCCGCCCTGCGGGATCGGCACGGTCACGCGTCCGATCGCCCCGACCGGACTCAGGGCGGACTCATCTGCGGCTCTCATACGCCCTCGCCCACGCCTCCCTCATGATTCCAAGGTACTCCGCACCACCCCCGGGGGAACGGCCACGAACGACGACGAGCAGGCGTCTATATGTGGTGATATGACTGATTCAGAATTCAGACATTCGACGCTGCGCCACAGCGACGACCAGGGAGCCGAACATGGACGACTACCCCCTGCTCAATCTGTTCTGGACCATGCTCTGGTTCTTCCTCTGGATCATGTGGCTGTTCCTCCTCTTCAAGGTCATCGCGGACATCTTCCGCAGCGACGACCTGGGCGGCTGGGCCAAAGCGGGCTGGCTGATCCTGGCCCTGGTGCTGCCGTATCTCGGCGTCCTCATCTATGTGATCGCGCGCGGCAAATCCATGGGGAAGCGCGACCTCAAGGAGGCCCAGGAGAGAGAAGCCGCCTTCAAGGCGTACGTACGCGAGGCCGCAGGCCCCGGTGACACGGGTGGCGGTGCACCGAAGAGCCGCGGCAGCGTCGAGGAGCTGGCGAAACTCGCGGACCTCAAGGACCGGGGCGCCATCACGGAAGAGGAGTTCCGGCAGGCGAAGACGAAGCTCCTCATCTGAGCCGCATCGCCCCTCCGGCCCCCGGGGGCGTACTCCTCATCCCAGCCGTCCCGGCCCGCAATGGACCGGGATCCGCTGGATGCGGTTGTTGCCGAAGCCGCCGCGGTTCCACGGCTGGGTCAGGGGCTGGACCCGGCCCGCCGCATCGGTGGCGCGGGCGGCGAGGACATGGTCTCCGGGCGTGGCTATCCAGAACGACTGCCACCGTTGCCAGGCCCAGAGGTGGGCCCCGCTCCTGTCCGGCGGGGTGAGTTCGGCGTCGTACCAGGAACGGCAGTCGTCCGTGGTCACCTCGACCCGGGTGACCGGCGGCCACCCTGACCAGGCCCTTCCTTCCAGCAGCACGCGGCCGGGGCGTACGAAACGGATCCTGGACATGAAGTCCGGGTACCCCGGCGGGATCATCAGCGCCCGCGGGGCCATACGGGTGACGGGCTGGCCCGGATCACCGGGCTCCTGGCGGTAGCGGTAGGCCGTCGCCTGCTGGAAACCGGTGAACGGGGTGCCGGTGAGCCGGATCTCGCGGAGCCACTTCACATGCGCCATGCCGTACCAGCCGGGCACCACCAGCCGTAGCGGATGGCCGTGCTGCGGCGGCAGTGGCCCGCCGTTCATCCGGTACGCCACCAGCACTTCCGGGTCGTCTCCGGTGGCCACCTCCAGCGGCAGGCTCCGCCGGTAGTCCTGCTCGACGCCCCGCTCGACCCCGTGGTCGGCCCCGCAGAAGACAACCTCGACGGCGTCCGGCTCGACTCCGGCCTCGGCGAGCAGCAGCCGCAGCGGCACCCCGGTCCACTCCGCCGTACCGACCGCCTCGACCAGCCACGGCTGACTGACCGGGCGCGGTGCGAGCAGGGCCCGGCCGTTGCCCGCACACTCCATCGTGACGCGGAGGGTGACGGCCGGGAACGACCGCAGGGCCGCCACGTCCAGTGCCAGCGGTCTGCGGACCCGGCCGTGCACGGTGAGCTGCCAGCCGTGGGAGCGCGCGCCGGAGATGTCGGGGACGTACGGGATGTCGTAGTGGACCAGTACGTAGTGCAGTCCGGGCGGGGTGAGGTCGTAGCGCAGCGCCTCCAGCGGCAGTCCGTGGTTGCGGGCCGCGAGCGCGAGTTCCTCCGGGCTGATTCCCTCGCCGGGCCCGGCGAGGCGCGCCGATGGGCTGATGTCGCCGGCAAAAGGCCCTGGCCCTCCATCCATGGCTTCATGGTGCGCCCGCCGGCGCCCGGCGCCCACCGCTCCCCGACACCGCATGTCGCTCTTTGCGCGGCCCTGCGCGATTGCACCGCCCCCCGCCCGGCGGGAGCGTGGATGCATCGGCGGTCCGCGCGCCCGACAAGGAGACGACCATGGACGGCACCACTCTCGAAGCGATGCGAACCGCGCTGCGCGGCCCGGTCATCGGTCCGCAGGACCCGGAGTACCGCGAGGCCCGCACGATCTACAACGCCATGATCGACCGGCGTCCGGCTGCCGTGGTGCGGTGCGCGGACGCGGCGGACGTCATGGCCGCGGTCCGCTTCATCCGCGACGAAGGTCTCGAACTCGCCGTCCGGGGCGGCGGACACAGCGGTGGCGGACTCTGCCTGGTGGACGACGGCGTCACCCTCGACCTGTCGCCGATGCGCTGGGCGCACATCGATCCGAGCACCCGGACCGCCCGCGTCGGCGGCGGCAGCAGGCTCGCCGACCTCGACCACGCCGCCCACGGCTTCGGGCTGGCCACCCCGGCCGGGATCCAGTCCACCACGGGCATCGGCGGCCTCACCCTCGGTGGCGGCCACGGTCATCTCACCCGCAGCTACGGCCTGACGGTGGACAATCTGCTCGCGGCGGACGTCGTACTGGCCGACGGCAGCTTCGTCACCGCGAACGAGAGCGAGAACGCCGACCTGTTCTGGGCGCTGCGTGGCGGCGGCGGGAACTTCGGCGTCGTCACCTCGTTCAGCTTCCGGCTGCACCCGGTGGACACCGTGGGTGTGGCGATCACCGTGTGGCCGGTCGACCGGACCCGCGAAGTCCTCGAGTGGTACCGGGACTTCCTGCCGCAGGCGCCCGAGAAGCTGAACGGCTTCTTCGCGGCGCTCAGCGTGCCGCCCGGACCGCCGTTCCCGGAGGAGCTGCACAGCCAGAAGGTGTGCGGCGTCGTCTGGTGCTGGACCGGCGACCCCGAACTCCTCGAAGAGACCCTCAAGGTCGTGAACGAACCGGGTCCGCCGGCCTTCCACTTCACGGCACCGATGCCGTACCCCGCACTGCAGGGCATGTTCGACGAACTACTCCCGGCCGGTCTGCAGTGGTACTGGCGCGGCAACCTCTTCGACCGGATCACGGACGGCGCCATCGACGTACACACCAAGTACGCCGAGAACCTCCCCACCGATCTGTCGACCATGCATCTGTACCCGGTCGACGGAGCCGCCCACCGACTCGGCCCCGACGACACGGCATGGGCCTACCGGGACGCGGTCTGGTCCGGTGTCATCGCGGGCATCGACCCGGACCCGGACAGCGCCGAGAAGCTCAGGCAGTGGTGCGTGGACTACTGGGAGGAGCTGCATCCGCACTCGATGGGTGGCGCGTACGTGAACTTCATGGGCGCGGGTGAGACGCCGGACCGGGTGAAGGCCACCTACCGCGGTCACTACGACAGGCTCGCGAAGATCAAGCACGCCTACGACCCGGACAACTTCTTCCACGCCAACCAGAACATCACGCCGGCCGAGCAGCACTGACCGCTCCCGGCTCCTCGGTCGTGACGTCCGGCGAGCGCGACGGCTTCAGCGGTCCTATCGTCAAAGTATGGGTGTTTTCGTCAAGTTGGTCGAGGATCGTCCTCCCAAGGAATACGCGGAGCGCGGGGTGGCGGACATCTCGTACGCGGACGTCACGGAGGGCGACTCCGCGATGGTCTACGAGTACGACCTGCTCCCCAGCGGCGCCTTGAGGATCCTGCAGGTGGCGAGGGGAGAAGCGCCGGTCGTCCATGCGGTGTACGCGCCGGACCTGTGGTTCCGCGTCGAGGGGCAGTGGCACGGCAGCACGGAATAGACGGAAAAAGAATCCGCTATAGACCGATTTGCGGTGTATTCTGGGAGCAAGGACGCACACTCTCACGTGTGGCGCCCTGGAAGGGCCGGCTCCGGTGGCGAGACCATCGGGGCCGCTTCCATGTCCGCATCAACTCGGTGGTGCGGGGATGATGCCCACGCCCATGAGGATCTGCTCCGCGGGCGTGCAGTTTCCGTCCTGCACGGGCGGAGTGCGGCAGCCCTGCGGACACGAGCTGCCGCCGACGGGTCGAACGGCATGCCGGAACCTTCCGTTCACCCCACCTGGAAGGAACACCGCTCGTGTCCTCGTGACCGGCGGTTCGTTACCCCCACCGTGATCATCTCTACCGTCGCCGGGCGCCTGGCCGCCGCCTCGCTGACAGCAGCCGCCCTGGCCGCACCCCTGCTCATGTCCCCGACCGCGCACGCCGACTCGCCGGAATCCATCCTCTTCCTGACCGTCTCCGGCAGCGAGAACACCTGGATCCGCGGCATCGCCCTCCAGTGTCCGGCCACCTCCCAGGGCCACCACCCGAAGGCGGCGGAGGCGTGCGCCGCGCTGGACGAGGCGGGGGGCGACTTCGACAATCTGCCCGGCGACCCGCACCTGTGCCCGCTGATCCACGACCCCGTCACGGTCACCGCGAAGGGCATGTACGACGGCGACACGGTGGACTGGCAGCGCACCTACCCGAACGCCTGCGCCATGGAGGCGGCCGCGGGACCCGTCTTCGAATTCTGACCCGGGCTTCGACTCCGAACGCCCCTGCCCGGCCGACGCGCCGGGCGGGGGCGTTCCGCTGTCCTACGGCCCGGGGAGAAGCCCCGTCCGGCAGAGGGCGTTCCGGCGTACGTATGGCGATGCTCACCCGGCCGGAACGATCTCGCCGGTCAGCGCGAACAGTAGAGTTTCGGCTGCGTCAGCCCCCGAACACCGAGGTACCGGCCGTGATCCCCGCAGAGCCCGCAATACCCCCGCCACCTGCGCCGACCGTGGTGGGGATCGGCGCCGACGGGTGGGCGGGGCTGCCGGAGAGCTCGCGCGCGGTGCTGCTCGATGCGCAGGCGGTGATCGGCGGTGCGCGCCAGCTGGACCTGCTGCCGCCGGTCTGTACGGGGCGCCGTGTGCCCTGGCCTTCTCCGCTGCGGCCCGCCGTGGCCGGTCTCCTTGCCGCGCATCGGGGGCTTCGGGTCGCCGTGCTGGCCAGTGGCGACCCCATGTTCTACGGCATCGGGCGCGCGCTCTGCGAGGAGTTGGGTGCCGCGAACCTCCGCGTCCTTCCGCATCCGTCGTCCGTCTCCTACGCCTGTGCCCGGCTCGGCTGGCCGCTGGAGGACACCGAGGTCGTCACGCTGGTGGGCAGACCCACCGCCCGGCTGGCCGCCGCCCTGCACGAGGGCCGGCGGCTGCTGGTGCTGAGCGCGGGCGCCGGAACCCCCGGCGAAGTGGCCGTGCTGCTCCGCGAACGCGGCTTCGGGCCCAGCCCTATGCGGGTGCTGGAACAGCTGGGCGGCGAGGCCGAGGACTGTGTCACGGGGACGGCCGACGGGTGGGCGCATCCGGCGGGCGATCCGCTCAACGTCATTGCGGTCGAGTGCCGTCGGGACCCGGACGCACTGCGGCTCGGCGCCGTACCCGGGCTGCCGGACGGCGCGTACGAGCACGACGGACAACTCACCAAGCGTCATGTCCGCGCCGCCACCCTCGGGGCACTGGCCCCGGCGCCCGGCGAGCTGCTGTGGGACATCGGCGGCGGTTCCGGATCGATCGCCGTCGAGTGGATGCGTACGCACCCGTCCTGCCGTGCCGTCACCGTCGAGCGCGACCCGGTACGGGCCGGCCGCATCGCCCGTAACGCGGACCGGCTCGGCGTCCCCGCGCTGCGCGTGGTCACCGGCCGGGCCCCGGAGGCGCTCGCCGGACTGCCGGTGCCGGACGCCGTGTTCATCGGCGGTGGGCTGACCGCACCGGGGCTGCTCGACGCCTGCTGGGACGCACTGCCACCCGGCGGACGGCTGGTCGCCAACACCGTCACGCTGGAGTCCGAGGCGCTGCTCGCCGAGCGGTACCGGCGCCACGGCGGCGAGCTGGTGCGGCTCGCGGTGGCGCACGCCGTGCCGGTCGGCGGCTTCACCGGCTGGCGGCAGGCCATGCCGGTCACCCAGTGGTCCGTGTGCAAGCCCGTCGGCACCTCCCCGATACCGTCCTCACCGTCCTCATCAGGAGAGAGCAGATGACCGTGTACTTCATCGGCGCCGGGCCCGGCGCCGCCGACCTGATCACGGTGCGCGGTGCCCGGACGCTCGCCGCCTGCCAGGTCTGTCTGTACGCGGGCAGCCTGGTCCCCCGCGAACTGCTCGCCGAGTGCCCGCCGGACGCCCTTCTCGTCGACACCGCGCAGCTCAACCTCGACGAGATCACCGACGAGCTGGTACGCGCCCACGAGGACGGGCACGACGTCGCCAGGCTGCACTCCGGCGACCCGTCCGTCTTCAGTGCGGTCGCCGAGCAGATGCGGCGGCTCGACGCGGCAGGCGTGCCGTACGAAGTGGTGCCCGGCGTACCGGCGTTCGCGGCGGCCGCCGCGGCGCTGAAGCGGGAGCTGACCGTGCCGACCGTCGGCCAGACCGTCATCCTCACCCGGATCGCCCACCGCGCCACGGCCATGCCGGACGGCGAGGACCTGGCGACGCTCGGGCGCAGCGGTGCGCTGATCGTGCTGCACCTGGCCGCCCGGTACGTGGACCGGGTGGTCGAGGAACTGCTGCCGCACTACGGGGCCGACTGCCCGGCCGCCGTGGTGGCCATGGCGTCCCGCCCTGACGAGCTGATCCTGCGCGGTTCGCTGAGCGACATCGCCGAGCAGGTGAAGGCCGCCGGAGTGATCCGTACCGCCGTCATCATGGTCGGCCGCACGCTGGGCGCCGAGCAGTTCCGCGACAGCCACCTGTACTCGGCGGAGCGCGACCGGCACGCCTGCTGACCCCGGAAGGGCGGGGTCGGGAAAACAAGCGGTCAGTGGACTGCGCTGCGCCCGACGACCGCGCCCGCCCGGTCGATACAGATGACGTCCACCGCCACCGGCGCCCCACGCAGCACCGACAGCGCCTGGTCGCGCGCTGCCACCGCGACCAGGTCACCCAGCGGGACCCCGGCCGCCGCGCACAGCTGAAGGGCGGCCAGGCCCGTGTTGGCGTCCGCCACTTCGGCGACCAGGGCCGCGTCCGCGCCGCCCTGCCGGGCGAGTTCGGCGAGGAACCTCTTGTCGACCTGGGAGCGGGCCGAGTGCAGATCCAGATGGCCCGCGGCGAGCTTCGACAGCTTCGCGAACCCGCCGCAGACCGTCAGCCGGTCCACCGGATGCCTGCGTACGTACTTGAGCACCGCTCCCGCGAAGTCCCCCATGTCCAGCAGGGCGATCTCCGGCAGGCCGTACTCGGCGACCACGGTCTTCTCCGAGGTCGACCCCGTGCACCCCGCCACATGCGTGTGTCCCGCCGCTCGGGCCACGTCCACGCCGCGGCGGATCGAGTCGATCCACGCCGAGCAGGAGTACGGGACGACGACCCCGGTCGTGCCGAGGATCGACAGACCGCCCAGGATGCCCAGGCGCGGGTTCCATGTGGAACGGGCGATCTCCTCACCGTGATCGACGGACACGGTGATCTCGACGTCGCCCGTAGCCCCGTGGTCCGCGGCAACGCGCGCGATGTGGTCGCGCATCATCTGCCGTGGCATCGGGTTGATCGCGGGCTCGCCGACGTCGAGCGGCAGACCGGGGCGGGTCACCGTGCCCACCCCCGGACCGGCCCGGAACACCACACCCGAACCGGGCGGCAGCCGCCGCACGGTGGCCCGCACCAGCGCGCCGTGCGTCACGTCCGGGTCGTCTCCCGCGTCCTTGACCACACCGACCGTCGCCCGCTCCCCGTCGAGCTCCTCCACCGCCAGCGCGAACGCGGGGGTCTGGCCCTTCGGCAGGGTGATCGACACCGGGTCGGGGAAGTCGCCGGTCAGCAGGGCCGTGTACGCCGCGGTCGTGGCCGCGGTCGCACAGGCGCCGGTCGTCCAGCCGGGCCGCAGACCGGTGTGTTTGAGTTGGGCGCTGCGCCCGCCCTTCGCCTCACTCATGTCTGGACCGATCCCATGCACGTACTCGTCCTCGGTGGCACGACGGAGGCCCGCCGCCTCGCCGAGAGCCTGGCGGAGGCGCTCCCGGCCGGGGCCCGGGTCACCAGCTCGCTCGCCGGCCGGGTGGCCAGTCCGAAGCTGCCACCCGGCGAGGTGCGGGTCGGCGGGTTCGGCGGAGCCGACGGGCTCGCCGAGTGGCTGCGTACGCACCGGGTCGACGCGCTCATCGATGCCACCCATCCTTTCGCCGGGACGATCAGTTTCCATGCGGCGTCGGCCGCCGCCGCCGCCCATGTTCCCCTGCTCGCGCTGCGCCGGCCCGGCTGGGTGCCCGTCGACGGCGACCGCTGGCATCCGGTCGGATCGCTGGACGAGGCGGCCGCCGCCCTGCCCGGGCTGGGCCGCCGCGTCTTCCTGACCACGGGCCGGATGGGACTCGCCGCCTTCGCCGGCCTCGACTCCCTGTGGTTCCTGATGCGGTCCGTGGACGCCCCCGACGGGTCGCACCCGGCGCGGATGGAGGTCCTGCTGGACCGGGGACCCTTCACCCTCGACGGCGAGCGCGATCTGATCCGCCGTCACCGCCTCGATGTCCTCGTCACGAAGGACAGCGGGGGTGACGCCACCGCACCGAAGCTGGCCGCCGCCCGGGAGGCCGGCATCCCGGTGGTGGTGGTGCGCCGGCCGCCGGTCCCGGAGGGCGTACCCGTGGTCGGTACGCCGGAACTCGCCGTGGACTGGCTGGCCGGCCTGCGTCGCTGAGGCCGGACCTCAGGCCTCCGGGTACCGCCGTGGCGTCCACACGATCTGCCGGCCGTCCCCCCGCCGCACCGACCGCGTCTGCGAGGAACCGACCAGCAGGATCGTCCGCATGTCGACCTCGGCCGGATCCAGCTCGGCCAGGGTGACGATCCGTACGCTCTCCGAAGGTCCGCCCACATCCCGGCCCACCACCACCGGCGTATCCGGCGAACGGTGCTCCAGCAGCAGGTCACGGGCCTTGCCGACCTGCTCGGTGCGGGTCCGCGAACCCGGGTTGTACAGCGCCAGCACCAGATCCGCCGCCGCGGCCGCGCGCAGCCGGGCGGCGATCACCTCCCACGGCTTGAGCCGGTCGGAGAGCGAGATCGTGGCGTAGTCGTGGCCGAGCGGTGCCCCCGCACGGGCGGCGGCCGCGTTGGCCGCGGTCACACCCGGCAGCACCCGCACGGGCACCTTCGCGTACACGTCCTGCGAGGCCACCTCCAGCACGGCGGTCGCCATGGCGAAGATCCCCGGATCGCCGCCCGACACCACGGCCACGCGGCGGCCGCGGCGGGCCAGGTCGAGGGCGAATTCGGCGCGCTCCGACTCCACCTTGTTGTCGGAGCCGTGGCGGGCCTGTCCTGGGCGGATCGGAACCCGGTCCAGGTACGTGGTGTAGCCGACGAGGTCGTCGGCGGCGGCCAGCGCCCCGCGGGTCTCCGGGGTCAGCCACAGCGGTCCGGCGGGACCGGTGCCGACGACCACGACCTCACCGGTGCCTGCCGCGTCCGCACTCGCTTCCGGGCGGGGTGCGTCGATCCGGCTGGGCAGCACCGCGACGGCGAAGTACGGCACGGAGTCCGGGTCGGTGTCCGCCAGATCGCCGGTACGCTCCCCGGCCATCGTGGCGCGCTCCACGTAGTGCGCCTCGTCGAGCCGCCCCGACGCCTCGAAGGCGCGGCGCACCGCGGGGAACGTACGCCCCAGCTTCATCACCACGGCGGCGTCGGTGGCGGCCAGCCTGGCGGTCAGCTCCTCCTCCGGCAGGGTGCCGGGCAGGATAGTCAGCACTTCCTCGCCCTCGGCGAGCGGGGTGCCGAGCCGGGCGGCGGCGGCGCTGACCGAAGTGACCCCGGGGATCACCTCGGTGGGATAGCGGTCGGCGAGCCGCTTGTGCATGTGCATGTACGAGCCGTAGAACATCGGGTCGCCCTCGGCGAGCACCGCCACCGTCCGCCCGGCGTCCAGGTGCACCGCCAGCCGGGCCGCGGCCTCGCCGTAGAACTCCTCCATCGCGCCCCGGTAGCCCCCGGGGTGGTCGGTGGTCTCCGTCGTGACCGGGTAGACCAGCTTCTCCTCGATGTGGTCCGCGCGGATGTGCTCGGCGGCGATGGAGCGCGCGATGGACCGTCCGTGGCGGGCGCTGTGATAGGCGATGACATCGGCCTCGGCGATGATCTGCACCGCGCGTACGGTCATCAGTGCCGGATCGCCGGGCCCGAGTCCCACCCCGTACAGCCGGCCCGTGTTCTGTTCGCTCACTCTTACTCTTCCTCGCTGGCGATCGCGTTGAGCGCGGCCGCGGCTATGGCGCTGCCGCCGCGACGGCCCCGTACGACCAGGTGTTCCAGACCGGACGGATGGTCGGCCAGGGCGTCCTTGGACTCGGCTGCTCCGACGAAGCCGACGGGCACACCGATGACTGCGGCCGGGCGGGGAGCACCCTCCTCGATCATCTCGAGCAGCCGGAACAGCGCGGTCGGCGCGTTGCCCACGGCCACCACCGCCCCTTCCATGCGGTCCCGCCACAGCTCCATCGCGGCGGCGCTGCGGGTCGTGCCCAGCTTCGCGGCGAGATCGGGGACCGAGGGGTCCGACAGGGTGCAGATGACCTCGTTGTCGGCGGGGAGCCGCTTGCGGGTGACACCGCTGGCGACCATGGCCACGTCGCACAGGATCGGCGCGCCGGAGCGCAGCGCCCGGCGGGCGTCGGCCACGACGCCCGGGGTGAAGTCGATGTCGCGTACCAGGTCGACCATGCCGCAGGCGTGGATCATGCGGACCGCGACCTGGCTGACGTCGGCGGGCAGGCCCGCGAGATCCGCCTCGGCGCGGATGGTGGCGAAGGACTGGCGGTAGATCGCCGGTCCGTCCTTCTCGTACTGGAACACGGTGGTTTCGCTCTCTCCGGTCGGTGGGTGATCGGGCTGACAAACGGTGGGGCCCTGGGGCCGGTGGTTCAGCTACAGGTGCTGCGGGCGGCCGTCACTGCGGCGGCCAGGTCGGACGGGCTGCCGTGGACCGTCGCCGGCGCGCCCCGCACGTCTCCGCGCACCCGGGACACCTGGTGCCCGCCGGGGACGGCGACGACGTCGACCCAGCTGCCCTTGGGGTGGCCGCACCGGCGTTCACAGCCGGACCAGTACACGGGGAGTCGCGCGATGCCCGGCTCCCCCGCCGTCACCGCGGCCTCCGCGTCCCCCCGTACATCGGCCAGGGACTTCGCACAGCCCGGCCGGCCGATGCAGGCTCCGACGCCGGTCCACGCGGAGTCGGGTCCGGCCACCAGTCCGGCCGCGCCCCACTCGGCCAGCCGCGCCGCCGCCCCGCCGCGTGCCACACCTGTCACGACGACGCTCCGCCAGGGGGTCAGCCGCACCTCACCGCCCGCGCGGGTCAGGCTCTCCCACTGCGCACCGGTGAGGCGTCCGAACGGCACACCCACACAGAGCGCGGCCGGGCCGGAGGTGCCGACGAGCCCGTACCCGGGCTCCTGCGCCGCCATCGGCGGTGGTACGTGCTCCACGTGGCGGGCCGCGTCAACTCCGGCCGCACGCAACGCCGTTTCCACCGTCCCCAGCAACTCCTCGGAAGCGAGCGGAAGTTCGCTCACCCGCCAGGCGCCCGTCTCCCGCGCCACGTCCAGAAACGTCTCGGCGGCGATGAGCGCGGCACGGGGCGCATCCGCCCCGGAGACCCTCAGAACCGCACCCGCGGCCCCGATCCGCAGCAGCGCGCTCCCGTCGCTCCACGCCAGCGACGTCACATCCGCACCCAGGGCATCCACGTCACCGCGGCCGTCGTCGAGCGCGAACAGAAAGCGGCCGGACAACCCGGCCGCTTTGTCACTTCCGCACAACAGCCCGTCCAGCGCGGTCAGCCACGGCCGGACGTCCGACCGGCCCCGGCCGTCGAGCCCGGAGAGCGGGGAGGCCACCACGTTACGTATCCGCTCATGGCGCCGGGACGGCAGCAGCCCTGCCCCGCCGAGGAGTTCGGCGAGCCGTCCGCCGCACTCCTGGCCGAGCCCGCGCAACTGGACATTGCCCCGCGAAGTGAGATGCAGCTCACCGTCGCCCAACTCCCGTGCGGCCTCCAGGAGCACGTCCGCCTGCCCGATGCTCAGCACACCACCGGGGATCCGTACCCGCGCCAGCGCGCCGTCGTCCGCCCGGTGCAGCCGCAGCGACCCCGGGCAGGCATCGCCACGGTCCCGGGACGGGGGCTCCCCCGGGGCCGACGGCGGAGTGGGCGAAGTGGACATGGCGGCGAGCATACCGACCATCATCCTGAGCTGTATGAATCCCATCCGATGTATGACCCTTACTATGCCTAGCAGCGGGCCACCCGGCCCGGCATCGCCGGAGACGGCGACAGGGGAGGAAGCCCGGTGCGAATCCGGCGCGGTCCCGCCACTGTGAGTCCGGCCGCAACGGCCGGGCGAGTCAGGAACTCCCTTCCCCGACCTCTCGACCCAGCTCGAGCAGGGGAGACCCCATTCCGACACCGCCCGGGGCGTGGACACCCCGAGGAAGGCCCGACGCCGCATGATCCTGCTCCTGTCGACGTCCGACACCGACCTGCTCAGCGCCCGCGCCGCGGACGGTCCGGTGACCTACCGCTACGCCAACCCGTCGCGCCTGCCGCTCGACGACCTCCCGGCTCTCCTCGACGGCACCGACCTCGTCGTCGTACGCCTCCTCGGCGGTGTCCGTGCCTGGCAGGAGGGGCTCGACCAAGTCCTGGCCACCGGCAGGCCGGTTGTCGTCCTCACCGGTGAACAGGCGCCCGACGCCCAGCTGATGGCCGCCTCCACCGTGCCGATCGGGATCGCCGCCGAGGCCCACGCCTACCTGGCGCACGGCGGCCCGGCCAACCTGGACCAGCTGGCCCGGTTCCTCTCCGACACGGTCCTGCTGACCGGCCACGGCTTCGAACCCCCGGCGCCCGCCCCGTCCTGGGGCCCCCTGGAGCGCACCGCGCGCGCCACCGACGGCCCGACCATCGCGGTGCTCTACTACCGCGCCCACCACATGAGCGGGAACACCGCGTTCATCGACACGCTCTGCCGGGCGGTCGAGGACGCGGGGGCCCGCGCCCTCCCCCTGTACGTCGCCTCGCTGCGTACCCCGGAACCCGAACTCATCGACGAACTGCGCGCCGCCGACGCCATCGTCACCACCGTCCTCGCCGCGGGCGGCACCCGCCCCGCCGAGGCGTCCGCGGGCGGCGACGACGAGTCCTGGGACGCCGGCGCGCTCACCGGCCTCGATGTACCGATCCTGCAGGCGCTCTGCCTGACCGGCTCGCGCAGCGACTGGGAGGACAACGACGAGGGCGTCTCCCCGCTCGACGCGGCCAGCCAGATCGCGGTCCCCGAGTTCGACGGCCGGCTGATCACCGTCCCGTTCTCCTTCAAGGAGATCGACGAGGACGGCCTGCCCGCGTACGTCGCCGACACCGAGCGCGCCGCCCGGGTCGCCGGAATCGCCGTACGCCACGCGCGGCTGCGCCACATCCCGGCCGCGGACAAGCGCCTGGCGCTCGTCCTCTCCGCGTACCCGACGAAGCACTCCCGGATCGGCAACGCGGTCGGCCTCGACACCCCGGCCAGCGCCGTCGCCCTGCTGCGCCGGCTGCGCGCCGAGGGCTACGACTTCGGCCCCGAAGCCGACCTCCCCGGCCTGGTCTCCGGCGACGGCGACGAGCTGATCTACGCCCTGATCGAGGCCGGCGGCCACGACCAGGAGTGGCTGACCGAGGAGCAGCTGGCCCGCAACCCGGTCCGGATCCCGGCCGCCGACTACCGGCGCTGGTACGCCACGCTGCCGGAAGAACTCCGCGCCGCCGTCGAGCAGCACTGGGGCCCGCCGCCCGGCGAGATGTTCGTGGACCGCTCCCGCAACCCCGAGGGCGACATCGTGCTCGCCGCCCTGCGCCGCGGGAACCTCCTGATCCTCATCCAGCCGCCGCGCGGCTTCGGCGAGAACCCGATCGCGATCTACCACGACCCCGATCTGCCGCCCTCGCACCACTACTTGGCCGCGTACCGCTGGATCGCGGCCGACCGGGACGACGGCGGCTTCGGCGCCGACGCGATGATCCACCTCGGCAAGCACGGCAACCTGGAGTGGCTGCCCGGCAAGAACGCGGGCCTGTCCGCCGCCTGCGGCCCGGACGCGGCGCTGGGCGATCTCCCGCTCGTCTACCCGTTCCTGGTGAACGACCCGGGCGAGGGTACGCAGGCCAAGCGCCGCGTCCACGCCACCCTGATCGACCACCTCGTACCGCCGATGGCCCGCGCGGACAGCTACGGCGACATTGCACGCCTGGAGCAGCTCCTCGACGAGCACGCCCAGATCGCCGCGATGGACCCGGCGAAGCTGCCTGCGATCCGCGCCCAGATCTGGACCCTGATCCAGGCCGCCAAGCTCGACCACGACCTGGGGCTCGACGACCGCCCGGACGACGAGGGCTTCGACGAATTCATCATGCATCTGGACGGCTGGCTCTGCGAGATCAAGGACGCCCAGATCCGCGACGGGCTGCACGTCCTGGGCGGCGCCCCGGCCGGTCCGGACCGGGTCAACCTGGTCCTGGCGATCCTGCGCGCCCGCCAGATCTGGGGCGGTACGGCGTCGCTGCCGGGGCTGCGCGAGGCCCTGGGCCTCGACGAGTCCGCCGCCACCCGCACCACGGCGGACGAGGCCGAGGAGCAGGCACGCGCCCTGGTCCAGGCGATGGAGGACGCGGACTGGGACCCGTCGGCCGTTGCGACCGTGGCCGCGGCCCACCCTCAACCGGTCAGGGACATCCTCGACTTCGCAGCCCGCGAGGTGGTCCCCCGGCTGGCCGCCACGACAGCGGAACTGGACCACACCGTCCACGCCCTGGACGGCGGCTTCGTCCCCGCGGGCCCATCCGGCTCCCCGCTGCGCGGCCTGGTCAACGTCCTGCCGACCGGCCGCAACTTCTACTCCGTGGACCCGAAGGCGGTCCCGTCCCGGCTCGCCTGGGAGACCGGCCAGGCCCTGGCCGACTCGCTCCTGGAGCGCTACCGCACCGACAACGGCGAATGGCCCACCTCGGTCGGCCTCTCCCTGTGGGGCACCAGCGCGATGCGGACATCGGGCGACGACGTCGCCGAGGCCCTGGCGCTGCTCGGCATCCGCCCGGTCTGGGACGACGCCTCACGCCGCGTCACCGGCCTGGAACCGATCGACCTCGCCGACCTGGGCCGCCCGCGCATCGACGTGACCCTGCGCATCTCCGGCTTCTTCCGCGACGCGTTCCCGCACACCATCGGGCTGCTCGACGACGCGGTACGCCTCGCCGCGTCCCTCGACGAACCCGCCGACCACAACCACATCCGCGCCCACGCCCAGGCCGACCTCGCCGAACACGGCGACGAACGCCGCGCCACCACCCGTATCTTCGGCTCCCGCCCCGGTACGTACGGAGCGGGCCTCCTCCAGCTCATCGACAGCCGCGACTGGCGCACCGACGCCGACCTCGCCGAGGTCTACACGGTCTGGGGCGGCTACGCCTACGGCCGCGAACTCGACGGCCGGCCGGCCCGCGACGAGATGGAGACGGCCTACAAGCGGATCGCCGTGGCCGCCAAGAACACGGACACCCGCGAGCACGACATCGCGGACTCGGACGACTACTTCCAGTACCACGGCGGCATGGTGGCCACCGTCCGCGCCCTGCGCGGCACGGCCCCCGAGGCGTACATCGGCGACTCCACCCGCCCGGAGACGGTCCGCACCCGCACCCTGGTCGAGGAGACGTCCCGGGTCTTCCGCGCACGCGTGGTCAACCCCAAGTGGATCGAGGCGATGCGCCGCCACGGTTACAAGGGCGCCTTCGAGCTGGCCGCGACGGTCGACTACCTCTTCGGCTACGACGCGACGACGGGCGTGGTCGCCGACTGGATGTACGACAAGCTCACCGAGACGTACGTCCTGGACCCGACCAACCGCGAGTTCCTCCAGCAGGCCAACCCCTGGGCCCTCCACGGCATCGCGGAACGCCTCCTGGAAGCCGAGTCCCGCGGCATGTGGTCCAAGCCCGACCCGGCGGTCCTGGAGGCGCTGCGCCAGGTGTTCCTGGAGACGGAGGGGGACCTGGAGGGCGAGGACTGACCCCGACGTGCGTGGTGGGACTTCCCGGACCCGGCCTCAGCGGCGGGACATGTACAGGTCGAGTGCCTTGTGCAGGAACCTGTTGAGAGGGAAGTCCCATTCGCCGAGGTACTCCACGGCCTCACCGCCGGTGCCGACCTTGAAGCGGAGCAGGCCGAGCAGATGGTTGCCCTCGTCCAGGGTGTCGGTGATGCCACGCAGGTCGTAGACGCTCGCACCGAGTTCGTGGGCGTCGGACATCATCTGCCACTGGATGGCGTTGTTGGGCTGGACCTCGCGCTTGCGGTCGGTGGAGGCGCCGTACGAGTACCAGACGTGCTCGCCCACGGTCAGCATCGTCGCCGCCGCAAGCACCTCGCCCTCGTGATGGGCGAGGTAGAGCCGCATCCGGTCCGGGTCCTCGGCCGTGAGTGCGGTCCACATCCGCTGGAAGTAGGCCGGCGGGCGGGGGATGAACCGGTCCCGCCGGGCGGTCTCGACGTAAAGCCGGTGGAAGGCGGGCAGGTCCTCGTAGCCGCCCCGGACGACTTTGACGCCGGCCTTCTCGGCCTTCTTGATGTTGCGGCGCCACTGCTGGTTGAGACCTCGCTGGACCTCATCCAGCGACTTGCCGGCGAACGGGACCTGGAATACGTACCGCGGCTGGCCGGCGGCGAAGCCGTCCTCGCTGCCGGGCTCGGTCTGCCGCCAGCCCATCGCACGCAGCCGGTCGGCGACGTCGAAAGCCCGTGGCTCGCGGACGGTGGCCTCGGCGTCCCCCAGCCGTCCGGCCCGCGGGTCGGCGATCGCGGCCTTGACGGCCTCCGCGCTCCAGCGGCGGGCGACGACGGGCGGGCCCATCTTCACCGAGAACACGCCCTGCGCCTTCAGGTGGTCGAGCATCGGCTGCAGCCACCGTTCCAGATCCGGCGCGGACCAGTCGATGAGCGGCCCTTCGGGCAGATAGGCGAGGTATCGCCGGAGCTTCGGCAACGGCCTGAGCAGGACCAGCCCCACGCCGACGAGCCGATCGCTCTCGTCGAGCCAGCCCAGGCTCCGCGCCCGCCAGTCCGGCTTCACCTCCCCCCACGACGGAAGCTGCATGTGGCTCGCGGAGGGCCGGTCGCTGACGAAGGCCAGGTGCTCCTCGCGGGTGATCGCCTTCAGGCGCAGACTCATGCGCAATGCTCCTTCGTCCGGGCGCATCAGCCTACTGAGATGCACCTCACATCAACGGCAACCGGCTCGCCGCCGCGGAGAAGAGGCAGCAGGACGCAGGTGTGATCACTCGGCCGGGTGGACCCGGCCGGGCGACCGCCCGTCGCGCGTCGAGCGCCCGAGGTACTCGGGATCATGCGCAGGTGATCTTCGTGAACCGCCGCTCCGTGCGCCGCCCGCGCGGTCCCCTGGCCCCGATCGGTCTCGGGGCCCTCGCCGTCCTGTCCCTGCTGCCGGGCACGCTGCCCGCCGCCGCGCAGCCGGTGGCCGCCGCTCAGCCCCCTGCCGCCGTGCCCCTGCCTCCGCCCACCCGCGGGGAGTACCTGGCCTCCGCGCGGCTCACCGCGATCCGGAACGATCCGGCCGCGCTGAGTGCCTTCTTCACGGCACTGCCGAAGGGAGGGGACCTGCACAACCACCTGTCGGGCGCCGTCTCGACCGAGTACCTGATCTCGCTCGCCGCGGACGACGGTCTGTGCATCGACGAACAGACGCTGACTGCGGTGCCGCCGCCGTGCGGTCCGGGCCGACGACCGGCGTCCGACGCCCTGACCGATGCCGCTTTCCGCCGCGCGGTGCTGCAGGCGTGGTCCATGCAGGACTTCCCGCCGGGCCAGTCGGGGCACGACCACTTCTTCGACACGTTCGGGAAGTTCGGCGAGGTCACCTGGCGCCACCGGGGCAAGCTGCTCGCCGACGTGGCCGACACCGTCGCGCGGCAGAACCAGTTCTATCTGGAGACGATGGTGACCCCGGCGTCCGACGGCGCGCGGATCCTGGCCGACTCGGTCGGCTGGGACGAGGACCTGGCGAAGCTGCACAGCAAACTGCTGGCCGGCGGCAAGCTGGACGAGCTGGTCGCCGAGGCGAGCCGGGAGACGGACGAGTCCGACGCCGAGTTCCGCACGGCGGCACGGTGCGGCACGCCCCGCGCGGAGGCCGGCTGCCGGGTGCCGGTGCGGTGGATCTCCCAGGTGTCGCGCGGCAGTTCACCCGAGCGGGTCTTCACCCAGGTGGCCCTGGGACTGCGCCTTGCCGAACGGGACAAGCGGTTCGTCGCCGTGAATCTGGTGCAGCCGGAGGACTGGGACAGCTCCCTGCGGAACTACAGCCTCCAGATGCGGATGCTCGACTACCTGCACCGCGTGTATCCCAAGGCGCACATCACCCTGCACGCAGGCGAGTTGTGGCCCGGCCTGGTCAAGCCCGAGGACCTGGCCTTCCACATCGGTGAGGCCGTGGACATCGGCCACGCCGAGCGCATCGGCCACGGTGTCGACCTGGTCCACGAGGACAACTGGCAGCGGCTCGCCCGCACCATGGCCGACCGGCAGATCGCGGTCGAAGTGCCGTTCACCAGCAACGCGCAGATTCTCGGGGTCAAGGGCGCCGACCACCCCTTCACGACCTATCGCGCCTACGGTGTGCCCGTCGTGCTGGCCACCGATGACCCCGGCGTCTCCCGGATCGACATCAGCCACGAGTACCGGTACGCCGCCAGGACGTACGACCTCGGCTACCGCGAACTGAAGGACCTCGCACGAGCCTCCCTGGAGTACGCCTTCCTGCCGGGTGCCGGCCTCTGGCAGGGCAACCCGACCCGCGACGGCTACCGGCTCACCGGCCACTGCCGCCACACCAGCCCCGGCGCGGACAACCCCCCGCAGCAGTGCCGACGACTCCTGAACACCAGCGCCAAGGCTCAGGTCCAGTGGCGTCAGGAGGCCGCGTTCGTGGCCTTCGAGCGGCGTTTCGCCACCACCAGGGCAGACTGACGGACCCGGGGCACCCGGTCCTGACACCACGGGCGCCTGCCAACGACGGAGCGCCCCGCCCGGTCGGAACCGGGCGGGGCGCTCCTTTGCAGGTCAGAGGCCGAAACCTCGCCCCGCAACACGTAGGCCGTGTGGGACTCGAACCCACAACCAACGGATTAAAAGTCCGCTGCTCTGCCAATTGAGCTAACGGCCCTCGGCGAATCACCCCTGAGCATAGCCCGCCGCGGCCCGGCCGCCGATCGGGTATCGGCCGCCGGGCCCGTCGAGCCGTCAGCAGGAGGTCGTCAGTCCGCCGACATGTCCGCGCTCGTGCGTTTGTGATCCGGTTCGAGGAACCAGTGGCGCGCCGAAGCGAACCACCACGTCGCCGCGAACCCCAGAACCACCAGGACCGCGATCGGGGCGTAGTTGAACGTCTCCCAGGTGACCGGGGACAGCTGCGGCAGCATGAAGAGGACTGTGATGACGGCCACCCACACCACCGCGACGATCCCGATGGGCCGGGACCAGCGGCCGAGATGCCACGGCCCCGGGGTGAAGTCGTCGCCGCGCAGGAGGCGGAGCAGGGTGGGGATGACGTACGCGATGTAGAGGCCGATCACCGCTATCGAGGTCACCGCGGCGTACGCGGTGACGTTGATCAGGTACGGGAGGCCGAGGGCCAGTGCGCCGGTCGCGGCCAGCCAGACCGCGGCGACGGGGGTGCGGGTGCGGGGGCTGACCGTGTGCCAGACGCGGGAGAACGGGAGTGCGCCGTCCCGGGAGAACGCGTAGATCATGCGACTGTTGGCGGTCACGGACGCCATCCCGCAGAACAGCTGCGCACCGATGACGACCAGCAGCAGGAGCTTGCCGGTGGTGGCGCCGAGGGCGTCCAGGAGGATCTGGGCGGGCGGGGCGCCGGTCGGGGAGCTCAGGGCTCCGTCGTACGACTGGATGGCGAAGGTGAAGCCGAGGAGAAGGACGAAGCCGGCGATCCAGGAGGTCCAGATCGACTGGACGATGCCCCGCGGGCCCGCCGTCGCCGCGTCGTGGGTCTCCTCCGTCATGTGGGCGGACGCGTCGTAGCCGGTGAACGTGTACTGGGCCATCAGGAGCCCGATCATCACGACGTAGAAGCCGCTGCCCCAGCCCGTGTTGTTCACGAACTCGGTGAAGACGAACGACGCCGACTGATGGGAGTCCGGTACGAAGGTCAGCGCGCCGACGATGACGGCGACCCCCAGAACGTGCCACCACACGCTCACACTGTTCAGGATCGCGACGATGCGGACGCCGAACGTGTTCAGGAGTCCGTGCAGCAGCAGGATCGCGGCGAACAGCACGATCGTGCGGCCGGGCGTCACCTCGAAGTCGAACTGGAGATTCAGATACGCCCCGAGGAAGGACGCCGCCCCGAAGTCGATCCCCGCGGTGACGGCGACCTGGCCGAGGACGTTGAACCAGCCCGTGAACCACGCCCAGGCCGCCGCGGAGCGCGGCGGAGCCAGCCGGTGCGCCCAGAAGTAGAGGCCCGCGGAGGTCGGGTACGCCGAACAGATCTCCGCCATCGCCAGCCCGACGAACAGCGTCATGAGGCCGACGCCGACCCAGCCCCAGGTGATGACGGCGGGACCGCCGGTGTTCATGCCGAACAGATACAGCGTCAGGCAGCCGGAGAGCACCGAGATGATCGTGAACGAGACGGCGTAGTTGGAGAAGGCGGACATACGCCGGGCGAGCGTCTGCGTGTACCCGAGCTGCGCCAGACGCTCCTCGTCGGAAACGCCCGGTGGCGGCTTGTCCTCGCTGATGTCTGTTGTCATGACCCCAGCGATGCCCTCGCCCCGGCGTACGCATGCCGCCGGCGTGGTTACGACTGGGAAAACATGGCATACGACGCAAGGGCGCGGCCCGGAGGCCGCGCCCTTGCCCTCACCCGCATCCGGGTCAGAAGATTCCCTTGTAGCCCTGCCACCCGGTGGCGATCTTCGTGCGCGAGCCGAACGATCCCTTGCCGTCGCCGTTGTTGCGGTAGAGATTGCCGGAGCCGTCCCGCTCGACGATGTCCGCCTTGCCGTCACCGGTGATGTCACCGACTCCGACAACGGTGTTGTACGAGGCACCCCAGTCCTTGAAGACCAGCACTCGCTCCTTGAACTGGCCCGACGCCGTGCCGTTGTAGCGCCACAGTTCGTTCGACTTGTCCTTGGCCAGCAGGTCGCCGTACCCGTCGCCGTTCAGATCGCCCACCCCCATGACCTTGGTGTAGGTCCAGTGGGAACGGATCTTCTTCCCGGCCGCCATCGTCCCGTCGCTCTTCGTCGCGAAGAGGTAGAGGTCACCGGTCGATGTCTTCCAGCCGAGCAGATCCGCACGGCCGTCCCCGGTCAGGTCACCGGCGGTGGTGAGGGTCTTGTACGCCTGGAAGCCGGTACCGAGCTTCGTGTAGGAGGTGGTGGGCGTCACGGCCTTCCCGCACGCAGGCTTGTAGCCCCGCAGCGATCCGTCCGTCATGCGCACCAGCACGTCGTTGCAGTGATCATCATTGAGGTCCCCGAACGGGACCGCGACCGCCGACGTCGACCAGCCGCTGCCCGAGGTCTTCCCGGAGAGCTTCCCCGTCCCGTCGCCGTGCTGGAAGGTGAACTGGCCCTTGGAGTTCAGGGTCAGTACATCTCCGATGCCGTCACCGGTGTAGTCGCGTTGCACCGCACCACCGCCTGTCACCTGCACCGTTCCGGACTTCGTCAGCGGTGCGCCCGAACCGTCGGCGGGCTGCGCCGTCAGTGTCCAGGTGTATGCACCGTTGGCCACAGGGTGGCCGGCCGATGGCACACCGTCCCAAGAGGCTTCGATCAGCCCGCCGGTTTCCCCTCCGGAGAGCGTCGCCACCGTGATGCCCGTGGCTTTGTTCTTCAGCGACAGCTTCCACGACGCCGCCGCCTTCGACAGCCACCATTTCGGGGTCCAGCGACGGCCCTCGTCGTCCACATTCTTGGTGGCCGGCACCGATGAGTCGATCTGGGCGAGCGGGGCCGAACCGATCCCGGTCGGGGCGAGGTGCACCTTCTGATCCTTGCCGGCATATGCCACGAGGCCACTGTGCGGGTCGGCCGTCCAACCGGCGCCAGGAACAGATGAGTTGGCTGTTCCCATCACCAGGTCGGCGGGAGACGCGCCAGTGAGGTCCGTGACAACCACCCGGTCGTCGGCGTCCAGTCGGGAGACGAAACCGTCGCCGAGTCGGCCGGGAGTGACGCCGACGCCGATCGTCCTGGCCCTTCCGTCGGCGAGATCGACGACTCCGGCGGCGGTCGGCGCTGCACCGCACTCCCAGTAGAGGTACCGCGCGGAAGCCTGCAGGGCAGGAGCGGCGCAGGATGCCCCGGTGGTGAGCGTGCGGGTTACCGTGCCCTTCGCTACGTCGGTGGCCGTCAGCTTGCCCGTGGCGGACAGCTGCCAGAGCGTGTTGCCCCAGAGGGCGGAGGCCCCGGCGGGCGCTGTGCGCACCACCGCGAGGGAGTCCAGGTCGCGTACTTCGGTGCGTGCCGCGGTACCGGTCCCCGTCCCGTAAGCGATGTAGTGGCCGGACACGCCGTAGACCTTCGGCGCTGCGGTGCCCACGGTTACCTGACTTCCTGGGGCGGGATCGTCCTTGTCGACCACGTGGATCCGGTATCCGTTGTCCTCGAGCGTCGTGTACACGGCGGAGCCGTCGGCTGCCGGGTACAGCTCCGGGCAGCTCTGCACGTCCTTGCATACCGCGCTGTACTGGACTGACGCCGGTCCGAGATACGTCTGGCCGCTCACCGTCGGTGTGCCCGTCAGGGCCGGCTGCCGCTCGAAGAAGCCGAGGCCCGCGCCCGTCGGATCCGTCTCGTACGTGACGAGCCGGTTCCCGTTCAGAGCGAGCCTCGCACTCCGAGACGGCTGCCACGGCACGGTGAGTACCTCGCTACGCAGAGGTGCGCCGTCCGGGCCCGCGGTGAAGCGGTGTACTGCGTAGTCGCCCGAGGGGTCCTTGCCCAGGACGAGCAGGCTACCGTCCGGGCCGGACAGCGCGTGGTCCGCGTATGCGTAGGAGAGCAACGTGGTGGTCTTGCCGTCGGGGGCGATGGCCGTAAGCGCACCGCCCCCGCCGTTCGCCCAGACCACCTGATCGCCGACCAGGAACGTCTTCACGTAGGAATTCGAGACCGGACCGACGATAGGTACGCTGCGAGGGGCTGCCTGCAGATCGGCACGGGAGAGCACCTTGACGCTCTTGGACGCTTCGAACCAGGATACGGAGTCCTTGGTGACCTGAAGATCTTTCGGCGCGCCGGTGAACGGCAGCTCGGTGAACGTGGCTTCATCCAGATCGACGAGCCCGTAGTGACGGACTGTTCCGAGCGTATATCCGACAACCGTGCTGGAAGGGTCACCGACCCCGTACACCGACGTGAAGGCAGCGGTGCAGACGGCACCGGAGGGCAACCCGACCACCTTGCGGTCGGTGAGAACCGGACCGTCGAAGCGGAACAGGTGGCACTCGCCTGTTGCGTCTCCCGTCGTCGCGGCGGCCACAACAGTCTCACCGTGCACCGTCAGATAGCGGAATCCCGCGGGTAGTTGCACGGTCCGTGTGGTGCCGCCCGGCGCATCGACCAGATTGACTGCGCCGGCGGTGACGGGATAGGCGATCACGTCCGACATGGTGTTGACGGGCTGGACGTAATTGTCTTTCAGGTGCAGTTCGGAGGTCGCACCGCTCGCGTAATCCGTCCACTGATAGCCGGCACCGCCGGCCGTACGATACGCGAAGCCGGTGCGTCCCGCGACCACGGGATAGACGAGGCTGATCGTTCTCGTGGGTGCCTCGAGTACCGCCTCGGGCGCCGGGACGGCGGCGCCGGCCGGGCCGCCCAGCGGCCCCAGGGTCCCGACAAGAGCTGCTGCGACGCCTACTGCAGTAGCGACGTTTCTGATCGTACGAGGGCGTGCCAGGACATGACGGCCCATAGAGGGACCCCCAAATCTGCGGAGGCCGGAAAGCTGCATGGCGCGTTCCGGGCAGCGAAGAGGTGTGGGGCCCTCTGGTGGTCCCGTGCGTGGGCACGGGAAACAAGAAAGTACGTGTGTGTGGGTACGTGTGTCAGAACCACGTATATAAGAAGCGGAGGCTATCAGTGGATGCACGCGTTGGCATGGCCTGATCATGAAACGCCGAAAGGCCCTGCCCGATGCGGTGCATCGGGCAGGGCCTTTCGGTCTGACAGATCAGCTAATTTCAGCCGTTGCGCTTCCAGCGCGGCTTGTCGTCACGACGGCCGAAGGTACCGGTGTTGGTGCCGGTGCCCGTGCCACCGCGGTGGTCGTCGCGGCGGCCGGTCGGACGGTCGCTGCCACCGGAACGGAAGCCACCGGCCGGACGGTCGTCACGACGGTCGCGGTTGAACGGACGGTCGCTGCCACCGGAGCGGAAGCCACCGGCCGGACGGTCGTCACGACGGTCGCGGTTGAACGACGGGCGGTCGTTGTCGCGGTTGAACGACGGACGGTCGTTGTCACGACGGAAGCCGCCCGACGGACGGTCGTCACGACGCTGGAAACCACCACGGTCACCACCGCGGTCACCACCGCGGTCGTCCCGACGGTCACGGTTGAACGACGGACGGTCGTTGTCCCGGTTGAACGACGGACGGTCGTTGTCACGACGGAAGCCGCCCGACGGACGGTCGTCACGACGCTGGAAACCACCACGGTCACCACCGCGGTCGTCCCGACGGTCACGGTTGAACGACGGACGGTCGTTGTCGCGGCGGAAGCCACCGGACGAACGGTCGTCACGACGCTGGAAACCACCGCGGTCACCACCGCGGTCGTCCCGACGGTCGCCGCCACGGTATCCACCGCGGTCGCCGCCCCGGTCGCCACCGCGACGGTCGAAGTTGCCGCGGTCGTCACGACGGTCGTCGCGCGCTGCGGGCTGCTCCGGCACGGAGACGGCGGCCTCGATCGCGGCCTCCGCCTCGGCGGCCGCCTCGGCCACCGCTGCCTCGGGGTCGTCGCCCCGCTCGCGCGCGGCACGGGCGACCAGACGGTCGGCCTCCTCGCGGAGCTCACCGGCGCGGCGCTGGACGCGCTCCAGCTGCTTGGTCAGGTCGGCGACCTCGCGCTCCGCCTGCTTGGCGGCGTTGTTCGCGGAGTCGGCCTGGACCTCGGTCAGCGAACGGGCACCGGTGATCTCGGCGACCTCCGGCTCGAAGACACCCGCGCCCTGCACGATGTGGCGGGAGGCGTCGACGCCCGCGTCCTCCATCAGGCGGAAGATCTGGCGGCGCTGGTGCGGCAGCGCCAGCGAGACGACGACACCGGACTTGCCGGCCCGGGCGGTACGGCCCGAGCGGTGCAGGTAGTCCTTGTGGTCACCGGCCGGGTCCACGTTCAGGACCAGGTCGATGCCGTCGACGTGGATACCGCGGGCGGCGACGTCGGTCGCGACGAGCGCGTTGACGTAACCCTTCTTGAAGTCCTCAAGAACGCGGGTACGGGCGCCCTGCGTCATGCCGCCGTGCAGCGCGTCCGCCTTCACACCCGACTCGATGAGCTGCTCGGCGATGCGGTCCGCTCCCAGCTGGGTACGGACGAAGATGATCGTGCGGCCCTTGCGCGCGGCGATGGCGGAGGTGACCGGCGCCTTGTCCTTCGGCTTCACGACGAGGACGTGGTGCGACATGGTCGTGACGTTGCCCTGGGCGCTGTCGACCTCGTGGCTCACCGGGTTGTTCAGGTAGCGCTTGACCAGCGTGCCGATCTCGTTCTCCATCGTGGCGGAGAAGAGCATGCGCTGACCGCCGACCGGAACCTGGTCGAGCAGCTCGGTGACCTCGGGCAGGAAGCCCAGGTCGGACATCTGGTCGGCCTCGTCGAGGACGGCGACCTGGACGTTCTCCAGGGAGCAGGCGCCCCGGTTGATGATGTCGCGCAGCCGGCCCGGGGTGGCGACGAGGACGTCGACACCGCGCTCCAGCGCGTAGATCTGGTTGCCCATCGACGTACCGCCGCAGACGACCTTCATCTTCAGGCCGAGCACGTCGCCGTAAGGCTGCAGCGCGTCCGCGACCTGCATCGCGAGCTCACGGGTCGGGGTGAGGATGACCGCGCGGGGCTTCTTCTTCTCGGTGTGGCCGCCGGCCAGCGTGGCCAGGGTCGGCAGACCGAAGGAGAGCGTCTTGCCGGAGCCGGTACGGCCACGGCCCAGGATGTCCTTGCCGGCCAGGGCGTCCGGAATGGTCGCGGCCTGGATCGGGAAGGGCGCGGTCACACCGTTCTGCGCGAGCTTGCGGACGATGCCCTCGGGCAGGCCCAGGTCCCCGAAGGTGACGGTCGGCTCGGCGTCGACGGGGGCGTCGGCGGAGGTGGTGTCGGTGGTGGTGGTGGTGGCCTCGGTGGAGTCGACGGTCTCGGTCGACTCGGACACCTCGGCGGCCTCGGCCACTACGGCCTCGGCTGCGGTGACAATCTCGTCGTTCTCGGGCATGACGGTGTTGTCAGAGCTGAAATTGGACATGCGAAATGCGAAACCTTCCGGAGTCTCGGCACGCGCCCATAACTCCGTGATTCGCAATTTCGACCGCCTCAATGCGGTCCAGCCACGGCAAGGGAGAGTACGCGCCACACGGCGCTCTTCTGTGTCGGCGCCGGGCAATGGGATCAAACGATCTACTACCATACGCACCCCCACCCACATTGCGCAAACCGCGCGTCCCGAACCGCCCGCTACACCGGCCCCACCTGCGGTGATACCTCCGGCGTCCGCATGGCCTCCAGCCCGTCCGGCAGGCTCATCGCGTTGCTACGGAACTGTGCGGCAGGCGACTCGGACGGCCCCGGCGGCGGATCCGACGGCTCCGGATCGGGCGTGCTCGACGGCTCAGGGGTGGCCGACCCGGACGGTTCGGACGGCCCCGAAGGCTCCGACGACGGCCCCGGCGGCTGCTGCGGCCCGCCGGATCCCGGCAGCGAGGGCATCGGCAGGTGTCCTCCCCGCGTCGGCAGCGGATCACTGGGCCCCGCGGCCGTCTGCCCGCCGCCGGGACCGGCCGAGGCGCCCACGGAGACGCTCGGGTCCGGCGATTCGGGGGCCTCCCGGTCGGAGTGCGCCTCCGCGCCGCTTCCGGAACGGGCCCGCCCCGTACCGGCCACCGTGGAACCGTCCGGTTCACCCACCGAGCCCTTCGGCCGGGCCGACTGCGACGGGACCGGCTTCCCCCCGTCGTCGCTGATGCTCATGCAGCCGGTGGACGCGGCGATCGTCACTGCGGTGACGGCTGCCCATCGGACAGGGACGGACAAGGCGGGCGACTGACGCACGGGGCGGCACCTCCGGGGCGGGGAGCGAAGCGGGGCGGGAACGGACGGGAGGGGGCGCTGTGCCCAACTCCCGTTCCCCCGCAAGGGACACGCCCCGAACCTCGATCCCGGACGCCCCTGCGCCCCGCCCGACCCGAACGGCCGCTCCCTGTCCGCCCGTCGGCTCAGCCGTAACCCAGCGCGTGCAGCCGCTCGTCGTCGATGCCGAAATGGTGGGCGATCTCGTGGACGACCGTGATTTCCGTCTCGGCGACCACATCCTCGCGCGACTCGCACATCCGCAGCGTCGGCCCCCGGTAGATCGTGATCCGGTCCGGCAGCACCCCGGCGTACCACTCACCGCGGTCGGTCAGCGGCGTGCCCTCGTACAGCCCGAGGAGCTCCGGATCGCCGGGGTCCGGTTCGTCCTCGACGAACACCGCGACGTTGTCCATCAGCCGCGTCAGCTCCGGCGGAATGCGGTCCAGGGCCTCGGCGACCAGTTCCTCGAACTCTTCGCGCGTCATCTCCAGCACCCCGCCATTGTCACGTAACCCCGCCCCCCGGCGGCCGCGCCCCACCATCCTCGCCCCGCATAGCCGCCCCGGTCCCCGGGCATACGCGCCCAATGCCCCGCGACCCGTTCCGCGCAGCAGCAGCCGTCCTGGCCGGAGTGACCGCAGCGGCCGACGCCCTGCGCCGGCACCGCTCCCGTCCCGCCGCCCCCGGAAACACCACCGCCCTCGCACCCTCCCTCGGCAGCGCCCCGCACCCCTACGCCCGCGCGCTGGGCCTGGTCGCCGTCGTCGTCTTCGGTGCCTGGCTGGGGCTGCTGATCGTCGGGAGTGTCCGTACGCCCGTCGGGCCCATGGACACCACCATGACCCTGCGCCCCTCCCTCACCGGCGGCACGAAGATCAATGTGGCCCCGCTCGGCGCTCTGGAACTGGACTCCCACATAGCCCCGGTCCGTCTCGACGTCGATGTCGACCGCCTCGACCCGGTGCGCTCCGAGGCTCTGGTCCAGCACCCCGAACGGCTCTCCGGTCTCCAGCAGGAAGTCACCGAGGACGTCTCCACCGGCGCCCGCGATCTCGCCCTGCGCTCCTGCACAGCCGTCGTCTCCGGCGCCACCGCGCTCGGCCTCGCCGTCTACCGCCGGCCGCGCCGCGCCCTGGCCGCCGGCGGGCTCGCGCTGGCGCTCCTGGCCGCGTCCGGCGTCAGCGCGTACGCCACCTGGAACCCGAAGTCCGTGCTGGAGCCCAAGTTCTCCGGGCTGCTCTCCAGCGCTCCCTCGGTGGTCGGTGACGCCCGCTCGATCGTCACCGACTTCGACGTCTACCAGCGCGAACTGGCCCGGCTCGTCACCAATGTGACCAAGTTGTACGACGCCACGTCGACGCTTCCCGTCTACCGGCCGGACCCCGCCACCCTCCGCGTCCTGCATGTCTCCGACATCCACCTCAACCCCGCGTCCTGGCAGATCATCGGCTCGCTGGTCCGGCAGTACGACATCGACGTGATCATCGACTCGGGCGACACGATGGATCACGGCTCCGCGGTCGAGAACGGCTTCCTCGACCCGATCCGCGATCTCGGCGCGCCCTACGTCTGGGTCCGCGGGAACCACGACTCGCGCATCACCCAGATGTATCTCGAGCGGTTCAAGAACGTGCACGTGCTGGACGACGGCCGGGCGGTGGATGTCGGCGGGCTGCGGGTGGCCGGCATGGGGGACCCCCAGTTCACCCCGGACCGCTCGCTGCCTGACCAGGGCGCGGCCGCGGAGCAGATGGCGGGCATGCGGCTCGCCTCCGCGCTGCGCGCCCAGGAGCAGGCCGGCACGCCGGTCGACATCGCCGTCACCCACGAGCCGGACGCGGCCCGCGAGACGGACGGCACGGTCCCGCTGGTCCTCGCCGGCCATGTGCACCACCGGCAGAACGAGCTGATGAGATTCGGCACCCGGCTCAAGGTCGAGGGCTCCACGGGTGGCGGCGGCCTGCGCGCCCTGCAGAACAAGAAGCCGGAAAAGGTGCGCGCCTCGGTGCTCTATCTGGACCGCACGACCCGCCGTCTGCAGGCCTGGGACGAGATCACACTCGGCGGGCTCGGCCTGACAACGGCCGAGGTCAGCCGCCATCTGCCGGAGGGGAAGCAACCCGGAGCGACCCCTTCGCCTATTCGGTTTGGCTGACACCGAAACGCCGTAGTACAGTCTCCGACGTGCCCAAGGGCGCCGGTCAGGGCCTGACCGTTCCGAGACCCCAGAGGTTGAAGAAGAAGCGGAACCTCTTGAGGGGAAGCGGAGTCAGATGCTTCTCACGTCCCTCTTCGGGGGGCGATAGACGCAGAAGTAGCAGTTCTGCCCTCATCGTCTAGTGGCCCAGGACGCCGCCCTTTCAAGGCGGTAGCACGGGTTCGAATCCCGTTGGGGGCACGCACCACCTTGTGCGACACTTAGTCGCACAACAGCTTGGTCCTGTGGAGCAGTTTGGAGTGCTCGCCACCCTGTCAAGGTGGAGGCCGCGGGTTCAAATCCCGTCAGGACCGCTGCAGCTCGTAAGTGCTGCGTGGCTGGGTAGCTCAGTTGGTACGAGCGATCGCCTGAAAAGCGATAGGTCGCCGGTTCGATCCCGGCCCCAGCCACCTCTCGAAGGCCCCGTCCCCCGGATGGGGCCTTCGTCGTGTCAGACCTCTTCCCGGTCCGCGGAGTTCACGTCCCGGCGGCACCACGTCCGTACCCCGAGAACCAGCAGCACCACCGCGACCGCGGTCACCAGCGCAATCGTGTCCGGCACCTGCTCGCCGATGCGCCGGGCCCACTGTTCGACGGCGAACGAATCGTCCACATCCAGCAGCCCGGGCAGCGCGGTCGTCCCGTCGTAGGCCAGGAACAGCGCACCGAGCCCGATGAAGAGCAGCCCCGACAGCAGGGTCGTGGTGTGCAGTTCGAAGCGGCCGAGCCGGAAGGTCCGACCGCGCAGCCACGCCCGGCGACCGAGGTCGAAGCGTTCCCAGAGCAGCGCGAGCAGAAACAGCGGAACGGCCATGCCCAGGGCGTACACGGCGAGCAGCAGTCCGCCGTAGACGGGGCTGCCGCTGACCGCCGCCACCGTCAGGACGCTGCCGAGAATCGGCCCGGCGCAGAAGCCGGCCAGGCCGTAGACGGCGCCGAGGGCATAGACCGATACGGCGGTCGTCGGCCTGATCCGGCCACTGAGCGCGGCGATCCGGCGCGAGGCGAAGCCGAGGCCCACGATCTGCGCCACGCCGAGGACGACGATCAGCCAGCCGGCTCCGAGGACGAGCTGGTCGCGGTGGCTGTAGAAGAGCCGTCCGGCAAACGAGCCGGCGGCGCCGAGCGGCACAAGGGTGGTGGCCAGACCGGCGTAGAAGATGCCGGTACGGGCCAGCAGCCGTGCGGCGGAGTCGATGGAGTAGGCGAAGAAGGCGGGCAGCAGCAGGGCGCTGCACGGGCTGACCAGAGCCAGCAGCCCACCGAGCAGGGCGGCGAAGTAGCCGATGCCCGGGGTCACTTGTCGGCGCCCTTGGCATCCTTGGTGTTCCTGGCCCGGTCTGCCGCCGCGTCGATTGCCTGGGTGAAGACCTCCGTCGACTGGGCACCGGCGATCGGGCGGCCGTTGATCAGGAACGACGGGGTGGAGGTGGCGCCGATCCCGTATCCCTGCTCCTGGTCCTTGCTCACCGCGGCGGACGCGGCGGAACTGTCGGCGTCGCGGGCGAACCGGTCGAGGTCCGCCACCCCCGCCTGCTGGGCCAGGGCCTTCAGCCGGGCCTTGCCGAAGCCCTTCTCCTTGACCCCTTCGGCGTACGCGGCCGCGTGGAACTGCCAGAAGCGGCCCTGCTGTCCGGCGGCCCAGGCGGCGCGCGCGGCTGCCTCGGACTCGGCTCCGAAGATCGGGAAGTTGCGCCATTCGATGCGCAGGGTGCCGTTGCCGACGTACTTCTTCACCAGAGCGGATTCGGTGTCGCGGGCGAACTTGCCGCAGTAGCCGCACTTGAAGTCGGCGTACTCGATGAGGACGACGGGCGCGTCCGCCCGGCCCTGCGCCAGTTTGTCGCCGGGGTCGCGGCGGGCGAGCTTCGCCAGCTCGGGGTAGACGCCGGCATCCGGGTCGGCGGTGACCTCGGCGACGTACGGGGAATCGGAGGCCGAGTGGTCGGGGGCGGTGGCCCGGTAGGAGGCGTAGCCGAGCAGCGCGGCGGCGAGGACGACGCCGGTGCCGTAGAACAGCGGCTTCCTGGAGGACGGCTTCGGCGAGGGCGCTTTGGGCGTGGGCATGGCAAGCTCCGTGCTCGTGATGCGGGGTGGTGAGGGGACGACCGGGCGACGCAGGGCCGTCTAGACCCGCAGTACCGAGAGTTCCACCGGGGTGGGCGCGGCAGGCCCGGGACCCCGCAACCCGACGCGTACGGGCGGCTCGGCCGACCCCTGTCCGGCGGGCCCGGCCTCCTGCGAAGCCCCGCCGCCCGACGCCGTCGCAGCCCCGCAGAAGAACCCCGGTGCGACTGCGAGCACCGCCGCCGGGCAGCACCACTGCGCACGGGACACGGGGACCAGCTTTCGACTGCGGTACGAAGATCGGTTGCCCGAAATGGTACGTGCTGTGACACCGGGCTTCCCCACGGTCACCACGGCCGTGACGCAGACCGCGCAAAATATGTTCGCCGTTCCTCGGGCCCGGGTGCGATCCTGGGACCCGTATGTCTACTTCCTTTGCCGATCTCCAGTCCCAGCTCGGACAGCTCTCGCTCCGCGACGCGCACCGGCTCGGCCGCCGCCTCGAAGGGGCGCGCCGGATCCGTAAGCCCGAGGCCCAGCAGACCGTGCTGGACGAGATCGCCGCCCAGGCCGGGAAGGCAGCCGAGCGGCTCGCAGGGCGCGCCGCGCGGGTGCCCGCTCTCTCGTACCCGGAAGAGCTTCCGGTCAGTCAGAAGAAGGACGAGATCCTGGAGGCGATACGCGGCCACCAGGTCGTGATCGTCGCCGGTGAGACCGGGTCCGGCAAGACCACGCAGATCCCCAAGATCTGCATGGAGCTGGGACGCGGCGTCCGGGGCATGATCGGGCACACCCAGCCGCGCCGGATCGCGGCCCGTACGGTCGCCGAGCGCGTCGCCGACGAGCTGAAGACCCCGCTCGGCGAAGCGGTCGGCTGGAAGGTCCGCTTCACCGACCAGGTGAACCCGGACGCCACGTATCTGAAGCTGATGACGGACGGCATCCTGCTGGCCGAGATCCAGACGGACCGCGAGCTGCTCGCGTACGACACGATCATCATCGACGAGGCCCACGAGCGGTCGCTGAACATCGACTTCCTGCTCGGCTACCTGGCCCGGCTGCTGCCCAAGCGCCCCGATCTGAAGGTCGTCATCACCTCGGCGACCATCGACCCCGAGCGCTTCGCCCGGCACTTCGGTGATGCACCGATCGTCGAGGTCAGCGGGCGTACGTATCCGGTCGAGGTGCGCTACAGGCCGCTCCTGGAGGAAGAGGGCGAGGACTCCGACCGCGACCAGATCACCGCGATCTGCGACGCCGTCGACGAGCTCCAGGCGGAGGGCCCCGGCGATGTCCTGGTCTTCCTCTCCGGCGAGCGCGAGATCCGCGACACCGCGGACGCCCTGAACAAGAAGAACCTCCGCCACACCGAGGTGCTCCCTCTCTACGCGCGCCTGTCGCACGCCGAGCAGCACCGGGTGTTCCAGCGCCACACCGGCCGCAGGATCGTTCTGGCGACGAACGTCGCCGAGACCTCGCTGACCGTCCCCGGCATCAAGTACGTGATCGACCCGGGCAACGCCCGGATCTCCCGCTACAGCCACCGCACCAAGGTCCAGCGGCTGCCGATCGAGCGGATCTCGCAGGCCAGCGCCAACCAGCGCAAGGGCCGCTGCGGCCGTACGTCGGACGGCATCTGTATCCGGCTGTACTCCGAGGACGACTTCCTGACCCGCCCGGAGTTCACGGACGCGGAGATCCTCCGTACGAACCTGGCGTCCGTCATCCTCCAGATGACCGCGGCCGGCCTCGGCGACATCGAGAAGTTCCCCTTCATCGACCCGCCGGACCACCGCAACATCCGCGACGGTGTGCAGCTTCTCCAGGAGCTCGGCGCACTGGACCCGGACGAGAAGGATCCGAAGAAGCGGCTGACGCAGCTGGGACGGAAGCTCGCACAGCTGCCCGTCGACCCGCGCCTCGCCCGCATGGTCATCGAGGCCGACCGCAACGGCTGCACGCGCGAGGTCATGGTGATCGCCGCCGCGCTCTCCATCCAGGACCCGCGGGAGCGGCCCTCGGACAAGCAGACGCAGGCCGATCAGCACCACGCCCGCTTCAAGGACGAGACGTCGGACTTCCTGGCGTTCCTGAATCTGTGGCGCTACATCCGCGAGCAGCAGAAGGAGCGCGGCTCGTCCAGCTTCCGCCGGATGTGCAAGCAGGAGTATCTGAACTTCCTGCGCATCCGCGAATGGCAGGACATCTATGCGCAGCTGCGCACGGTCGCCAAGCAGATGGGCATGCATCTCGAGGAGCCCTCGGCGGACCTGGCCGCACCCGAGCAGGCGGTGCACACCTCGCTGCTGGCCGGGCTGCTGTCGCACATCGGGCTGAAGGACACCGAGAAGAACGAGTACCTGGGTGCGCGCAGCGCCAAGTTCGCGATCTTCCCCGGTTCGGCGCTCTTCAAGAAGCAGCCGCGGTTCGTGATGTCGGCCGAGCTGGTCGAGACGTCCCGGCTGTGGGCGCGGGTCAATGCCAAGGTCGAGCCGGAGTGGATCGAACCACTGGCCCAGCACCTGCTGAAGCGCACGTACAGCGAGCCGCACTGGGAGAAGGACCAGGCGGCGGTGATGGCGTACGAGCGGGTCACGCTGTACGGCGTACCGATCGTGGCCCAGCGCAAGATCAATTTCGGCCGGATCGACGCGGAGACGTCCCGCGATCTCTTCATCCGGAACGCGCTGGTCGAGGGCGACTGGCGCACGCACCATCAGTTCTTCCACGACAACCGCAAACTCCTCGGCGAGGTCGAGGAGTTGGAGCACCGGGCGCGCCGCCGCGACATCCTCGTGGACGACGAGACGCTCTTCGACTTCTACGACCAGCGGATTCCCGAGCACGTCGTCTCCGGCGCGCACTTCGACTCCTGGTGGAAGCACAAGCGCCGCGACGAGCCGGACGCGCTCGACTTCGAGCGCTCGATGCTCATCAACGAGAAGGCCGGGGCCGTCACCAAGGACGACTATCCGGACTCCTGGCGGCAGGGGAAGCTCAAGTTCAAGGTGACCTACCAGTTCGAGCCCGGCGCGGACGCGGACGGTGTGACCGTCCATGTCCCGCTCCAGGTGCTCAACCAGGTCACCTCGGAGGGCTTCGACTGGCAGATCCCGGGTCTGCGCGAAGAGGTCGTCACCGAGCTGATCCGCTCGCTGCCCAAGCCGATCCGCCGGCATTACGTACCCGCGCCGAACTACGCGGGCAAGTTCCTGGACCGGGCGGTGCCCCTGCAGGAGCCGCTGCCGGTCACACTCGCGCGTGAGCTCCAGCGGATGGTCGGCGTCCCGGTCTCCGCCGAGGACTTCGACCTGTCCCGGATCCCGGACCACCTGAAGATCACTTTCCGGATCGTCGACGAGCGGCGCCGCAAGGTGGCCGAGGACAAGGACTTGGAGGCGCTGAAGCTCCAGCTGCGCCCCAAGGCCCGTCAGGCCCTCTCCAAGGCCGCTGCGGCCACCGCGGGCCCGTCGGGCGAGTCCATCGAGCGGTCGGGCCTCACGGACTGGACGATCGGCACCCTGAACCGGGTCTTCGAGACCCGTCGGGCCGGCCAGCCGGTCAAGGCGTACCCGGCGCTGGTCGACCAGGGCGAGACCGTGGCCGTACGACTCTTCGACACCGAGGCCGAGCAGCTGCAGTCCATGTGGCGCGGCACCCGGAAGCTGATCCTGCTGAACATCCCGGTGAACCCCGCCAAGTTCGCCTCGGACAAGCTGACGAACCAGCAGAAGCTGGCCCTGTCCCGCAACCCGCACGGTTCCATCCAGGCGCTGTTCGAGGACTGCGCGACGGCGGCCGCGGACCGGTTGATCGGCGCCCACGGCGGTCCGGCCTGGGACGAGGAGTCGTTCCGGAAGCTGTACGACAAGGTCCGCGCCGATCTCGTCGCACTGACCGAGCACACCGTCGCCCAGGTGCAGCAGGTGCTGGCCGCCTGGCAGGCCTGCGAGCGGCGCCTGAAGGCCACCAACAGCCTCGTCCTGGTCAACAACGTCACCGATGTGCGGGACCAGCTCGCGGCCCTCGTACCGCCGGGCTTCGTCACGAAGACCGGGCTGCGCAGGCTGCCCGACCTGATGCGCTATCTGGTCGCCGCGGACCGCCGGCTGCAGCAGATGCCGACGGCCGTCCAGCGCGACACCACGCGCATGGAGAAGGTCCACGAGATGCAGGACGAGTACGCCTGGCTGCTCGAACAGATGCCGCAGGGCAGGCCCGTTCCGCAGGAGGTCCTGGACATCCGCTGGATGATCGAGGAGCTGCGGGTCAGCTATTTCGCGCACGCCCTGGGCACCGCGTACCCCGTCTCCGACAAGCGGATCGTGAAGGCGATCGACGCCGCGGCGCCGTGACCCGGGCGGCCTCGGGGGCGTAACCGAGCCACCACCAGGAGTGAGGTCGACCAGAGCCTCCAACCTCCTGTACAGTCTGTTTTCGCAGCCAGCCGCAAGGCAGCAGCGAAAACCTGGTCCTGTGGAGCAGTTTGGAGTGCTCGCCACCCTGTCAAGGTGGAGGCCGCGGGTTCAAATCCCGTCAGGACCGCAGTAACGAAAGCCCGGATCCTCAAGGATCCGGGCTTTCGCGTGTCTTGACTCCGGCAACTGCCAACGAGTACTCAGACAACAGGGACTGTCCCTGTTCCACAGCGCGGGGCAGCGCGTTCCACCGGGGGGTGGCGCGGATGGCGGCATCCACAGCGAGGCACGAGACCCGCGCACTGTTGCGCGCCCATTTGGCGGCCGCTTCCGGCTACCGGCATCTCACCCGGCACTGCCCGATCTGCCATCGGCTCCTGCGGCTCGCCATGGAGCCCGCGGCCGACTCCATGGAACCCATTACGGGCTTCCTGGAGTACGTGACGGCCTCCGGGGCCACGCACCCCCCGGAACCACCCGTCCTGCCCGGCGAGGCGTCAGCGGCCGCTGTGGACACCGCCGCAGTCGCCGCGCCCGCCCATGCCTCCAGCGCGTCGGCCGGCGAGGCGAAGGCCGAGGAGGAAACTCCCGTCGCCCCATGACCAAGGGTGCGGAATTCCCTTTCTCGGCAGTGGCAGGCTCGATCCCGGCAAGACATGGACCGTGTGACGGGAGTCACTACATGAGTTTTGAGAAAGGGTGACTTTACACCCTTCCTACAACTGGCGAATTTAATATGTGCAATTGCACTACTCGGGCGGGGTCACCGTGGGACCGCCGAAAGAGCACTCAGGGGACCGTCCAGCAGGGCCGGCAGGGACGCGTGACGGCCGGCACCGAGCCGGCACCGAAGCCGACGCACAGCCGATCCCGGGTCACCCCACAGGACCGACCACCCGCCGTGCGGGCACAAAAAAGATCGCGCTGGACCCGGCGGAGTCCAGCGCGATCGAACGACGCACCCGTATGACATAGGTATGGCGCCCGTTGGGGCGGACGCCCGTCGTGTGGAGCTATGGGTGGGCAAACGCGGGTTGGGGGACCCGGGCAGCCCGGTTGTGGCGCGGCGACAGGGGTGTGTCAGGCCTCGCTGCGCTGCTGCGGAATACCCGCAAGCAGTGCGCGGACCTCTGCCTCGCGGTACCGGCGATGTCCACCGAGCGTGCGGATGGACGTGAGCTTGCCTGCCTTGGCCCAACGGGTGACCGTCTTCGGGTCCACGCGGAACATCGTGGCAACCTCAGCCGGGGTCAGCAGCGGCTCGGCATCAGGGGTGCGAGCGGTCATGAGCGGCCTCCTCGGGAGAACCGAACCATCTCGGTTCTTTCCTCTAAATTCTGCACCTTGACCCACGTTGCCCGAAATGGCGGACGCGGGCCGAGTCGGTTATAGGACGAACGGCTTGTCCTCGGCACTACAACTACACCATCCGTCCAGCCACGTCGGCCAAACCGATGGAATTGCCCTCCCAGGTGTTCATCAGCGACGGAAGCCGATGGACCATGCCATAGCGGACAGTCACACCACCGTGACGATCAGTCACAGAGCGATCAGGAGTCACCAGACCCCCCATAGCGTGCAATGCTGAGCATTCCGCCCATACTTGGGCGGAAGGAGTCCTCCCCGGACTCCTTGTCCTATTTTGGCACGAGGAGTAGGGAAGGGCGCAAGGGCCCAGTTAGTGCTATCCGTCACCCTTGAGGCAAAGGCCCGGTTCGGGACGTAGGTCCTGGAGCCACTGGAGTTCGCTCCCGCCCCTTCGCCCTCACTGGTCTCACGAGTCACACGGGGCAGCGGTTCAGTGCCTTCTCCGACCGGCCGGGATCAGTTCGCGAACTGACGGTCCCTCACGGCACGCCACCGCTCGGCCAGCCGCCCGTACGCCTCGCCCGCGCCCTCGGTGTCACCGGCCCGCAGCGCCGCGATGCCCTCGGCGACATCCAGGGCCGACCGGTCCTCGGCGAGCTGCTTCGCCGACAGCGCGTGCACCAGGCCGCCGTAGTCCAGCTCGACCAGCGCACGCGGATGGAACTCCTCCAGCCAGCGCCCGACGTCCACCAGCCCCTCGGTCAGCGGACCCTCGTCGACGCTCTCACGCAGCGTCTTCAGCGCCCGGGCCAGCCGGCGCCGCGCCTGCACCATCGGAGTCCGGTAGCGCAGCACCGGCGCTCCCCCGTCCGCGGCCGCCCCGGTGTGCTCGCGCTCCTCGTCGGCGAAGAGGACGAACCAGCGCACCGGGACCTGCCACACCGCGGTTCGAATCCACGGCCGGGCGTCCGGATTGCGCTCCGCCCACCGCTCGTGGTCCGCGACCGCCTGCCCGCGCACCACCGGCGGCAGCACCGCGTCGAGCACCGGAGCCGGGAACATCTCCGCCAGCTCCCCCAGTGCCAGCCAGCCGCGCAGCCGGGTCCGCCACGGGCAGACGCAGACCACGCCGTTCACCTCGGCGACGAACGCGTCCCCGCTCTCGTGCACCGGCACCCCGACCGGCGGGGTGGCCACCAAGTCCGCCAGCGAACGGCGCAGTTCGTCCTGGGCCGTGGGGATACGGGCGCGCCCCGCATACCGGGCCCAGTGGGTGCGTTCCGGCTCCGGGAAGGCGGCCAGCGGTTCGTACACCCGGAGGTAGGACGCGTAAGGGACGAGCACCGAAGACACCACCGACATGCAGCAAATCGTGTCACGCCCGTACTCCGCCGGGGGGTGATCCTCGGCACTGGAACAGATCTCCGTCCGCGCAGGACTTACGCTCTTGCCCAGTCGGACCGGCCGTGGGGCCGGTCCGGGGCCCTCCCCACCTTCAGGAGGGTCTCCCGCCGCTTCGTACTTGGGAGTCACCACAGTGACCGATGTGACCGACGGCGTCCTGCACACCCTGTTCCACTCGGATCAGGGGGGACACGAGCAAGTCGTGCTCTGCCAGGACCGTGCCAGCGGCCTCAAGGCCGTCATCGCCATCCACTCCACCGCTCTGGGCCCGGCCCTCGGCGGCACCCGCTTCTATCCGTACGCCTCCGAGGAGGAGGCCGTCGCGGATGCGCTGAACCTGGCGCGCGGCATGTCGTACAAGAACGCCATGGCCGGTCTCGACCACGGCGGCGGCAAGGCCGTCATCATCGGCGACCCCGAGAAGATCAAGACCGAGGAACTGCTGCTGGCCTACGGCCGGTTCGTGGCCTCCCTCGGGGGGCGCTACGTGACCGCCTGCGACGTCGGCACCTACGTCGCCGACATGGACGTCGTCGCCCGCGAGTGCCCGTGGACCACCGGCCGCTCCCCGGAGAACGGTGGCGCCGGCGACTCCTCCGTCCTCACCGCGTTCGGTGTCTTCCAGGGCATGCGGGCCTCGGCCCAGCACCTCTGGGGCGACCCGACGCTGCGTGGCCGGAAAGTGGGGGTCGCGGGCGTCGGCAAGGTCGGCCACCACCTCGTCGAGCATCTGCTGAAGGACGGCGCCGAGGTCGTCATCACGGACGTACGCGACGAGTCGGTACGCCGGATCACCGAGCTCCACCCCGAGATCGCGGTCGCCGCGGACACCGCCGCGCTGATCCGCACCGAGGGCCTCGACATCTACGCCCCTTGCGCGCTCGGCGGCGCGCTGAACGACGACACCGTTCCGGTGCTCACGGCCAAGGTGGTGTGCGGTGCGGCCAACAACCAGCTGGCGCACCCGGGTGTCGAGAAGGACCTCGCGGACCGTTCGATCCTCTACGCCCCCGACTACGTGGTGAACGCGGGCGGTGTCATCCAGGTCGCCGACGAGCTGCACGGCTTCGACTTCGACCGGTGCAAGGCGAAGGCATCGAAGATCTTCGACACCACGCTCGCCATATTCGCACGTGCGAAGGATGACGGCATTCCGCCGGCCGCGGCTGCCGACCGGATCGCCGAGCAGCGGATGTCCGAGGCGCGCCGCCGCTGACATCCATAACCGAGGGTCCCAGGTGCCTCACCAGGCGTCTTCCCTGCTCCTCGGCGCTTCACGGCCCACCGATCCGCCGACCGGCGAGACAAGACTCACGCCGGTCGGCGGGTCGCATGCCAAGAAGAGGTTAAAATCGCAGTTGACCAGCGAGGACAGGGCTTCTTGCTGGTCCTGTTCCGGGGCGTGTGATGCGGGCGGCGTACCGTATGGCCACGGAAGCAGGTACCGTTAAAGCCCTACGGGCACGGTCTCTCTGCCGAGAGTCCGTCCTGAAACATGAACGCGTGTCAAGACTCTGGGGCCGTCGAGCCCCGTCACCGAGGGGGTCGAGCCATGGGGCGCGGCCGGGCAAAGGCCAAGCAGACAAAGGTCGCCCGCCAGCTGAAGTACAGCAGCGGCGGGACTGACCTGTCGCGTCTGGCCAATGAGCTGGGCGCATCGCCTTCGAGTCAACCACCGAACGCAGAGCCGTTCGAGGACGACGACGAGGAAGATGACCCGTACGCACAGTACGCGGATCTGTACAACGACGACGAGGACGAGGACGAGGACGATCAGTCCGGTCCGTCGTCACAGCGCCGCGGCGCTTGACCTCGCGCTGACACAACAACCCGGTTCGGGCCTGCCCGGACCGGGTTTTGTGCTGTCCTGATCAGGCTGAGCCGGGCCGGGATGCGCTCGTTCCCGGCCCGCCCGGCGATGGAGGGCAGAGCGAACGCACCGGACGGCTCCGGTGCGTCCTGCCCCCACCCCGGCTACCGCGCGTACGAACCCGTGAGCTCGGCACCCGTCGCATGCGTGCCGCGATCCGTGATCTCACCGGCGACCCAGGAGTCGACTCCACGGTCGGCCAGCGTCGTCAGCGCGACGTCCACCGAGTCCGCGGGGACGATCGCGATCATGCCGACACCCATGTTGAGCGTCTTCTCCAGCTCCAGCTGCTCGACCTGACCGGCCTTGCCGACCAGGTCGAAGACCGCGCCGGGCGTCCAGGTGGAGCGGTCGACCGTGGCGTGCAGCCCGTCCGGGATGACCCGGGCGAGGTTGTTGGCGAGGCCGCCGCCGGTGACGTGGCTGAAGCCGTGCACCTCGGTCGTACGGGTCAGCGCCAGGCAGTCCAGCGAGTAGATCTTGGTGGGCTCCAGGAGCTCCTCGCCGAGCGTGCGGCCGAACTCCTCGACGTCGCGGTCCAGCGCCCAGCCGGCCCGGTCGAAGACGACGTGGCGGACGAGCGAGTACCCGTTGGAGTGAAGTCCGGACGACGCCATCGCGATGACCGCGTCACCCTTACGGATACGGTCCGGGCCGAGCAGCCGGTCGGCCTCGACCACGCCCGTACCGGCGCCGGCGACATCGAAGTCGTCGGGGCCGAGCAGGCCCGGGTGTTCGGCCGTCTCGCCGCCGACCAGGGCGCAGCCGGCCAGGACACAGCCTTCGGCGATGCCCTTCACGATGGACGCGACACGCTCGGGGTGCACCTTGCCGACGCAGATGTAGTCGGTCATGAAGAGCGGCTCGGCGCCGCAGACGACCAGGTCGTCGACGACCATGCCGACGAGGTCGTGGCCGATGGTGTCGTACACACCCATCTGGCGGGCGAGGTCGACCTTCGTGCCGACGCCGTCGGTGGCGGAGGCGAGGAGCGGACGCTCGTAACGCTTGAGCGCCGAGGCGTCGAAGAGGCCGGCGAATCCGCCCAGGCCGCCAAGGCCCGCGACTTCAGCGCGCTGCGTCTTCTTCACCCACTCCTTCATCAGCTCGACGGCACGGTCGCCGGCCTCGATGTCGACGCCCGCTGCCGCGTAGGAAGCACCTGTTGTCTCAGACATTGCCTGGGATCTTTCGTGTGGAAATACGGGGCTGATGGCAGGGCCGGTGTGCCTGGCCGGTCACGGACGACGCAGCGCGTCGGCCGCGGCGGTGGCCGCGGGGCCTGCCGCCAGCTCGGTCTCCAGCAGCTGCTTGCCGAGCAGCTCCGGGTCCGGGAGCTCCATCGGGTACTCGCCGTCGAAGCAGGCGCGGCACAGGTTCGGCTTGGCGATCGTCGTCGCCTCGACCATCGCGTCGAGCGAGATGTACGCGAGCGAGTCTGCACCCATCGACGTGCAGATCTCGTCGACCGACATGCCGTTGGCGATCAGCTCCGCGCGGGTCGCGAAGTCGATACCGAAGAAGCAGGGCCACTTCACCGGCGGGGACGAGATCCGGATGTGGATCTCGGCGGCGCCGGCCTCGCGGAGCATCCGGACCAGTGCGCGCTGGGTGTTGCCGCGGACGATCGAGTCGTCGACGACCACCAGGCGCTTGCCCTTGATGACTTCCTTGAGCGGGTTCAGCTTGAGGCGGATGCCGAGCTGGCGAATGGTCTGGGACGGCTGGATGAAGGTCCGGCCGACGTACGCGTTCTTGACCAGACCGGCACCGAACGGGATGCCGCTGGCCTCCGCGTAACCGATGGCGGCGGGGGTCCCGGACTCCGGGGTCGCTATGACCAGATCGGCCTCGACCGGGGCCTCGGCGGCCAGCTTGCGGCCCATCTCCACGCGGGAGAGGTACACGTTCCGCCCGGCGATGTCGGTGTCGGGGCGGGCCAGGTAGACGTACTCGAAGACGCAGCCCTTGGGCTTCGCTTCCGCGAACCGCGAAGTGCGCAGACCGTTCTCGTCGATGGCGACGAGCTCGCCCGGCTCGATCTCACGGACGAAGCTGGCGCCGCAGATGTCGAGAGCGGCGGATTCGGATGCCACCACCCAGCCGCGCTCCAGTCGGCCGAGAACCAGCGGGCGGATGCCCTGCGGGTCGCGGGCGGCGTAGAGGGTGTGCTCGTCCATGAAGACGAGCGAGAAGGCGCCCTTCACATCGGGAAGCACCTTGGCGGCGGCCTCCTCGATGGTGAGCGGCTTGCCGTCGTCGTCGGTCTGGCCGGCGAGCAGAGCGGTCACCAGGTCGGTGTCGTTCGTCGCGGCGACCTGGGTGGCGCGGCCGTCCTTGCGGGGAAGGTCGGCGACCATCTCGGCGAGCTGGGCCGTATTGACCAGGTTGCCGTTGTGACCCAGGGCGATCGAGCCGTGCGCGGTCGCACGGAACGTCGGCTGCGCGTTCTCCCACACCGAGGCACCGGTGGTGGAGTAGCGGGCATGACCGACCGCGATATGGCCCTGGAGAGATCCCAGAGACGTTTCGTCGAAGACCTGCGAGACCAGTCCCATGTCCTTGAAGACCAGGATCTGGGACCCGTTGCTCACTGCAATGCCCGCGGACTCCTGTCCACGGTGCTGCAGGGCATACAGTCCGAAATAGGTGAGCTTGGCGACCTCTTCACCCGGAGCCCAGACACCGAAGACGCCACAAGCGTCCTGGGGGCCTTTCTCTCCGGGGAGCAGGTCGTGGTTGAGTCGTCCATCACCACGGGGCACGCCACCGAGTGTAGGCGAGATCGACCACTGGTCCGAATTGGGGACACCTCGCCGGAACGCCTGGGAAGGGCGACGAAACGTCGTCCCCGGGGCTGATCGAGCGATCACGGACAGTGATTGCTTTCGGCTGCGGGCGGGCTGTGGAGGCGGCGCGGGAGGGCTACGGGGCGGTTGAGGACCGGCCTGGGGGCGGGTTACCGGCCAGTTCCGGCCATGGGGATGTCACGGCGGCTGCAGGGCCGGGCGCGCGCTCGGCGAGTCGGCCGGCGGACGGGGGAGGGCGCTGGCCGAACGCTCGTTTCGTGGTGAGCCTCACACCGGACGAGGGGCCGACGGGGCCGTATGCGGCTTTCCCTGTCGCCACGCCCCGGTTCTCGGATTGCGCCGGGTCCAGGTTCCGGATCACGCCGCCCCCGGATTCGGGATCTCGCTGCCCCGCGGCGCATCGGCCGGCGTCCGGAGTGCGAGACCGGCGTTGACAGGCGCATGCCCCCTTGGCAGGCTCCTGGCCCATGCAGCCTCTCGGTGACCGTTCGGGCACGCTCGTGGAGCGCCGCCACGTCGATCTGGGACGTGTCGCGAGCGCCATCTGTCGCTGCGCCTGATTTCCGCGACGCGCACCCCGTCGACGCACGCCTGCTGACGGTGCCGAGCCCGCCTCCACGTCGGCGCCCTCCGCTCCCGCTCTCCCTCGCCCGTACCCGCATAGGCGTCCGCATGTCCGCATGTGACGCCTGACGGGTCCACCCGGGCCTCTTCCCTCCACCGCCCCGCCGTGCGCGGCCGAGCCCTGCCCTGGAGCAGTCATGCCTTCTCGCGACCCAAGCAGTTCGAACGAAAGTACGGATTCGATGCGGCTGACCCGGCGCGCCTTCGGGACCGCCGTCGGCGCGACCGCCGCGACCGCCGCAGTCGGAATCCCGGCCGTCGCCACGCCCGCCTCCGCCGCCACGCCGTTCTCAGCGGCTGCGGTGGCTCCCGCCGAGGCCGCTGGTGAGCGCCCCTTCCGGGCGGCCCGCGGCAAGCACTCCCGGCGGCCCAACATCCTCTTCATCCTCGGCGACGACCTCGGCTGGGCCGACCTCTCCTCGTACGGCTCCCCGCACATCCACACCCCGAACCTGGACCGCCTCGGCCGCCAGGGTGTGCGGTTCACGGACGCCTACGCCGGCTCCGCGACCTGCTCCCCCACCCGGTTCAGCCTCTACACCGGGCGCTACCCGGGCCGTACGAAGGGCGGTCTCGCCGAGCCCATCGCGGACCGGTCGGTGGGTCTCGAACCCACCCATCCCACGCTCGCCTCACTGCTGCGCGGAGTCGGGTACGCCACCGCGCTGATCGGTAAGTGGCACTGCGGCTATCTGCCGGACTACAGCCCCACCAGGTCCGGCTGGGACGAGTTCTTCGGGAACTTCGGCGGGGCGCTGGAGTACTACTCCAAGCTCGGCCTCGCCGGCGAGTACGACCTGTACGAGGGGGACGCCGAGTACAAGGACCTGCGCTACTACACGCGGATCCTGACCGAGCGCGCGAGCGAGTACGTACAGCGCGACCACGACAAGCCGTGGCTGCTCAATCTCAACTTCACCACCCCGCACTGGCCGTGGATCGCGGAGGGCGACACGGCCGAGAGCGCCGAGATCGTCCGCAGGATCAGGGCCGGGGGCCTGGCGGGGCTGTTCCACGCGGACGGCGGCTCGGTCGAGAAGTACAAGCAGATGGTGGAGGACCTGGACCGCTCGGTCGGCGAGGTGCTGAAGGCACTGGAGCGGTCCGGCCAGGAGGAGGACACCCTGGTCTTCTTCGCCAGCGACAACGGCGGCGAGCGGTTCTCGTACCAGTGGCCGCTCTCCGGCAACAAGTCCTCGCTGCAGGAGGGCGGGATCCGGGTCCCGGCGGTGCTGCGCTGGCCGGCCAGGATCGACCCGCACCAGGTGAGCGGACTTCCGGTGTTCTCGCCGGACTGGACCGCGACGCTGCTGGAGCTCGGCGGCGCGCGGCCGGATCCCGCGTACCCGCTGGACGGCATCAGCCTCGCCGGATACCTGTTCAGGGGCGAGGAGCCGAAGGAGCGGGATCTGTTCTGGCGGGTACGCGGGGAGCGGGCGCTGCGACGCGGCGACTGGAAGTACTACCGGGGCAAGGGCGGGGCCGACCAGCTGTTCCAGCTCGCCCATGACCAGCGGGAACAGGCGGACCGGGCACAGGCCGAGCCGAAGCTGCTGGCCGAGCTGCGGGCGTCCTGGGAGAAGACGGACGCCGGCCTGCTGCCGTACTCGACAGGGTCCTGACTCACTTCCCGGGTGCGGGTGCCGTGGCGCTGAAACCCTCTCCGTTCGCTGCGGTGAGGGTCAGCGTGCGGTGATCGATCCTGTACGTCGTCTTCCCGTCCAGGATCGCGAGCAGCGCGCGTTCCACCTTCATCTGCGGATCCGGGCACATCATCTTGGTGCCGTTGATCCGGCCGAACGTGATGGCGGAGCCGGATACCTTCGCGGCGCCGCGGAACTGGTTGCAGCCGGGGGTGCCCTGCACGGAGTCGTCCTTGCCGAAGCTCAGTCGCGCCTTCTTCTCCGCACCGGCGGGCAGCGACGAGACGGCCGAGCCGGAGACCAGAGCGGTGACGGTCCAGGTGGTGCCGATGAGCGGGGCAGAAGGCTCCGAGGTGAAGGCGATGGAGTCGCCCTTCGCCGTGGTCAAGGTCAGGTGCTTCTCCGTCGCCGCGGCGGTCAGTCTGCCGCTGAACGTGCCGGACAGGGCCCGCTCGAACTGCTGAAGATCCTTCTCGCAACCCATCTCGGTGGTCGTGGCCGGCTTCACGGTGACCGTGTCGCCGTCCACGCGGACCGCGGCGGTGAAGTGGTTGCAACCGAAGTTCCCGGTGGCCCTGCCGTCGGGCGTGATCGTGACGTGGGCTCCGTCCGGGGCCGCGGTCCTCTTCCCTCCGACCGTCACCGAATCGACGTTCCAGTGGACGCCGGTGACGGGCAGGTCCGTCCGTACGGTGCCGCTGCCGTCGCCGGACCCGGAGCCGGAACCCGACTCCGTACCGCACGCGGCGAGGGTGAGGAGGGCCAGGACGCTGACAGCCATACGTTGTCCGAACATGGTCATGTGACGGTACGAGGGGCCGATCCGGTTCCCCCGCCTTCCGTCAGCCGAGCAGTGGCAGCAGGTCGCCCAGGTCGGCCCGCTCGCCGCTCGCGCTGACCTTCGCCTCGTCGAGCGCCCGGGACCACTGGGTACGCCCGGTGGCGAGCCGGATCCAGGTCAGCGGATCGGTCTCGACGACGTTGGGCGGCGTACCGCGGGTGTGCTTCGGACCCTGGACGCACTGGACGACGGCGAACGGCGGGACGCGCACCTCGACCGAACCGCCGGGCGCCTTCTCCGCGAGGGCGTCCGTGAGCAACCGGGTGCAGGCGGCAAGGGCCTGCCGGTCGTACGGGATGTCCAGCCCCGTCGCCGCGTTCAGATCGTCCGTGTGCACGACGAGTTCGACCGCGCGGGTGACGAGGAAGTCGCCCAGCCGCATCACGCCCACCCGGGTGGGCAGCAGCCGGTCCTCGCCCGCGCCCGGCACCACCGCCTCGAACCGGTCGGCGACCTCCGCGTACAACGCGTCGAGATCGGGGCGGTCCGCGGCGAGCACCTTGGTGTCATCGGCGATCCGGCCGGCCCGCCCGGCGGTCGAGAACGGCCACTCCAGCAGTGTGAGGTCGGGCTTCTCGCCGGGCGGCTCCGGCAGCTCCAGGTTCCGGCAGACGTTCGAGACAGCCATCGCCAGATGGGCGGCAAGCTCGCGCACCGTCCACTCCCCGAGCCGGGTCGGCAGAGCCAGCTGATCCGGCGTCAGACTACTTACTGCCGACCGGACATGGGAGAACTGTGCCTGAACGGCGGTGCGGGTCCGGACGAGGTCGTAGCGGCGGGCGCGCTTCTGGGACGGCGGCATGGCAGCGAGCCTACGGGCAGTCGGCGGGCGCCGTGCCCCGGTCGGCCTCGGTCGCGAAGGAGCCCGGGCGGTACTCCGAGCCGCACCGGCGCTGCCGCTCACCACCACCGAAGACCGATCCGGCACCGGTACGCACGCGATGCCGAAGCCCCCGCCCGGTGGACCGGACGGGGGCTTCGCTCAAAGCGCTGACACGGAACCGACTCAGGCGAGCAGGCCCGGGATCGTCGCCTCGTGCGCCGTGCGGAGCTCGCTCAGCGGAATGCTGAACTCGCCCTGGACCTCGATCTCCTCGCCGTCCACGACACCGATCCGGGTGACGGGTAGACCCCGCGCCCCGCACATGTCGTTGAAGCGGAGCTCCTCGCTGCGCGGAATCGAGACGACCGCGCGGCCCGCCGACTCCGAGAAGAGGAACGTGAACGCGTCCAGACCGTCCGGCACGACCAGCCGGGCACCCTTCCCGCCACGGAGGCAGGACTCGGTGACCGCCTGGATCAGGCCGCCGTCGGAGAGGTCGTGCGCCGCGTCGACCATGCCGTCGCGGGACGCCGAGATCAGGATCTCGCCGAGCAGCTTCTCGCGGCCCAGGTCGACCTTGGGCGGCAGACCGCCGAGGTGGTTGTGGACGACCTCGGACCAGGCCGAGCCGCCGAACTCCTCACGCGTGTCGCCGAGCAGGTAGAGGAGCTGGCCCTCTTCCTTGAAGGCGACCGGCGTACGCCGTGTCACGTCGTCGATCACACCGAGCACGGCCACGACCGGCGTCGGGTGGATCGCCGTCTCACCGGTCTGGTTGTACAGCGACACATTGCCGCCGGTGACCGGGGTGCCGAGCTCCAGGCAGCCGTCCGCGAGACCACGGGTGGCCTCGGCGAACTGCCACATGACGTCCGGGTCCTCGGGCGAACCGAAGTTCAGGCAGTCCGAGATGGCGAGCGGCTTGGCGCCGGAGGTGGCGACATTGCGGTACGCCTCCGCCAGTGCGAGCTGCGCGCCTGTGTACGGGTCGAGCTTCGCGTAGCGGCCGTTGCCGTCGGTCGCCATGGCCACGCCCAGGTTCGACTTCTCGTCGATCCGGACCATGCCGGCGTCCTCGGGCATCGCGAGCACCGTGTTGCCCTGCACGAACCGGTCGTACTGGTCCGTGATCCATGCCTTGGAGGCCTGGTTCGGCGAGGCGACCAGCTTGAGGACCTGCTCGCGCAGCTCGGCGGCGTTCGCCGGGCGGGCCAGCTTGTTCGCGTCGTCGGCCTGCAGCGCGTCCTGCCAGGACGGGCGGGCGAACGGGCGGTGGTAGGTCGGGCCCTCGTGGGCGACGGACCGCGGCGGCACGTCGACGATCTGCTCGCCGTGCCAGAAGATCTCCAGCTGCGAGCCCTCGGTCACCTCACCGATGACGGTGGCGATGACGTCCCACTTCTCGCAGATCTCCATGAAGCGGCCGACGTTGTCCGGCTCGACGATCGCGCACATGCGCTCCTGCGACTCGCTCATGAGGATTTCCTCGGGCGAGAGGGAGGAGTCGCGCAGCGGAACGGTGTCCAGCTCGACGCGCATACCGCCGGAACCTGCGGAGGCCAGCTCCGAGGTGGCGCAGGAGAGACCCGCACCGCCGAGGTCCTGGATACCGGCGACGAGCTTCTCGCCGAAGATCTCCAGGGTGCACTCGATCAGGAGCTTCTCCTGGAACGGGTCGCCGACCTGGACGGCCGGACGCTTCGCCGGGCCGGTCGACTCGAAGGTCTCCGAGGCGAGGACCGAGACACCGCCGATGCCGTCGCCGCCGGTGCGGGCGCCGTACAGGATCACCTTGTTGCCGGGGCCGGAGGCCTTGGCGAGGTGGATGTCCTCGTGCTTCATCACGCCGATGCAGCCGGCGTTGACGAGCGGGTTGCCCTGGTAGCAGGCGTCGAAGACGACCTCGCCGCCGATGTTCGGCAGACCGAGGCAGTTGCCGTACCCGCCGATGCCCGCGACGACGCCGGGCAGGACCCGCTTGGTGTCGGGGTGGTCGGCCGCGCCGAACCGCAGCGGGTCGACGACCGCGACGGGGCGGGCACCCATGGCGAGGATGTCGCGGACGATGCCGCCGACGCCGGTGGCCGCGCCCTGGTAGGGCTCGATGTACGAGGGGTGGTTGTGCGACTCGACCTTGAAGGTGACCGCGTAACCCTGACCGACGTCGACCACACCGGCGTTCTCGCCGATGCCGACGAGCATCGCGTCGTTGGCGGGGACCTTCTCGCCGAACTGCTTGAGGTGGACCTTGCTGCTCTTGTACGAGCAGTGCTCGGACCACATCACGGAGTACATGGCGAGCTCGGCGCCGGTGGGACGACGGCCCAGGATCTCGCGGATCCGGGCGTACTCGTCCTCCTTGAGGCCGAGCTCCTTCCAGGGCTGCGCGACGTCCGGGGTCTCGGCCGCGTGCTTGACCGTATCCAGGCTCATGCGTTGACCAGCTTCTTGATGATCGAGGTGAAGAAACCGAGGCCGTCGGTGCGACCGGTCCCGATCAGCGGCTCGACGGCGTGCTCCGGGTGCGGCATCAGACCGACGACGTTGCCCGCGGCATTGGTGATGCCGGCGATGTCGCGCAGCGAACCGTTGGGGTTCACGTCCAGGTAGCGGAAGGCGACGCGGCCCTCCGCCTCCAGCTCGTCGAGGACGCGCTCGTCGGCGACGTAGCGCCCGTCCATGTTCTTGAGCGGTACGGAGATTTCCTGGCCCGCGGAGTAGTCCGAGGTCCAGGCCGTCTCCGCGTTCTCGACGCGCAGCTTCTGGTCACGGCAGATGAAGTGCAGGTGGTTGTTGCGCAGCATCGCGCCGGGCAGCAGATGTGCCTCGGTCAGAATCTGGAAGCCGTTGCAGATACCGAGGACCGGCATTCCGGCCTTCGCCTGCTCGATGACGGTCTCCATGACCGGCGAGAACCGGGAGATGGCTCCGGCCCTCAGATAGTCGCCGTAGGAGAAACCGCCCGCCAGGATGACCGCGTCGACCTGGTGCAGGTCCTTGTCGCGGTGCCACAGCGATACGGGTTCGGCGCCCGCGACGCGTACGGCCCTCAGGCTGTCCTGGTCGTCGAGCGTGCCGGGAAAGGTGACGACTCCGATACGAGCAGTCACTTCGACTCCTCGGCCTTCTCCACCTTCACGGTGAAGTCCTCGATGACGGTGTTGGCGAGGAACGTCTCGGCCATCTCATGAATGCGGGTGAGGGCGGCGTCGTCGACCGGCCCCTCGACCTCGAGCTCGAAACGCTTTCCCTGACGTACGTCCGCGATTCCCTCGAAGCCGAGACGGGGCAGTGCACGCTGCACCGCCTGTCCCTGCGGGTCGAGGATCTCGGGCTTGAGCATGACGTCGACTACGACGCGTGCCACTGGCACTCCCGGTGGTGGTGTGGTGCGGCTGTTTCTCCGGGGGGCTCCCCAGACCCCCGCAGGTGACCTCAGCCTACCTGGCCAGAAATTCTACGCGGGTAGATATCACCAGGCCCTGATCACGCGGAGATATCGGCCGTGACAACGTGCGGGAAAAGTCCCGCAAAAAAAACCCTCACAGGATCGCGCATAGAAGGCGGACACGCGGAGGTAATTGGCTGGGCTTCACAATGCGGTGCCTACCGCTGTACAAATGATTAGCAGGGAAAGCAGTATTGCCTCTAAACAGTCGACACATGTCGGCCCCATCCGCCCAGCAGCCGGAAGGCCGGCATCAGCGCATGTCAGAAGCGCCGATGCCGCAGGAAAGGACCAATATCCGTGGCTCAGCGCGTAGTGGTCACGCTCTCCGACGACATCGACGGGGGAGAAGCGGCGGAAACGGTTGCCTTCGCCCTGGACGGGAAGTCGTACGAGATCGACCTGAATCCGTCCAATGCAAAGAAACTGCGCAAGGCCCTGGCCCCGTACATGGCAGCCGGCCGTAAGCAGACAAATGCCAGCAAGCACGGCAAGACCCCCGTGTCGTACCGGCACACCTCGCTCGCGCCCGACCCGGCGGCCGTGCGCGCCTGGGCCCGGTCCCACCGAATGGAGGTACCGGCCCGCGGCCGGATCCCCAAGAAGGTCTACGAGGCCTTCCGCGAGGCGAGTTGAGGGGTACCGGAACGCACCCTGCGACGACACCCCGCAGGCACCGACTTGCGCGACACCCCATCAGGTCGGCTAGAGTCTGGAGCACGCCGAGGGGCAAGGCCGAAAAGGCCGAACCTCACGCAGCGTGCGGGTGTAGTTCAGTAGCAGAACATCCCCCTTCCAGGGGGAAGGCGCAGTGTGCAATTCCTGTCACCCGCTCTGCATCACTCTTATGGACCACTCCGGTGGATCAGGTAGAGTGGTGTTCGCACCGCCCAGTGAAAGCTGAGCGGCAGCAATGCGGACGTGGCTCAGTTGGTAGAGCATCACCTTGCCAAGGTGAGGGTCGCGAGTTCGAATCTCGTCGTCCGCTCTTGATCGTGTTGTTCGAAGGCCCTGGTCGATATCGACCAGGGCCTTCGGCGTATTCCGGCGCCCTGCTCCGTGACTACCCATGACGTTTGTGACGGGCAGTGGTGACAGCTCGCACTGCTTGCGGCCGCCATCCGGCGGAAGCCTGAAGGCATACCGGCGATGAATGCGTGATCGAGGCGGACGGAATGCGGCGACGTCACGCCGGCGGCTTCGAGGCCGTGCCCGGGATCTCCTTCTCCGTGGCACGCGGGTCGACGGGCTGTTCAGGCTGACGGCGAAGGTCCCGCCGGCCCGCAGGGAAGCCCGTCCGGCGGTCCTGGAGGGGCGGCGGGACCGCGATACGCGTACTGCTCGCCGATGACGAGCATCTGATCCGCGGTGCGCTCGCCGCGCTGATCGCGCTGGAGGACGACCTCGTCGTGGTGGCGGAGGCGGCCGCCGGTCCGGAGGCTCTCGCCATGGCGCGGGCCCGCTGCCCCGACGTGGCGGTACTCGATCTGCAGATGCCGGGTGCGGACGGTGTGAGTGTGGCCACATCGCTGCGGGCCGAACTGCCCGGCTGCCGGACCATGATCGCGACCGGTCACGGCCGCCCCGGACATCTGAAGCGGGCGCTCGCGGCGGGTGTGCGGGCGTTCGTGCCGAAGGCGGTCAGCGCCCGGCAGCCGGCCGGCATCATCCGTACCGTGCACGCCGGAAACCGTTATGTGGACCCGGAGTTGGCCGCCGCCGCGATCTCCGCCGGGGACTCGCCGCTGACCTTGCGCAAGGCCGAGGTACGGGAACTGGCGGCGGACGGGGCGCCGGTGGCGGAGATCGCGGAGCGGGCGCCCCTGTCGCAGGGGACCGTACGGAACCACCTCTCCGCGGCCGCCTCGAAGCTCGGCGCGGAAAACTGTCACGCGGCAGTGCGTCTCGAGCGGGAACGAGGATGGGTATAGTGGTTCTCGCGCTTCGGCGCATGCGAACGTAGCTCAGCTGGTAGAGCGCAACCTTGCCAAGGTTGAGGTCGCGAGTTCGAACCTCGTCGTTCGCTCCACGCAAGAAGGCCCCGGTCCTCGTGACCGGGGCCTTCTTCGTTTCCTACTGCCAGGTGTTGCCGGTGAGGAGCTCGTACGCCTCCAGGTACTTCGACCGGGTCGCGTCGACGATCTCCTGCGGCAGTGCCGGGGGCGGCTGTTCGCTCTTGCGGTCCCAGCCGGAGGCCGGCGAGGTCAGCCAGTCCCGTACGAACTGCTTGTCGTACGAGGGCTGGGCCTTGCCCGGCTCCCAGGCGGCGGCCGGCCAGAAGCGCGACGAGTCCGGCGTCAGCACCTCGTCCGCGATGATCAGCTCGTCACCGTCGAAGCCGAACTCGAACTTCGTGTCCGCGAGAATGATGCCGCGCTCACGGGCGATGTCCCGGGCCCGGGCGTAGACGTCGAGGGTGGTGCGGCGCAGCCGGGCCGCGGTCTCCGTGCCGACCTCGCGGGCCACTTCCTCGTACGACACGTTCTCGTCGTGGTCACCGACGGCCGCCTTGGTGGCGGGGGTGAAGATCGGCGCCGGGAGTTCGGAGCCGTCGACGAGGCCCTCGGGGAGGGCGAGGCCGCAGACCGTACGGGACGCGTTGTACTCGACGAGGCCCGAGCCGGTGAGATAGCCGCGGGCGACACACTCGACCGGGACCATCCGCAGCGACTTGCAGATCAGCGTCCGGCCGGCCCAGTCCGCGGGCGCCCCGGCGGGGAGCTCCGTGGACAGCACGTGGTTCGGGACGAGATCGGAGAGCTGGTCGAACCACCACAGCGACAGCCGGGTCAGGACGCGCCCCTTGTCGGGGATCTCGGTGGGCAGGACCCAGTCGTACGCGGACATACGGTCGCTGGCGACCATGACGAGGTCGCCCGCCTCGTTCCGGTAAAGATCCCGCACCTTGCCGGTGTGGAGGTGGGTGAGTCCGGGGACCACCACGGGCTCGGGCTTTTCTACGAATCCGGACACGCTGCCTCCGCGTAGGTTGATCCAGGAGTCGTTCCGATTGTCCCGTATCCGGATGGGGTGGGGTGGAGCGGGGTGGAGCAGCGGCAGTACGTGGCGGCGGTGACGTGTCGTTCAGGCGTGTTTGCAGATGCGGTCGAGGAGATTCGCGGTGGCGCGCTGGATGCGCGGGTCCACATGGCCGGGGCGGTCCAGCGCCGGGGACCAGGCGAAGGTGCCGGAGGCGAAGACGAGGGCGCCTGAAGGGGCCCGGTACAGGGACGTCTCCTGGTGGCGCGTCGTGCCTTCGCTGTCCTGGTAGGGGGAGTGGGCGAGCAGGATGCGGTTCTCGTGCTGGGGGAGTGTGGTGCGCGGGAAGTAGCGGTCGGCCTCGCCCGCGACCAGGCCGTCGATCTCGTCGCCCTCGTCGGCCCCGGTCGCGTCCCAGAGCCAGTGCTCCGCGTTCCGTACGACCAGGGGGTGGGGGTCGGGGACCCGGCCCGCGTACTGGATGCCGAGAAGCTGCTGCTCGGCCCGGTCGACCTCGCGCCAGAGCGCGGGCTTCCCCGGGCCGCGGCGCTTGCGGCAGGTGAGCAGCCGGTCCGGCACGCCGGACGGCGACGGTGAGAGGCTGACCTGCCAGTACATGGTGTTGGCGGAGAGGAAGACCAGCGAGGTTCCGCCGTCCCGGGCGGCCTCCACCGTGCGGCGCATCGGGACCGACCAGTACTCGTCGTGGCCCGGGAAGACCAGGCCCCGGTAGCGGCTGACGTCGATCCGGCCCGCGTGCAGATCGCGGGTATCGGCGTAGGCGATGTCGTAGCCGTACCGCTCGGCCCAGCGGATGAAGTCGTAGGCGTGACCGACGTGGAGCGGCAGTCCGGCACCCGCGTACGGGCGGTCGAAGGAGACGGTGACCGCGGCGTCCTCCTCACCGAGGAGCCGGCCCTGCTCGTCCCAGGCGTGGTACAGGCTGGCGCCGGTGCGGCCGTCCTCGGGGTAGAGGTTGTACGCCTGCCAGGTGATGTCCGGCAGGACGAGCAGCAGATCGGCCGGGTGGTTGTCACGCACCGTGAAAGGGATGTGGGAGCGGTATCCGTCGGCCGTGGTGAGCACGGCGACATAGGCGCCGATCGACCAGTAGGTGGGGATCTGCAACCGCCAGGACTGCCACCAGTGGTGGCAGGAGACGGTCCGGTCGGCGGTGAGCGGGGGCGGCTGGACGATGCCGGAGAGCCGCGGGCTGGTGGTGATCTTGGCGGCGCCGTCGCCCCCGTAATGGCCGATCCGGTAGATGTCCACGGAGAACTGCTGGGGCGGGTCCACGGTGATGTGGAAGTCGATCGCCTCGCCGGGGGCCGCGGCGCCGGTCGAGATGAAGCCCTTGATCTGGCGGTGTACGTCGTCGGCGGTACGGGTGCCGCCTCCGGTACCGCGGGCCAGGGCGAGATCCGCGTACCAGGGGACGACCTGGCCGGTGTCGTCGAAGTAGTTCTCACTGCCGCGCAGCCAGGGCAGGGGGCCCTGGCCGAAGGGGTCGGAGACGGCATGCGCGAGGGCACCCGATTCCCACCGACGAATCTGCTCCGCCCCCATAGCGCTTACCTCCCTCGAATCCCCCGAGACAACGGTGATGTGCCGACTGTGGTGCGCCGAGTGTCAGCCTGTGGTGCGACGGCTGTCAGCGTCGATCCCCAGCACATCACATAACGCATGCACTCCGTCACCGTTCGTCGCGAATTGACGTGAATGGAACGGACCCTTCCGGATACCCGCCCGTGCCGCCGGTGGCGGGCGGGGACGGGGTGGGCCGTGGGTCACACGAGGCGGACGGGCTTGTCGGTACGGACGCCGACCGAGGCGAGCCAGCAACGCAGCGGTCCGGCGTCCCCGTCCTCGACCAGGCTGAGCACGGGACTGCCCAGATCGGCCCGGCGCTCGCCGTCGACCAGCAGGGCCGGCCCGTCGAGCCAGTCGAGCCCGGGCGCCGCGCCTGCCGTGTCCACGGCGGCGCAGCAGACCATCGCCGCGACATGGTCGGCGAGCAGCTCCGTGCCGGTACGGGGCGGCTGGAGCGGGAAGAGCGGCAGGGGGTCGGGGCCCCAGAAGTCCAGGGCGTCACCGTCGGAGGCGGCGCCCGCGGGCGAGCCTGCCGGGGGCTGCTGCGGGGCTGCGGCCTCCTCGCGGGCCACCGCCGCGCTGATCCCGGCCGCGAGCTCCTCGCCCCGCCCGTCCGGGCCGGAGAGCTGCTCGACGACCCGGGCCAGCGTGGGCACGGCGACACCGGCGCCGTGTGCCCCGAAAGCCCGGACGGCCCCGGCACCCCCGACCGCCTCGTCGGGTCCTCCGGCCGGGGCGGGGCGTACACCCATCGCATCGAGGACGCGGAGCAGGCGGGCCGCTTCGGTACGCCACTTCCGGTCGACAACCTCTTCCGGGTACTGCTGCCAGTCGACCGGGGACCAGTCGGGACCGGTCTCTGCGGGGCCGCCGTGGAAGAGGCGGGCGGCGAGCAGCGAGGCCGCCTCGTCGGCCGCGCCCGGCTCCTCGAGGAGGTCGCAGGCGGGGCGCTCGCCGAGTCGGGAGGTGAAGCCCTCGGCGAGGCGATCGCGCCGGGAGAGCTCGGTGAGGGCGGAGACGACGCCCGCGTCGAGCCGGGACGGCCAGCGGCCCATCCGCCAGGCCGGCAGCGCGACCCGGGTGAGCAGCCGGTCCCAGCCCGCGTAGGCAAGGCCGACCTGCTCCTGGGCCGCGATCCGCAGCCCGTAATCCACAGCCTGTGCACGCTCGGACGCGGCGGCGGCGACACCCCGCTCCATCGCGGCGGCATGGCCGCGACAGCTGCGCAGGAGCAGCCGGGCGATCCAGCCGACGAGGCCGCGCGGCAGCCCGCGCAGCCGCGCGAACCGTCCGGGGGCGGGGACGGCCGCATCGGCGACCGCGCCGTCCAGCCCTCGTACGAAACGGCGGGCGGCGGCTATATCGGGGTGGGCGGCGGGGCCCGTACCCGCGACGACCGGGGCGAGCACCGCCCGTAGCTCGGCAACCCGCATCCACCACAGGAACGGCGACCCGATGACCAGCACGGGCGCCACCGGCACCCGATGACGGCGGCCACCGGAGGCGGCGGGCCGGGTCGCCGAGCTCTCAGCGGGCTGTGCTGAGGGGTGTGTGCGGTCCTCCAGCCAGCTGTCGCAGTCGGGCGTCAGGGCTATGGCCGACGGTGCGGGTACGCCGAGCCGGTCGGCGAGGTCCCGGACCAGCCGGTACAGATCGGGGGCGGCCTGCTCGGTGAGCGGGACCGTCGGACTGACCGCCGGCCTCGCTCGTACGATCGCGACCGAGACCGCCGCGGCGCCCAGCAGCACGACCGCCGCGCAGGCCGTCACGGCCCAGCGCGCTGCGTCCCAACCGCCACCGCCGATGCGGCCCTGCGCGCTCGCGACGAGCAGCACGACGGCGACCGCCGCCGGCAGCAGGGCCACGGCCGTTGCCCTGCTGCGGATGCGCAGCAGGGCAAGAGCTCGGGCGCGCGCAGCCTGCACACCCAGCTCCTCACCAGTACCGGTACCGGACACGGCCGGACGTCACCCCCTCTGCCCCCGCGGCGGTAGTGCTCACTCCCCCACTGTGGCACCCGTCACCGACATCGCAATGCCGGTGGGCCAAGTGCCGGAACGCTTGCGCCGCACCCTAGTTGGGGCCTCGGCGGGCGTCATCCGGATGGCTCAGCCGTCACTCGATGGAATGGCTTTGGGCAAAGGTGCTGACGGACCGGTGTCCATAGGGCAGAGGCGCTCGGGCAGCGGGCCGGGACGTCCGGGGACGTGCCGCGCCCCCTCGGGCCTCGGGCCTGAGGGGGCGCGATGTGCAGGGCCGGCCGGAGCCGCCCGGTCAGACTCCGGCAGCCTTCCGGGCGATGTCCGTACGCAGCTGCGAGCCGTCGAGCCGGATCCGCGCGGCCGCCGTGTAGGCACGTTCACGGGCGCTGGCGAGATCCTTGCCGGTCGCGGTCACGGACAGCACGCGGCCGCCCGCGCTGACGATCTCGTCGCCGTCGCGCCTGGTCCCGGCGTGCAGGACGTACGCATGCGGGGCATCCTGCGCCGCCACCTCGTCGAGGCCGTGGATCGGGTCACCCGTCCGCGGCGTGTCCGGGTAGTTGTGCGAGGCGATGACCACGGTGACCGCGGCATCGTCGCGCCACTTGAGCGGAGGCAGCTCGTCGAGGGTGCCGTTGGCGGAGCCCAGCAGGACACCGGCCAGTGGGGTCCTCAGACGGGCCAGGACCACCTGGGTCTCCGGGTCGCCGAAGCGGGCGTTGAACTCGATGACACGGACACCGCGCGAGGTGATCGCGAGACCCGCGTACAGCAGCCCGGAGAACGGGGTGCCACGGCGGCGGAGCTCGTCGACGGTCGGCTGGAGGACCGTCTCCATGACCTCGTCGACCAGCTTGGGATCGGCCCACGGGAGCGGGGAGTACGCACCCATGCCGCCGGTGTTCGGGCCCTCGTCGTTGTCGAGGGCCCGCTTGAAGTCCTGGGCGGGCTGGAGCGGCAGCACGGTCGTGCCGTCCGTGATCGCGAAGAGGCTCACCTCGGGGCCGTCGAGGAACTCCTCGATGACCACGCGGTCGCAGGCCAGCGCGTGGGCGCGGGCCGCCTCGATGTCGCCCGTGACGACGACGCCCTTGCCTGCGGCGAGACCGTCGTCCTTGACGACGTACGGGGCACCGAAGGCGTCGAGGGCGGTGTCGATCTCGGCGGGGGTGGTGCAGACGTAGCTGCGGGCGGTGGGGACACCCGCCCCGGCCATCACGTCCTTGGCGAACGCCTTGGAGCCTTCCAGCTGGGCCGCCTCACCGGAGGGGCCGAAGCAGGGGATGCCCGCGGCGCGCACGGCGTCGGCGACCCCGGCGACAAGCGGCGCCTCCGGGCCGACGACCACCAGCTCGGCGCCCAGTTCGGTGGCGAGGCCCGCGACGGCGTCGCCGTCGAGCGCGTCGACCGGGTGCAGTTCGGCCACCTCCGCGATGCCGGCATTGCCGGGCGCGCAGTACAGAGCGGTGACTTCGGGGTCGAGGGAGAGAGAGCGGCACAGGGCGTGTTCGCGGGCGCCGCCGCCGATGACGAGGACCTTCACGGGGTGCAGCCTAACCGCCGGGGCGCGGCGGCCTTGACGGATGCCGCTCCGTGGACAGCCCGTGAGGCGTACCGCGGCCCCGCCCGGCCCGCGCTACTCGTTGGTGAACTCCTCGACGACCGTGGCCCCCAGCTCCCGGACGATCAGGTCGTGACCGGAGAGCGCCGAGTCGACCAGATCCGGGTCGTCCGCCTCCGGAGTGTCGTCCTCCGGGGCGACCGGACGCGGCGGCTCGGGAGCGGTCCGGGGCTGCGGGGCGGGGGCCGCGGCGGGGCCGGCGCCCGGCTGCTGATGCTGGGCCGGCGCGGGCCGGGACTCGTACTGCTGCGGGGCGGGCGCGGCCGGGCGCTGCGGTGCGGGCGGGGCGGACGGCCGGCCACCGCCGGTCTGCGGGGGCTGTCCCGCGCCGCCCGACGGGTCGACGATCGCCTCGATCTTCCACTGCATGTTGAACTGCTCGGCGAGCGCCTGCTTGAGCACGTCCTCGCTGCCGCTGCTCGCGAAGTTGTCGCGGGCACCGGCGTTGAGGAAGCCGATCTGCAGGGTGGCGCCGTCGAACCCGGTGACCTGCGCGTTCTGGCTGAGCAGGATCCAGGTGAACCGGCGCCGGTTCTTGACGGCCTCGAGGATGTCCGGCCACATGTTCCGCACCTGCGCGGCACCCTGTGTCATGCCCGGGCTCGGCTGGGGGGCGGCACCCGGGGCGGGGGCCGGCGCCGCGGGGGCCGGGGCGGGGGCCGCAGGGGCGACGGGGGCCGGTGCCTGACCCGGGGCGGAGGCGGTCGGCCAGCCACCGGGGCGGCGCCCGGACTCCGGCGCGGCCGCGGCGGGCCAGGCCCCGGGACGCTGCCCACCCGTGGGAGCCTCGGCGGGCGGCTGCGGAGCAGGAGCGGCAGGCGCAGCGGGCGCTGCCGGGGCCACGTACTGGGCGGGCTGGGCGGGCTGTGCGGGCTGTGCGGGCTGCACGGGCACGGTCTCGGGGGTGTCCCCCCGCACGGCCGCCCGCGCCGCAGCGACCCCGTCACCCGGCGGAACCATGGCTGCGGGCGCATGCGCCTGCGCCTGAGGTCCCGGCACGTACCCCATGGCGGGCCCGGACCCGGCGGTCGCGAAGGAGGCGCCGCGCTCCAGCCGGTCCAGCCGGGCCTGCAGCGAACGCTCGTCGTCGAAGGCCGCGGGCAGCAGCACCCGAGCGCAGATCAGCTCGACCTGGAGACGCGGCGAGGTCGCCCCGCGCATCTCCGTGAGCCCCTGGTTGACCAGGTCGGCGGCGCGGCTCAGCTCGGCAGCGCCGAAGACGGACGCCTGGGCCTGCATCCGCTCGACCACATCGGCAGGTGCGTCGATGAGGCCCTTCTCCCCGGCGTCCGGCACAGCGGCCAGGATCACCAGGTCGCGCAGCCGTTCCAGCAGGTCGGCGACGAAGCGCCGCGGGTCGTTTCCGCCTTCGATCACCCGGTCCACGACCTCGAACGCCGCGGCCCCGTCGCCCGCGGCGAACGCGTCCACGATGGAGTCGAGCAGCGACAGGTCCGTATACCCGAGCAGCGAGGTCGCCATGGCGTATGTCACACCGTCGTCGCCCGCGCCCGCCAGCAGCTGGTCCATCACGGACATCGAGTCACGCACGGATCCGGCGCCGGCCCGCACGACCAGCGGCAGCACGCCGTCCTCGACGTAGCTGTCCTCCTTGCCGCAGACCTCGGCGAGATATTCGCGCAGCGTCCCCGGCGGCACGAGGCGGAACGGGTAGTGGTGCGTACGCGACCGGATCGTGCCGATGACCTTCTCGGGCTCGGTGGTCGCAAAGATGAACTTGAGGTGCTCCGGCGGCTCCTCGACCACCTTCAGCAGGGCGTTGAACCCCGCCGATGTGACCATGTGCGCCTCGTCGATGATGTAGATCTTGTAACGACTCGACGCGGGCCCGAAGAACGCCTTCTCCCGCAGATCACGGGCGTCGTCCACGCCACCGTGCGATGCGGCGTCGATCTCGATGACATCGATCGATCCCGGCCCGTTGCGCGCGAGGTCCCGGCAGGACTGGCACTCCCCGCACGGCGTCGGCGTCGGCCCCTGCTCACAGTTCAGACAGCGGGCGAGGATGCGCGCACTGGTCGTCTTCCCGCAGCCGCGCGGACCGCTGAACAGGTACGCGTGATTGACCCGGTTGTTCCGCAGGGCCTGCTGCAGCGGGTCAGTGACATGCTCCTGCCCGATGACCTCGGCGAACGACTCGGGGCGGTAGCGGCGGTACAGCGCAAGGGACGACACACCTACGAGGTTATCGGGGCGGACTGACAACCGGCCCCGGACCGGGCACACCACCGGGGACCGGGCAACCCACACCACCGGAAGACACCGGGAAGCTCCGCAGGCCCCGGACACGCAAGGGCCCCTCACGCACCCGCCAGAGCCAACCTACCCTTGCTGCCTTCCGGCCCTGGGGGAGTTCAGTCAGATAGCGCCACGTGAGGGGCTGATGCCTACCTTAGCCGATCCCACCCCGATCAAGTCCACCCGCTGCCGTCCCGACCCCGTCGGTGGGGAACGTGTTCGCGAGCACTCCTCAACGTCTTGTATTGTTTGCCGCGGAGGATTCGCCTAGTGGCCTAGGGCGCACGCTTGGAAAGCGTGTTGGGGGCAACCCCTCACGAGTTCGAATCTCGTATCCTCCGCCATTGCTCTCACCGGGCAATACGTCGAAGGGCCCCACCGCTTGCGGTGGGGCCCTTCGACGTTGTCCGTCGCACTTTCCGCCTCCGGTCCTCGTCCGGCGACAACGTGAACACGACGACGTACGGGTCCTGGAAGCACCTGCCACTTCTCCGGCTGGGCCGACTCGTCCGGATCACCTCACGGACGCCTTACGAAGGGCCCCACCGCGAGCGGTGGGGCCCTTTCGCCATCGGCCACAATCGGGGCAACGCCGGTGTACGGCAGTACCTGCCGTGAGCGATGGAGGAATGCTGTGCCGCCGACCTCGAAGCCACTGCGGAAGCTGGGCTTTCTGACCATCGGGCTGTTCGACGAGACCGATCCGCGCCGGGGCCACGAGTCGACCCTCTCGATCATCGAGCTGGGCGAGCGACTGGGCTTCGACAGCGCGTGGGTGCGGCACCGGCATCTGCAGTACGGCATCTCCTCCCCCGTCGTCGTTCTGGCGGCGGCCTCCCAGCGCACCAGCCGCATCCAGCTGGGCACCGCGGTCACCCCGCTGGGCTGGGAGAATCCGCTGCGGCTGGCCGAGGACCTGGCGACCGTCGACATCCTGTCGGGGGGCCGCCTCAATCCGGGGGTCAGCGTCGGCCCACCGATGCAGTACGAGCGGGTGAAGCACGCGCTCTACCCCGACACCGCCGACGCCGAGGACTTCGGTTACGAGCGGGTGCGACGACTCCTGGCATTCGTGCGCGGGGAGTCGGCCACCGACTTCAGCGGTACGGAGGGGTTCGAGGCGTACTCCGACCGCGTCCAGCCGCACTCACCCGGCCTGGCCGGCCGTATGTGGTACGGCGGCGGCAGCCTGCGGTCGGCCCGCTGGGCGGGGGAGCAGGGCATGAATTTCCTGACCAGCAGTGTCGTGAAGGCGGAGGAGTCGGAGGACTTCGCCGAGATCCAGCTCTCGCACATCCGGACCTTCCGCGCCCATCACCCCGATGGCGAGCGTGCCCGCGTCTCCCACGGGCTGGTCGTCATCCCCACCGACACCGCCTCGGCGCAGCAGCGTGCCAAGTACGAGGCGTACGCCGACAAGCGGATGCCGCGCACCACCGCGCCGCAGGGGCCGGCCCGCATGATGTTCGCGCCCGACCTCGTCGGAAGTTCCGCCGAGATCGCTGAACGGCTCCAAGCGCACGCCGCCTTCCGGGAGGTCGACGAGGTCGCGTTCGCACTGCCCTTCACCTTCGACCACGACGACTACGTCCAGATCCTCACCGACATCGCCACCGAGCTCGGCCCGGCTCTCGGCTGGCAACCGTCCGTCTGATCCGGGTCTCTGCGAGTGCTCGGAGGACCTCGGCAGCCGTCCCCGCCTGCCGCAGCAGAGATTTCCGACGTCACGTCATGCGTCCCCCTTCAGCGGCGGCGATCGGCCATCGGCGGCTCCTGGACTCGCCATCGCCCGCCCCTGTCGCGATGATCGAAGACATGACACAGAGCAACAAGAGCAAGGCCGTCACTTTGCGGATCGCTCAACAGCCGGAGGCGGACGAGCTTCTCGGCCGCAGCCCGCTCGCGGCCATGATCGGCATGCTGCTGGACCAGCAGGTCCCGATGGAATGGGCCTTCTCCGGCCCGTTCACCCTGGCGCAGCGGATGGGCTCCGACGACCTGGACGCCCATGAGATCGCCGCCTACGCCCCCGAGGCGTTCACCGAGCTCTTCACCGCCAAACCCGCTCTGCACCGCTATCCCGGCTCCATGGCCAAACGAGTACAGCAACTGTGCCAGTTCCTGGTCGCGGAGTACGACGGTGACGCGAGCGCGGTCTGGAGCGACGCCGGAACCGGCGCCGAGCTGCTGAAACGGCTGAAGGCGCTGCCCGGGTTCGGTGCCCAGAAAGCGCAGATCTTCCTGGCGCTGCTCGGCAAGCAGCTGGACGTGCGGCCGACCGGCTGGCGGGCCGCGGCAGGGCCGTACGGGGAAGCGGGGTCGCACCGCTCGGTCGCCGACATCACCGGCCCCGACTCACTCGCCAAGGTCCGCGCATACAAACAGGAGGCGAAGGCGGCAGCAAAGAAGAGCTGAGGCCGTGGCGGCGCAATGCCGCCGACCGGCGGACGGCAGCTGCTCTCAGGTGGGAATCGATGTCCGGCTCCCACCCACCGCCTCCGCTACCTCCCGCGGCGCGCCGTACCGAAGAGCGAGCGTGAGATCTCCCGCCCCAGCTGCGTCCCGACCGACCGCGCCAGCGACCGGAACACTCCACTCCCCACCACCTGTTCCACCAGCGAGGCGTCGTCCTCCGGCTGCCCGGACCTCTTCGCCGGCCCTTTCTCCGGCCGGCCCGCAGCCTTCGCCACAGCCCGCTGCTCCGCCTCGTGCTCGGCGGTGAGCTTCTCGTACGCCGACTCCCGGTCCACCGCCTGTGCATAACTCCCGTACAGCGACGATCCCTTCACCGCCGAGTCCAGTTCCGCCGCACCGAGCGGACCCATCAGCGACTGCGGCGACCGCAGCCGGGTCGCGGCGACCGGCGTCGGCGCACCCTTCTCGCTGAGCACGGTGATCACCGCTTCGCCGATGCCCAGCCGGGTCAGCAACTCCTCCAGGTCGTACGACGAGTTCGGGAACGTCTTCACCGTCGCCCGCAGCGCCTTCGCGTCGTCCGGGGTGAACGCCCGCAGCGCGTGCTGCACCCGGTTGCCGAGCTGCCCCAGCACATCCCCCGGTACATCGCGCGGAGTCTGCGTGACGAAGAAGATGCCTACTCCCTTGGAACGGATCAGCCGCACGGTCTGCGTGATCGAGTCCAGGAACGCCTTCGACGCCCCGTTGAAGAGCAGATGCGCCTCGTCGAAGAAGAACACCAGCTTGGGCCGCTCGAGGTCGCCGGCCTCCGGCAGATCGTGGAAGAGATCCGCGAGCAGCCACATCAGGAACGTCGAGAAGAGCTGCGGCTTGTCCTGTACAGCCGCCAGTTCCAGCACGGAGACCAGCCCCCGGCCGTCCGGCGCCTGCCGCAGGAACTCCGCCGTCTCGAACTCCGGCTCACCGAAGAAGTCGCCCGCCCCCTGCTGTTCGAAGACGGTGAGCGACCGCAGAATCACCCCGGCCGTGGCCGTGGAGAGCCCGCCGATCCCCTTCAGTTCGGGCTTGCCGGTGTCCGAGACGAGAAATGCGACGACGGCCCGCAGATCCTTCAGATCCACCAGTTCCAGGCCCTTGGCGTCGGCGTAGTGGAAGATCAGACCGAGCGACTGCTCCTGCGTACGGTTCAGCTGGAGCACCTTGGAGAGCAGTACGGGACCGAAGTCGGTGACCGTCGCCCGCAGCGGAATACCGGGACCGATGCCGCCGAGCGCGTAGAACTCGCACGGGAAGCCCTTGGCCTCCCAGCGCTGCCCGACCTGCCCGGCCCGCTCGGCAACCTTGCCGCCCGGCGCGCCGGGAGCGGCGATGCCGGACACATCGCCCTTGATGTCGGCGAGAAAGACCGGCACGCCGTTGGCCGACAGCTGTTCGGCGATGAGCTGGAGGGTCTTGGTCTTGCCGGTGCCGGTGGCGCCCGCGACGAGTCCGTGCCGGTTGAGCATCGCCAGCGGGATCCGGATCTGCGCAGCAGGCAGGCATGTACCGTCCCAGAGCAGCGCACCCAGGTCGAGGGCGGCGCCGTCGACGGCGTACCCGTCCGCGATCTCCCGGGCCTGCTGCGGCAACACGCCGACGCCCTCCCCCACGCCCGCTCCGACGCCGTCTCCCATGCCCGATTCCGCGCTCCCGCCCGTGCTGTCGCTGCCACTCATCACGGCCTCTATTCCGGAATGTCTGCATTTATGACGCTCCGGCCAGCATCGCAGTACCGCTCCATGGCTGCGCCCGGAGGCTCTTGGCCGGTAGGCTTTCCGTGTGATCTTCAAGCGCATCGGAAATGGGCGGCCTTATCCCGACCACGGCCGGGAAAGCACCCGGCAGTGGGCGGATGTCGCGCCGCGCCCGGTCCGCCTCGACCAGCTGGTGACGACCAAGGGTCAGCTGGACCTCGAAACCCTCCTCGCCGAGGACTCCACGTTCTACGGCGACTTGTTCGCCCATGTCGTGAAGTGGCAGGGCGACCTCTATCTGGAGGACGGGCTGCACCGCGCGGTCCGCGCGGCACTCCAGCAGCGCCAGGTGCTGCACGCCCGGGTCCTCGAACTCGGCTGACGAACGGCACCCATCGGGTGCTTTCGGGTGCATTCACACCCGGACGGGTGCCATCGGTTGATCATTTAGTACGCATCTTCACCGGGTCGCACTACGCTGCGCCCATGAGCATGCTCACTCCCCCCGGCCTGGGCGGAAAGTACCGCATCACGGGCGACAAATATCCGCGCATGCGGCGTCCCCGGCACCGCCGAAGACTGGTCCTCGTGTCCCTCGCCTCCGTGGTGACCCTCGGGCTGGCCGGATGGGGGACGCTGCAGCTCATCGACGTCTTCACCGGCGACCGGACGGCCAGCGCCGCCGACCGCAAGGCCGACTGCCCCTCCGTCAAGCCGTCCGCGCCCGCGAAGGCGCTCCCGAAGCCGGCAAGGATCACGGTCAACGTCTACAACGCGACACCGCGCGGCGGGCTCGCGAAGGCCGCGGCCGACGAGCTGAAGAAGCGCGGATTCCGCATCGGCAAGGTGGGCAACGCCTCTGCCGCGTACGACAAGAAGGTCCCCGGGGCCGGGATCCTGCTGGGCGCCCCGACAGCCACGAACGGCACGTTCCCGGTCCTCGGTACGCAACTGACGGGCGCCACCCCGAAGACCGACACCCGCAAGACGGCGGATGTCGATCTGATCCTCGGTACGGCGTTCAAGAAGCTGAACACCCCGAAGGACGCCGCCGCGGCCCTTGCCGCACTGAACAAGCCGGCCCCCGCACCCTCCTGCGGGTGACACCGCAGTACAGGATGCGAGGGCCGAGAGCCTTCTTCGGAACCGTCGGGCCGGACAGCCCCTAGTCGACGGTGCCGTACATCCGGTCGCCCGCGTCGCCGAGCCCCGGCACGATGTAGCCGTTCTCGTTGAGCCGCTCGTCGACCGAGGCGGTCACCACGGTGACCGGCGTACCGGCCAGGTCGCGCTCCATCACCTCGACGCCCTCGGGCGCCGCGAGCAGCACGACGGCGGTGACGTCGTCCGCACCGCGCTTGATCAGTTCCTGGATGGCCGCGACCAGCGTGCCGCCGGTGGCGAGCATGGGGTCCAGGACGTACACCTGGCGGCCCGAGAGGTCCTCCGGCATCCGCGTGGCGTACGTCTCCGCCTTGAGTGTCTCCTCATTGCGGATCATGCCCAGGAAGCCGACCTCGGCGGTCGGCAGCAGCCGCACCATGCCGTCGAGCATGCCGAGACCGGCCCGCAGGATCGGCACGACCAGGGGCCGCGGGTGCGACAGCTTCACGCCGGTGGTCGGCGTCACCGGGGTCTCGATGTCGACCTGCTCGGTGCGCACGTCCCGGGTGGCCTCGTAGGCGAGCAGGGTGACCAGCTCGTCGGCGAGCCGCCGGAAGGTCGGGGAGTCGGTGCGCTTGTCGCGCAGGGTGGTGAGTTTGTGCGCGACCAGCGGGTGGTCGACGACGTGGATCCGCATGGGCTCAACAGTAGCCGGGCCACCCGCACCCGTGCGCTGGCATCAATCGCCCGTTCGGAGGGAAGGTGAGGGCATACGGACCCAGCCTTGGGGTGATGTGCCGATGCCCGACGGGGAGCAGCAGAAGCGGGACCAGCTGGAACCGCAGGACACGCAGGGCCGCCGGGACACGCTGGACGCGCCCGAGACGGACGAGGAGCGCCGCAGGCGCCGCGCCCAGTTCCTGCGTGAGCTTCATGAGGCCAAGGCGCTGCGCGACCGGGTCCAGCCACGCCGGGCCAGAGCGGCCCGAATGCGCCAAGCCATGCGGATGCGGACCTTCCGCTGGTAGCCGCCGGGACCGCCGGACGGCCCCCTGGAAGCGGTGTTGTCGACAACTCATGGACGACGCAACGGTCGAACTCCTCTCACGAACGCTCGGTTTCTGCCACGATTCCGATGGGCGGGGCACAGGACAGCCGGATCACCGACTGTCCTCCCGCCGGACCGACACCCCTATGACCAGTGGGAGAGTCACGGTGTACTTCGCCGCACTGCTCGCGCGCACCGAAGACGGGTGGGAAGCGAGCGACACGGAACTCGACGATGTGGAGACCCTGTCCGATCTGACGGATCTGGCCCGTGAGGCCTCGGTGGACGAGGACACGGTGCTCGTCTTCATCGAGCAGGAGGACGCCTGGTTCGGCGTCATCCGGGTGGACGGTGAGGAGGACCCCCGTATCTACATCTCGGACGCGTCCGCCGCCGCCCGCTCCTCCTACGGGGAGATCCTGCTCACCGATGAACTGCTCGGCCGCGAACCCGGGGCCGAGGACTCGATTGCCGCCCTCGAAGAGCTCGTCGGCCTCGACGGTACGGAGGACGGCGAGCCGGACCACACCCCCGACAACAACAACGACACCGACCTCGACGACAACGACGACGACGGGCTCGACGCCGACGCCGTACCGACGGGTCCGCTCGGTGACACCGGGGTCCTGGCCGACCTCGGACTCCCCGAGAAGGAGCTGCTGATGCTGCGGACGGACGCACTGGTGGAGATCGCGGACGCGCTGGGAGCGGCCGAGGTCCTGGAAACCGTCCGTTAGGGTCCGCGGGTGACCGAACGACCGGGCCCGCACCGACTGCCAGAACCGCACGATCCTGTACGGGACCCGTGGCGGGCGCCCATGCGCCGCGCCCTGGACGAGGCCGCGCACGCGGCGCGGGCCGGCGATGTGCCGGTCGGCGCCGTCGTCCTCGGCCCGGGTGGCGCCCTGCTCGCCACGGGACACAACGAACGCGAGGCGACCGGTGATCCGACCGCGCACGCCGAGATCCTCGCTGTCCGCCGGGCCGCCGCGGCGCTCGGCGAATGGCGGCTTTCCGGGTGCACGCTGGTGGTCACCCTGGAGCCGTGCACGATGTGCGCGGGCGCGCTCGTGCAGTCCCGGGTGGCCCGTGTGGTCTACGGGGCACGGGACGAGAAGGCGGGCGCGGCGGGTTCACTCTGGGACGTCGTACGGGACCGGCGGCTCAACCACCGTCCCGAAGTGATCCACGGAGTCCTGGAGGAAGCCTGTTCCGCCCAGCTGACGGCGTTCTTCCGCGACCGCTGACGCTGCGGCACCCACCACCTCCGGCCCGGCTTCCGCGTACGCCGGAGAATCGGATTTCGACCCACGGCCGAGATGGTCTAAGCTCTCTCTCGGTAGCGTGTCCGAGCGGCCGAAGGAGCTCGCCTCGAAAGCGAGTGTGGGGAAACTCACCGAGGGTTCAAATCCCTCCGCTACCGCTTCGGAAGACCGCCTCCGATCCTGCGAAAGCAGGTCGGGGGCGGTTTTTTGTTTCCCTGCGTGCAACCCGCCGGCCCTGCGCGAGGACCCGTCGTGACGGTCCCCGTGATCGGCGCCGGATCCGTATCAAGGACGCTCGAGCCGAGCGCCCCGTGACACGGGCGCGAGGTAGGAGTGGAGGACGTCGTCCGGGTCCCACTTGAGCTTGAGTTCCTGCAGGCGGACCCAGTCGGCGGCGGCGTACGAGCGCCGGGCCCGGTCGGCATCGGCTTCCAGATCTGCTTCGGCGATGTAGTGACCACCGCGACCCGACGGGTCAGCCGCGGCCATCGTCTCCCGCAGCCACCCGGTGTTCGCCTCGTCCGCAGCCGGATCGTCCCAGACCGCGTAACACGCGAGGTAGGAGTCGCCGGGCGCCGAGAAGGCCATGTTCCGCAGCGGCGCCGGGTCCGGGGAGACCGGCTGCACGGGCGCGAGCACCAGGGACTTGCCGGAGGGGGCCCGCGCGAGGACGCCGGCGATGCGGGTCATCAGAGTCTCGTAGCTCTCCGCCGACCACAGCGTGTCCGCCGCGTAGCGATGCGCCGGCGGCCACGCCCGACCGGCGCCGTCGTGCAGTGCGGCGAAGGATGTCGGCTCGGGGTGCTGCCGGGACAGGGCTTGCTCGGCGAACGGACAGGCGCCCAGGGGTTCGAGAGCAGCGAGCGCCTCGTCCCACGTCGCGGCGAACGCAGTGGCACCGACGGTGATCCGCGGCCCCGGCGGGGCCGTGGCCGTCGCCTCGCCGGAGGCTGCCAGGACGAGAGCCGTCTCGACGTTCGACGGCAGGTCACGTGCGGTCCGGACGGCCCAGCCCGTCACGTGCTCGACGTCGACCAGCGGAAAGGTGAGGCCGGTGGTCGTGATTGCCGCGGGGTGAGGGTGCAGACCGAGCCGGAAGTGGGTGACGACGGCGAAGAAACCCGGCCCCGCGCCGCGCGCGGCCCAGAAGAGGTCGGCGTTCTCGGTCTCGCTGCAGACGACCGTCCGGCCGTCGGCGGTGACAGCCCGGATCTCCAGGACGTCGGCACATGCCGGTCCCCACGCACGGGAGTTCCAGCCGAGTCCGCCGCTCAGCAGATAGCCGCCCACCGCGACGGAGGGGCAGTGCCCCACGGGGAAGGCCAGGTCGTGCGGGGCGAGGGCCTCGACCAGCTCCATCCCGGTGACTGCGGGCCCCACCTCGGCCGTCTCCGACACCGGGTCGACGCTGCAGTGCCGCAGCCGTGACAGGTCGATCAGCAGGCCCCCGTCGCGGAGTTGGGAACCTGACCAGTTGTGCCCGCCGGAGCGCGTGGAGACGCGCAGCCCCTCGGCGCGTGCCCAGGCCAGGGCCAAGGGGATGTCCCGCTCTGCGGCGCCCTGCAGGATGACCTCAGGAAACCGTTCCGGCGTCAGCCCGTTCCACACCGCGTCGGCCCGGGCACGGTCGTAGCCGGGGTCGCCCCGTCGGATCAGGGCCCCCTCGAACGGTCCTGCGTGCGTCCGTTCGGGCATCACGACCTCCTCGCGTCACGGCTGCCGCCGACTGGTGATCGGTCAGTGGGTGGTCAGGCCGAAGATGACGAGGACCAGTGCGTAGCAGAGCACCACTGTCGCGGCACCGGTCAGGTGCACGCGGCAGGTGGTTGCGCGGCTGGGCACCAGCCAGAAGGCGAGTGCCTTGTTCACCAGAGGCATCAGCAGCCAGGTCAGCGCACTGACGCTCAGCATGTTCCCGATGAAGAGGCCGATGTACCCGGGGACGCCGAGCTTGCCCAGCCAGCGCCCCTCGGTCAGGTTCAGGATCATCACCGTGGGATAGAGGGCCAGGAGCACGGTCATGGCCTGCTTCCAGTTGGGCGGTGCGCTGTCCTGCTTGCCCTCGCCGAACCGGAACCAACCGCTGAACGCCGAGCGGACCTTGCGTACGTCGTAGGAGGCGAAATAGGCGCGGCCCTCCTCCAACAGTGTCTGGCGGACATCGGAGGCGAGCCAGTCGTCGAGGTGCTCGCGGGAGTCGAACCGGAAGACGGCGACCCAGTGCTCCTGCACACCCTTCACGGGCCTGAACAGCTCGGAGCCCATGAATCCGGGTGCCTTCGCCTGTGCCTTGAAGGCCTTCTCCTGCCAGCGCAGGAATTCCTCCTCCCGCCCGGGCTTCACCTCGTGCGAGACGACGGCCGTGATCGTCTCCGGCGCCTGCTCGGCAGGGGCGCCGCCACGAAGCACCTCCTGCGTCGGAGATCCCTCGAAGAATTCCAGCCCTTCGTCGAGCAATTCCTGCCGTCTGCCGGAATCCAGCCAGGCCGTCAGGTGGTCGACACCGGCGAAACGGAAGACCGCCACCCATTCGTTCTCGTCGCCTGCCGCGGGCGGGTACACCTCGACAGCCTCGAACCCGTCGAATTTGCGGGCCGCTTCGTTCATCCTGTGCTGCCAGCGCTGATAGTCGTCGGCGCGACCCGCGCACACCTTCTGCGTGGTCACCACGGTGGCGTTCTCTGCCGGCGGCTCACGGCTTGCACGGGGGCTCACCTGCAGTAGCCTAATGTATGCGTTATTTTAGGGGCAAATCGGACATTTGATTGCCCGTTTCCACGCGCTGGTTTCGCCAAGGGCATCGATGCCGATCGGAGACCCGGATGGAACACAAAGAGCTCATCACCGAAGCGGTTCGACTGGCCACCGAGTCGGTGGAGAACGGCTGGGGCGGCCCCTTCGGCGCGGTGATCACCCGCAACGGCCACGTCATCGCCCGCGGGCAGAACCGGGTGCTCCTCACCGGCGACCCCACGGCCCACGCCGAGATCGAAACGATCCGCAAGGCCGTGCAGCAACTCAACCCCGAGGCTCCGTCGATCTCCGAAGAACACCAGAACGAGAGCACTCTGGAGTACGTGCCCCGTCCTGACGGGTCGCCGGATCCCGTGCCCGAGCGGGCCCGGATGCTCCAAGGCTGCTCGATCTACATCAGCGGTGCCCCCTGTCCGATGTGCATGAGCGCCATCTACTGGTCGCGGATCGATGCGGTGTACTTCAGCTGCGACCTGGACGACACCGCCCGGATCGGCTTCGACGACGCCTACCAGTACGAGGACTTCAAGAAGCCGCTCGACCGACGCAGGATCAGGATCGAACAGGTTTATCCCGAAATCGGCGCCCAGGCCTACGACTCATGGATGAGCAAGCCGGACCGGCACGCGTACTGAAGTCGGCCGGGCCCGGAGATCCACGCCGCGAGTGTGCGCGGCGGAGCGGGCCGAAGAGGCATCCCTCCTGACAGACGTGCGCGAGGCGCCGGATCGGAAAGCCCCTCGCAAACCCCGTCGGAAACCCCCACCGGATACGGCCATCTGTGCGGATAGAATCGCCCGACTGCACAGGGGATCGAATGGGGTGGCAGGGGCTGATGGTGCAAGCGAAGAAGATCGCGCTCTACATGGTTGTCGTCTTCGTGCTGTACACGATCATCACGTCCCCGGAACGGGCCGCGGATCTTGTCCAGGTAGGGTTCGAGGGCGTTTCGAGTGCCGCACAGGGCGTCGGTGATTTCATGTCCGAGCTCGTGAAGTAGGAGTATCCCCATGATCCGCCACCTGGTCCTGTTCAAGCTGAACGACGGCGTGAGGCGCGACGATCCGCAGGTCGTCGCCGGGGCGAAGGCGTTCCAGGAGCTGGCGGGAAAGATCCCCGAGCTGGAGTTCTGGGAGTGCGCCTGGAACATCACCGACCGGCCGATCGCCTACGACTTCGCCATCAACTCCGCGGTCGCCGACGAGGACGCACTGAAGCGCTACGTCGAGCACCCGGCCCATCAGGCCGCCGCCGGACAGTGGCGGGCCTTCGCCACCTGGGTGATCGCCGACTATCCGTTCTGACCCCCTCGGTTCCGACGCTCCGGACCACTCGGTCCAGGAGCGCGTAAGCCCCCCACCGATCCGGTGAGGGGCTTTTCCTCTTGTTTAAACCAACTTGACCCCAACACGGCACTACGCGGTGCTTGCACACAGTGGACATGTCTTGTGATGCTATGACCGCTTTTGACGGATGAGTTGACCGAAGTTGACCGCAAAGGGGTGGCGTATCGTGCCGGCCAGTACAGCGCCTCAAGTGCCTCCCCAGACCGTCCAGACGGAGACGCCCGACAGCACGACGCCCGCCAGGACCCGGGGTGCGGACACCAGGGCGCTCACCCAGGTCCTCTTCGGGGAGCTCAAGCAGCTGGAACCGGGAACTCCGGAGCACGGCAGGGTGCGGGCGGCTCTCATCGAGGCGAACCTCCCCCTCGTCCGGTACGCCGCTGCGCGCTTCCGGAGCCGCAACGAACCGATGGAGGACGTCGTCCAGGTCGGCACGATCGGTCTGATCAACGCCATCGACCGGTTCGACCCCGAGCGCGGCGTGCAGTTCCCCACCTTCGCGATGCCCACCGTCGTCGGCGAGATCAAGCGGTACTTCCGGGACAACGTGCGGACCGTCCACGTACCGCGGCGGCTGCACGAGCTCTGGGTCCAGGTCACCGGCGCCACCGAGGACCTGACGACCGCGCACGGCCGCTCGCCCACCACCGCCGAGATCGCCGAACGACTGAAGATCTCCGAGGAGGAGGTGCTGGCCTGCATCGAGGCCGGCCGCTCCTATCACGCGACCTCTCTGGAGGCGGCCCAGGAGGGCGACGGGCTGCCCGGACTGCTCGACCGGCTCGGCTACGAGGACCCCGCACTCGCCGGGGTCGAACACCGCGACCTGGTCCGGCATCTGCTCGTCCAGCTGCCCGAACGCGAGCAGCGGATCCTGCTGCTGCGCTACTACAGCAATCTGACACAGTCGCAGATCAGCGCCGAACTGGGCGTCTCCCAGATGCATGTGTCAAGACTTCTGGCGAGAAGCTTCGCGCGTCTCAGATCCGCAAATAGGATCGAGGCGTAACCGGATCGGGTAGATCATCCGAAGCCCGCTCCGGAACGCCTGAATGCCCCAGAACCCCCGTTAACTGCGCATATCCCACCTTGACTTGTCGACATGTCACTACAGCGTGTTGCCGACATGTGACATTCTGCGTGAACCGCGTTTGCCGCAGCCCCGCCTCCGGTATTCAGGTGGAGGCTGCGTTCCTCCGATGGTCGCGGCTCAACGCGACCGTCCGCGACCTCAAGGGGGTGGCATGTCCGCAGAACAGGGCAGCTCGAAGGTGCTCACGCTCACGAAGAGCGCACCCGCACCCGTTGTGCTCACCAGCTCGTCGGAAGCCATCGACACCCGCACTCTGTCCCGCTCCCTGTTCCAGCGGCTCGCCGCCCTGGGGCCCGCACCGGGTCCCGACGGACCGGACGACAGCCCGGAGCGTGCCTACGTACGGGACACACTCATCGAGCTCAACCTCCCGCTCGTACGTTACGCGGCGGCGCGGTTCCGGAGCCGTAACGAACCGATGGAGGACATCGTCCAGGTCGGGACGATCGGCCTGATCAAGGCGATCGACCGGTTCGACTGCGAGCGGGGCGTGGAGTTCCCGACGTTCGCGATGCCCACCGTCGTAGGCGAGATCAAGCGCTTCTTCCGTGACACCTCCTGGTCGGTGCGGGTACCGCGCCGGCTCCAGGAGCTGCGGCTCGCGCTGACCAGGACCAGCGACGAGCTGGCCCAGAAGCTCGACCGCTCGCCGACCGTGCCGGAGCTCGCGGTGGCGCTCGGGGTCTCCGAGGAGGACGTGGTCGACGGCCTGGCCGTCGGCAACGCGTACACCGCGTCCTCGCTGGACTCGCCCTCTCCCGAGGACGACGGCGGCGAGGGTTCCCTCGCGGACCGGCTCGGTTACGAGGACTCGGCGCTGGAGGGCGTCGAGTACCGCGAGTCGCTGAAGCCGCTGCTGGCCAAACTCCCGCCCCGGGAGCGGCAGATCATCATGCTGCGGTTCTTCGCCAACATGACCCAGTCGCAGATCGGCGAGGAGGTCGGCATCTCGCAGATGCATGTCTCGAGGCTGCTCACCCGGACGCTCGCACAGCTTCGGGAAGGACTCATCGCCGACTGACCGGGGCCGGGCGCCGCCGAACGCCGTACTGGGGCACGAGGGTTCCGAATTGACGGACCGTCAGCCACACTGGCGCGATGCGACGTCAGACGTGGGGCTCGACCGGCCGCCGGGGCACAGTGTTCGCCGCCTCGGCGGCCGTGCTGTGCCTGGGCGGCGCGCTCGCCGCCTGTGGCGCGGGGACGGGCGGGGACGACGGCTATGTGGCGGTCGGCGCGGCGGGTACGGGGCCGGAGAAGGCACCGACGGGGGCGGTGGCCCCCTCGGGGAAGGTGACGCTGATCCCGCTGGACGGCGCCGGGAGCGACGGCGGAGGCGGTGACGCCGGAGAAGGCGCGGAGCCGAAGCCGGGCTCCTCCGCGCAGAGCGGCGCCCCGGGCGGGGCGGGCGCTACGGGGGACGGCGCGGGCCGCGGCACGCAGTCGCCCGGCTCGTCCGGCGCCGTCACCGGTGGCACCACGGGCTCCCCAAGCAGTTCGAGCAGCGACCACACCGGCGGCACGGGGAGCGCCGACGGCACCGGTGGCGCCGTCTCCGGTGGCTCGGGAAGCGTCTCGCAGGGCCCCTCCACCCCGTCCGCACCAGGGTCCACCGCACCCGCTGGGCCTGCCGTACTCACGCTGAGCGCACCCGAGCGGGCGGCGGCCGATGACCGCTGGTGCGAGAAGGTGACCGTCGAGTTCCGCAATACCGGTGGATCACCGGTCCGTTCGGGAACGGTCACCTTCGCCACGCACATCATCGGCGCGCTGGGAATCGACTGGGCGACCATCGAATCGACAGCGCCGCTGCCCGCGCCGATCGACGCGGGAGCGGCGCGGAAGAAGACGTACACCGTCTGTGTGGACGCCTGGCGGGTGCCCCTGGGCATGCATATCGAGACCCGGGGCGTCACCGCCGTCTGGAAGTGACGGATGGAGAGAGCGGAGCCAGGTCAGCTGAGCGCGAGCCAGGCGATCGCACCGAGGATGACAACCACCGCGACGACGGCGACGATCACCCCGGTCTTCGGTCCGGACGACGCGGCCGGCTGCTGCCGGCGCTGCGGCTCGCCCTCGTCGACGAAGGCGCGGAACATCTGAGTGCTGCCCGCCGGGTCGTAGTTGCCCTCGGGGCCCTGGGGGGCATGGGGGTTGTGTGCCATGGGCCAGGACCCTAGCGAACTCGGGGGTGCGGCCCAACCCCCGGGTCGGTGAAGGCCCCGCACCGGAGACGGAGAACCCGTGAATCACTGCGGGCTGTGGCGCGATGCACACGGCCGCGAAGTGCGCCGGGCGCACGCTGGGCGTTTGACCCGGTCCCTACGCAGCCTTTTGCGTTCCTTTACTTATGCAAGGCCATTTTCGTTTGCCTGCAGCAACCAACAGGTTTTATGGTTGCCCTAAGCAACAACATGCAGTGGAACAGTCTGGGGGTCCCGTGGCCGCACGGAGTCAGTACGAAGAACTGGCCCGGCAACTCAGCGCCGTCGGAGCCGTCAAACGCGGACTCGCCCGCGCCCTGCCTGCTGAATGCCCTGGCGGATCCGCCGCCGTGCTGGCCCTCCTCGATCAGCACGGCGAGATGCGGATCAGCAGGCTGGCCGAGCTACTGGCCGTCGACATGTCTGTGACCAGCCGACATGTCGCCCATGTGGCCGAGCGCGGCTGGATAGAACGGTCTCCGGACCCGGCGGACAAGCGGTCCCGCATCCTGCGGCTGACCCCCGCGGGAGACGACGTACTCGTCGATCTGAACCTGCGGGTCACCGACATGTTCGCCCATCACCTTCAGGAATGGTCCGACGACGACGTCGGACAGCTCAACACGCTGCTGGCCCGGCTGCGCGACAGTTTCGCCCGTCGCGGCTCCGGCGGGTGCGCCCCCGGAAAGCACAGCGACGAGTGCCGTCTGCGGCCCGCCGACAGCGACGACGACTTGTACACCCGTACACCCGTGTAACAGAAGCAAAGACAAGGAACTCAATGGCTACGACCACACCCACCGGTGTGCGGGGCGGCCACGCCAAGCACGGGGGAATCAGTTCCTCCGACGGCGCGCCGATGACACACCGGCAGATCATGGAAGCACTGACCGGGCTGCTGCTCGGCATGTTTGTCGCGATCCTGTCGTCGACCGTCGTCTCCAACGCTCTTCCCGAGATCATCTCGGACCTCGGCGGCGGCCAGTCCGCGTACACCTGGGTCGTCACGGCCTCGCTGCTCGCGATGACGGCCACCACGCCTCTGTGGGGCAAGCTCTCCGACCTGTTCAGCAAGAAGCTGCTGGTCCAGATAGCGCTGATCATCTACGTCGCGGGCTCGGTCGTGGCCGGTCTGTCGACCAGCAGCGGCATGCTCATCGCCTGCCGTGTCGTGCAGGGCATCGGCGTCGGCGGTCTCTCCGCCCTCGCCCAGATCGTGATGGCCGCGATGATCGCCCCGCGTGAGCGCGGTCGCTACAGCGGCTACCTCGGCGCGGTCTTCGCCGTCGCCACCGTCGGTGGCCCGCTGCTCGGCGGTGTCATCACCGACACCAGCTGGATGGGCTGGCGCTGGTGCTTCTACGTCGGTGTGCCGTTCGCGGTCATCGCACTGATCGTGCTCCAGAAGACCCTGAAGCTCCCGGTCGTCAAGCGCGAGGTCAAGGTCGACTGGACGGGTGCGTTCTTCATCAGCGCCGCCGTCTCGCTGCTGCTGCTCTGGGTGACCTTCGCGGGCGACAAGTACGACTGGATGTCCTGGCAGACCGGCGCGATGCTGGCCGGCTCCGCGGTGCTCGCCGCTCTCTTCGTCTTCACGGAGTCCCGGGCCAGCGAGCCGATCATCCCGCTGCGTCTCTTCCGTAACCGCACCATCACGCTGGCCTCGGTCGCCTCGCTGTTCGTCGGTATCGCGATGTTCGCGGGCACCGTCTTCTTCAGCCAGTACTTCCAGCTGGCGCGCGGCAAGTCGCCGACGATGTCCGGCGTCATGACGATCCCGATGATCACGGGTCTGTTCCTCTCGTCGACCATCTCCGGCCAGATCATCACCAAGACCGGCCGCTGGAAGGCCTGGCTGGTCAGCGGTGGCTTCCTGGTCACCGCCGGGCTCGGGATGCTCGGCACCATCAGGTACGACACGGCGTACTGGCACATCGCGATCTTCATGTTCGTGATGGGTCTCGGCATCGGCATGATGATGCAGAACCTGGTGCTCGCCACGCAGAACCAGGTCGCCCCGTCCGACCTCGGCTCGGCCAGCTCCGTCGTCACCTTCTTCCGTTCCCTCGGCGGTGCGATCGGCGTCTCGGCGCTGGGCGCCGTCCTCGGGAACCGCGTCACCCACTACGTCAAGGACGGCCTCGCGGACCTCGGTCCGAAGGGCGCGGCCCTGGGCCACGGCGGTACCGGCGGCGGGGGCATCCCCGACCTGGACAAGCTGCCCGCACCGTTCCGCACGGTCGTGGAGAGCGCCTACGGGCACGGTGTCGGCGATGTCTTCCTGTACGCCGCTCCGGCTGCGCTGATCGCCTTCCTGATCACGATCTTCATCAAGGAGGTCGCGCTGAAGACGAACGCCGCGAACGACGCCCCCGCGGAGGCCGAGGTTCCTGCCGCGGTCCTCGCCGAGGTCCCGTCCGGTGCCGCCGCGCTGGTCGCCGAAGGCGCGGCCGGGGTCACCTCGGTCGACACCCTCGAAGCTCCGGCAGCAACCGCGCCGGGCACGGCGGTGCGCGGTGTGGTGCGGGGCGCCGAGGGCGTACCCGTGGCCGGTGCCGCCGTCACGCTGATCTCGCTGGGCGGCCGGCAGCTGGGGCGCTCCGTCGCCCAGGCCGACGGCAGCTACGGCGTGCAGGCGCCGGGCTCCGGCAGCTACGTCCTGATCGCGTCCGCCGACGGATTCCAGCCGCAGGCGTCCACCGTGGTCGTCGGCGACGAGCAGCTGTCGTACGACATCCTGCTCGTCGGTACGAGCGGCCTGGCCGGGACCGTGCGGGCCGCCGAGAGCGGCGCTCCGGTCGACGGCGCCATGGTCATCGTGACCGATGTGCGCGGCGATGTGCTGGCCACCGGCAAGTCCACCGAGAACGGCGAGTTCACCTTCGCCGAGCTGGTGCCCGGTGCGGTGACCGTCGCGGTGAACGCCGCCGGATACCGTCCGCTGGCGCTGCCGGTGGAGATCGGCGGCCAGGGAGTCACCCGGATCGACGCCGCACTGCAGTCCGGTGCGCTGGTCCAGGGTGTCGTGCGGGCCGGTGCCGCGCTGCGGCCGCTGCCGGACGCGCGCGTCACGCTGGTCGACGCGGCGGGCAACGTGGTCGCCACCTCGACGACCGGGGAGGACGGGGCGTACGCCTTCGCCGACCTGGACGCGGGCGAGTACTCGGTCATCGCGACCGGATACCCGCCGGTGGCCGGCGCGCTGACCGTGGCCGGTCGCGGGGTCGACGGCCACGACATCGAGCTCGCCCACCCCGGCGAGTGACCGAGTAACACAGACCCCTGGTGGACAGCTCTTCGAGCGGAGAGGCTGCCCCCGGTGGAAATGGGCCCCGGCGGTCGGGACGGCAGGCAGGGGACGGCCTGCCGTCCCCGCCCCGGGGCCCGACTCATTGAGTCATGGAGCAAGGAGAGAAACGGGATGGGACTTCGCGCACAGGTACGGACGCGGGACGGCTGGGCCGTCCAGCACGCGGTCGTGACGGTGACCGACATGACCGGCACCCAGGTGCTGCGAGCCGCGGCCGACGAGGACGGGGCGGTTCGGACCGACGCTCTGCTGCCCGCCGGCGCGTACACGGTGATCGTGACCGCGGTCGGGTACGCGCCGGCCGCGTCGACCGCCCTCGTCACGGCGAGCGGCCGGGTCGAAGCCGGCACGGTGGTGCTGGCCCGCCAGGGCGGCGTGGAGCTGCCGCCGCCGGGTGCCTGGTCGCTGGACCCGGCGCACTCCTCGGTGGGCGCGGTCGCGCAGCACCTGGGGATCTCCAGCGTGCACGGCCGGTTCACCGAGTTCAGCGGCCGGATCGAGATCGCCGAGGAGCTCCACCGGTCCCGGGTCGACGCCGTCATCAGCGCAGCCAGCATCGACACCGGCAACGACATGCGGGACAAGCACCTGCGGTCGCCGGACTTCCTCGACTCGGACCGGTTCCCGGAGATCACGTACCGCTCCCACGGGCTGGAACCGGCAGGTCCCGACCGCTGGACCGTGCACGGCGAGCTGACGATGCACGGTGTCGCGCGGAGCGTCGACCTGAACCTGAGCTACCTCGGCACCGGGCCCGACCCGTGGGGCGGGACGCGCGCGGCGTTCAGCGCCACGGCCGAGCTGCGCCGCGACGACTTCGCCATGAACTACAACCAGGTGGTCCAGGCCGGCATCTCGGCGATCGGCACGACGCTCCGGGTCGAGCTGGACATCCAGGCCGTGCAGGGTGACTCCCTGCCGTCGTAGTCTGCGGACATGGCACCCAACATCGCGACCAACACCGCCGTGGAGCTCGACGAGTTGCTGGCGTTCGTACGGCCCCGGCACCGGGCGATCCTGCTGACCACCCGGTCCGACGGCCGCCCCCAGGGCTCGCCGCTGACCTGCGGCGTCGACGACTCGGGCCGGATCGTCGTCTCGACGTACCCCGAACGGGCCAAGACCCGTAACGCGAGGCGGGACGAGCGCGTCAGCGTGATCGTCCTGTCGGACGACTGGAACGGGGCATGGGTGCAGATCGACGGCTCGGCCGAAGTGATCGATGCGCCCGACTCGGTCGAGCCGCTCGTCGAGTACTTCCGGAACATCTCGGGGGAGCATCCGGACTGGGACGAGTACCGGGCTGCGATGGTGAAGCAGGGCAAGTCGATCATCCGGATCACTCCGGAGCGGTGGGGGCCCATCGCTACGGGCGGTTTCCCCGCCCACCTGGCGCCCGGCAACTGACCGCTGCTCCTGGATGAGTGAGAACCTTCCGGCGCCGGGCCTGCTCGCCCGGGCCCGGCTGCTGGCCGCACCGACCGTCGGCGCCTCCGTCGTCCGCAGCCTGGAGCGGATCACCGGCCGACCGGTGGAACAGGGTTTCTCCAGCACACCACCGGAGGAACCTTTCATCTGCGTCGGGGCCACGCTGCCGGATGCGCTGCGGGGCGGGCCGTTGGTGTGGTTCCACAGCGTGAACGCCGGTACGGACGCCCTGCTCAGCGCCGGACCGTGGCCGTCCGGGGCGCTGCTCACCCGGACGGTGGGCCGTATGGGTGAGCGGATCGCCCAGTACGTACTCGCCTGGGTACTCGCCGACTGCCAGTCCGTCCCCGAGTTCGCCGCCCAGCACGCACGGGCCGAGTGGCGCCGTATCCCCTCCGAACTCGCCTCCGGGCAGACCGCCGTGATCTACGGGACCGGTCGCATCGGCTCGGCCGTCGCCGGTCAGCTGCGGGCGTGCGGCATCCGGACCGTGGGCGTCGGGCGCGGGGCGCGTACGGCATCGGCCGGCTTCGACCGGGTCGTCGGGGCGGACGCCGACGCGCAGTCGCTCGCCTCGGCGCGGTGGGTGGTCTCCACGCTGCCGCTGACCCCCGCGACGGACGGCTTCTTCGGGACGGACCGCTTCGCGGGCATGGGCGGAGCCACATTCATCAACGTCGGCCGGGGCGCGACAGTGGACATGCAAGCACTGGAGACCGCCCTGCACACCGGTGCGGTGGGACGCGCGGTCCTCGACGTACTGCCCGAGGAGCCCGCCGCACCCGGCGACCCGTGCTGGCAGCTGCCCCGTACGGTGATCACCTCGCACTCCGCGGGCATCACGGCGGACGACGACATCGTCGTCGACTTCGCCGCGTGCTGGGAGGCGATGGCGGAGGGGCGGGTGCCGGACACGGCCGTGGATGTGGGGCGCGGGTACTGAGAGTCCTACGGGACGGGCAGGATCTCAGCGGTCCCGCATCGCCTCGATGCCCGCGATCAGCAGGTCCAGGGCGAAGGTGAAGTCCCGCTCGCGCATCTCCTCGACCGTGTCGCCGCCGCGGGCGTCCATCAGGTCCTGCGAGGCCTCCACCATCCGGCTGAACTGCGGCTGGGAGCGGATCGTGCCCATTGCCTGCTGGAAGAACTCGTCCTGGCTGAGTCCCGCCTGCGCGGAACGCTGTACGAAATGGCCCTCGATGGTGCCGAATCCGTAGACGAACTGGAAGACCGCGGAGAGTGCTCCCGTCTGCCTGCGCAGCGGCAGCCCCGTCGCCCGGATCACATCCTGGACGGCGTACGAGAACAGCATCGAGTTCGGGCCGATATTGAGGAAGTGCCCCGCGAGCGGCGACACCCAGATGTGCCGGACCAGCAGTTCCCGATAGGTGGTGGCCAGTTCGCGCAGCCGGTCGTGCCAGTGCGCCTCCTCCCGGGGAGGCGCGATCTCGCTGTAGACCGAGTCCAGGGCCAGCTCCAGCAGGTCGTCCTTGGTCTCGACGTACCAGTAGAGGGACATCGCGGTGACGTCCAGCTCGGCGGCGAGCCGGCGCATGGAGAATTTGGCGAGTCCCTCGGCGTCCAGCAGCCGGACCGTTGCAGCGGTGATCTTCTCGCGGTCGAGGCCGGCCGGCTGATCGGCCCTGCGGGTGCGCGAGGGTGCCCGCCGGTCCAGCCAGACGCTGGTCCGGGCACGGTTTTTCACACGGTCGGCCGCGGACGCCATGGCGCACTCTCCTCGTCTTGCCGGCGGGACGGACCGGATCCGTACCCTGTGCGCAACAACCGGATTCATACAGTCCGGTACGCCCCGCCTGATGCTAGGCCGCCACCGCGGCCGAGTCTGCCTGAGCCGATTCTGCCCGCTCCGCCCGCCGCAGGAGTACGGCGGCGAGCAGACCGCCGGCCAGCACCGCCACCGCTCCGACCAGCTGACTCGTCTCCAGTCCCGAGGCGAAGGCGTCGGTGATCCGCTGCCGCTCGCCGTCGCCGGTCGCCGCGGCGACGGCGGCGGGCAGCGAGGCGGCGCCGACCGCCGCCGGCACCAGGGCGGCGAACCGGGAGTTCAGGACGGCACCGAGCACCGCGACCCCGAGCCCATTGCCGCATTCGGCCAGCGTGCCGTTGACCCCGGCGCCCACGCCCGCCTTCTCCGGCGGGATGGCGCTCATGATCGCGTTGGCCATGGCGGGCATGGCGAGGGCGATACCCGCGCCCATCACGACCAGGCCCAGCAGCATGCCGCCGTAGCCGTTGCCGCCGAGCAGAGCGACCGCGGCGAGACCCGCGGCCAGCAGACTCATCCCGGCGGCGATGGTGGCGGGCGTGCCCAGCCTGGGCACCAGCCTGGCGCCCAGGCCCGTGAGGTTCAGCGCGACGACGCTCAGCGCCAGCGGAGCCGTACGCAGGCCCGCCTCCAGCGGCTCGTAGCCGAGGACGAACTGGAGCTGCTGGGTGAGCAGGAACAGCGAGCCGCCCATCCCGAACGCCACCAGGATCGCGCCCGCGACCGCCCCGATGAACTTCTGGTTCCGGAAGAAGTGCATGTCCAGCATCGGGTACGGGATGTGCAGCTCCCACAGCACGAAGCCGGTGAGGACGGCGACCCCGGTGAAGGCCGTGAGCAGGACGTGGCCCGAGGTCCAGCCGTGTCCGGGGCCGGAGATGATCGCGTACACGACAGCGGCCATACCGATGGTGGAGAGCAGCGCCCCGAGCAGGTCGGGACGGTCGCCGCGCGGGTTCTTGGACTCGGGTACGAGCCGGACCACGGCGACCAGGCCGATGACCGCGACCGGAATGTTGACCAGGAAGATCGCGCCCCACCAGAAGTGGTCGAGCATGATTCCGCCGATCAGCGGCCCGACGGCGAAGCCGAGCGAGTTGACGGTGGACCAGATGCCGATCGCCTTCACGCGCTCGGCGTCGTCGAAGATCTGGACGACGACGGCCAGGGTCGTGGTGATCAGCAGCGCACCGCCGATGCCCATGCCCGCACGGGCGGCGATCAGTTGCGCGGACGACTGGGCGAGCCCCGCCACCAGAGAACCGATACCGAACAGGGCGAGGCCCGCGAGCAGCATCTTCTTGCGGCCGTACCGGTCGGCGGAGCTGCCGGCGGTGAGCAGCAGACCCGACTGGACGAGCGAGTAGGCGTTGATCATCCACTGCACGTCGGCGGTGGACGCGTCCAGCTCTCGGGTGAGGGAGGGGATCGCGACGTTGAGGACCGTGTTGTCGAGCAGCACGGTGAGCTGGGCGAGACAGATGACGCCGAGGATCATCCAGCGCTGCGGGTGGCCTGGGGGCGTGAGCCGGTCCTGGGCGGCTGCGGTCGCCGTCATGCGGGCTCCTGGAGGTCTTATACGGTGTACGGGAGAATCGTTGTACACCGTAAAGCAGCCCGCGTACGGTGTACAAGCAACTTTCGCGCGGTACGGTGCTCCGCGCTGATCCGAGAGGGAGCCGACTAGCACCGGGAGTGGTATGTCACTGCGTCGCCGTACGGCGGAAGTCCTGATCGCTGCGGGCCTGTTGGGGGTGGCCGCCGTCCCGCCCGCCGGAGCTGCCGGGCACGGCCGTCCGGTGCCGCTGCGCGTCGCCACGTACAACATCCATGCGGGCGCCGGGATGGACAACGTCTTCGATCTGGACCGGCAGGCGGCCGAACTGCGCGCACTGGACGCCGACGTGATCGGGCTTCAGGAGGTGGACGTCCACTGGGACACCCGCAGCCAGTGGCGGGATGTCGCGGGCGAGCTGGCCGAGCGGCTGCACATGCGGGTGTCGTTCGCCCCGATATACAGCCTCGATCCCACGACACCGGGGGCGCCACGGCGTGAGTTCGGCGTCGCGGTGCTGTCCAGGTACCGGATCGTGAGCGCCGAGAACCACGAGATCACCCGGCTCTCCACCCAGGTCCCCAACCCGGTGCCGGCGCCCGCGCCCGGCTTCGGCGAGGTGGTCGTACGGGTGAAGGGGATGCCCGTGCATGTGTATGTGACGCACCTCGACTACCGCGGCGACCCGTCCGTACGGATCGCGCAGGTCGCCGACACCCGGCGTGTCATGGCGGAGGACGAGGGGCGGAAGGTACTGCTCGGCGACTTCAACGCGGAGCCGGGCGCCCCGGAACTGGCCCCGCTCTGGGAGGAGCTGGCCGATGCCGAACCGGGCGCGCCGACCTACCCCGCGCTGAACCCCGTGAAGCGGATCGACTTCGTGGCCGTGTCCAAGGACGGCGTACAGGTACGCGACGCGGCGGTGGCCGAGACACTTGCCTCGGACCACCGCCCGGTTGTCGCCGATCTGCTGCTGCTCCGGCGCTGACGGCCGGTTCCGATCAGCTCTTGGGCCGGGTCAGGTCGTAGAAGGTCGAACTGCCGGCAGTGACCTTCTCGAAGGTGTCCTCGACCCACGAGCTGATCTTGGACGAGGTGCCGCTGTCGCCGCCCATCCCGCCCGTGCCGCTCGAAATGAAGTAGTGGATCCTGCCGTCCTCGACGTACTGCTTGAACTGGGCGAGCGTCGGGGACGGGTCACTGCCGTTGAAGCCGCCGATCGCCATCACCGGGTCGCCGGTGGCGAGCTGGTAACTGGCGGCGTTCTGCGAGCCGATGGCCGCGGCTGCCCAGGTGTAGGCGTCGGCGTTCTTCTCCAGGAGCTTCTTGGCCTGCGAGCCGACCGACGAGCCGTTCAGCAGACCGCCCATGCCGCCGCCTCCTGGCATGCCGCCCTCGGCCATGCCACCGGGGCCGCCGCCCGGCATGCCGTTCTGCTGATTGCCCTGGCCCTGAGCCTGCCGGCCGCCGCCCGGGAAGCCGCCCTGGCCAACGGCCGGCGGCCGGCCCATGGCGCCGCCCTGCTGATTGGCCTGGCTGCTCTGACCGTTCCGGTTCTGCTGGCTGTTCTGGCCCGGAGGCTGCATTCCGCCACCACCCCCGGGACCACCCCGGCCACCACCGCCCATCGTGCTGGCGCCCGACGGGCCGGCCGTGACGATCGAGCCCTGGTGCCCGGTGTTCAGCGTGCTCAGGGTGTACGCAGTCGGGCCGGCCAGCGATGCGACGAAACCGATCCCCACCGCGGCGAACGCCAGCCGGCGTCCGGCCCGGCCCGCAAGCAGCAGACCCGCCGCGCCCGCAAGACCGCCGATGAGGACGGCCCAGCGCAGCCACGGCAGGTAGTCCGGGGTCCGCCCCAGCAGCACGTACGACCACAGCGCCGTGACAGCGACGGTGGCTCCGAGCACTCCGCTCGCCGCCCACTTGGCCCGCTCCTCCCACAGGACCGTGACGCCCATGCCGACGAGCGCCGCGATGTACGGGGCCAGGGCGACCGTGTAGTACTGGTGGAAGATGCCGGCCATGAAGCTGAAGACGACCGCGGTCATCAGCAGCGAGCCGCCCCAGGCGAGGAAGGCCGCACGGGCGGTGTCCGTCCGCTTCGCCTTCCAGGTGATCCAGATGCCCGCGAGGAGCAGGATCAGCGCGGCGGGCAGCAGCCAGGAGATCTGGCTGCCGATCTCGGAGTTGAACATCCGGCCGATGCCGGTCTCGCCCCACTGGCCACCGGACTGACCACCACCACCGCCTCCTCCGACGCTGCCGGTCTCGTCGCCGCTGATCCGGCCGAGCCCGTTGTAGCCGAAGGTCAGTTCCAGGAAGGAGTTGTTCTGCGAACCACCGATGTACGGGCGGGAGGAGGCGGGCCAGAGTTCGACGATCGCCACCCACCAGCCACCCGCGACCACCATCGCGAGCGCCGCCAGCCCGAGTTGGCCGAGCCGCTTCCGTGCCGTCGTCGGCGCGCACACCGCGTACAGCACGGCCAGCGGCGGCAGGATCAGGAATGCCTGCAGGGTCTTCGACAGGAACGCGAGACCGACCGCGACCCCGGCCCACACCAGCCACTTCGTCCGGCCGTTCTCCAGCGCGCGCAGCACGCAGTAGACGGTCACGGTCATCAGCAGCGCGAGCAGCGCGTCCGGATTGTTGAAGCGGAACATCAGCGCGGCGACGGGCGTGAGCGCGAACACCGCCATCGTGATCAGCCCGGCAGCCGCGCCGAACCGGCGGCGAACCGCCGCGTACAGCACCCCGGCCGTCGCCACCCCCATCAGCACCTGCGGAGCGAGGATCGCCCACGAGCTGAGGCCGAAGATCCGCACCGACAGGGCCATCGGCCAGAGCGTGGCCGGCGGCTTGTCGACGGTGATGGCGTTCGCCGCGTCCAGCGAGCCGAAGAAGAACGCCTTCCAGCTCTGACTGCCGGCCTGCACGGCGGCGGAGTAGAAGGAGTTGGCGTAACCGGAGGCGCTGAGATTCCACAGGTACGCCAGCGCGATGGCCAGCAGCAGGGCGAGGAAGGCGGGCCGTGCCCAGCGCGGGTCCTCGGGCCTGCCCTTCCGTACGCGTCGCAGGAACGGCTCGTCCGCAGCCGGTGCAGCTGTGGTCGGCGGTGCCGGAAATCGGTCGGTGGGGTGCAGGGTGGTCATCGGACGTTCCCCAGTTCGTGGTGAGTGTCGTCGGCGCGGTCGGCCGCGGGGGCCCGGTCCGGGAAGACCCAGGCGCGCAACAGCAGGAACCGCAGCACCGTCGCCGCGAGGTTGGCCGCGATCAGCACGGCGAGTTCCGTGCCGTGCGAGGGCGATCCGGACGCCGCACCCAGCGCCGCGAGCGAGCCACTGGTCAGTGCGAGGCCGACGGCGAAGACGACGAGGCCCTGCGCCTGATGGCGTACCGCGCCGCTCCGGCCGCGTACGCCGAAGGTGAGCCTCCGGTTGGCTGCCGTATTGGCGACGGCCGACACCAGCAGCGCACCGCCGTTGGCGATCTGCGGCCCGGCGCCCAGTCGGAAGAGCGAGTACAGGGCGAGATAGAAGAGCGTGGAGAGCGCGCCCACGACGCAGAAACCGACCAGCTGCCGGGCCAGGCCGCCCGGCACACCGCTCAGTCCGCGGTCGCGCGGATCGTCCCCGAAGGGCCGGGCGAGACGGTCCAGCGGCAGTGCCCCGACGGCCAGCGCCCGCCCCACCCGCCACACACCTTTCAGGTCCTCGGTCGCCGTACGCACGATGTGGACCGTGGAGTCGGGGTCGTCGACCCAGTCCACCGGAACCTCATGGATGCGCAGCCCCGCGCGCTCTGCGAGGACCAGCATCTCGGTGTCGAAGAACCAGCCGGTGTCCTCGACCATCGGCAGCAGGCGCTGCGCGACGTCCCGCCGAATGGCCTTGAACCCGCACTGCGCGTCGCTGAACCGCGCGGCCAGCGACGACCGGAGGATGAGGTTGTAGGCCCGCGAGATGAACTCCCGCTTCGATCCCCGCACGACACGCGAACTGCGGGCCAGCCGCGATCCGATGGCCAGGTCCGAATGCCCGGAGATCAACGGTGCGACGAGCGGGAGCAGAGCGTTGAGGTCGGTGGAGAGATCGACGTCCATATAGGCGAGGACCGGGGCGTCCGACTGCGACCAGACGGTACGCAGTGCCCGCCCGCGCCCCTTCTCCTCCAGCCGGTACGAGCGGCACCGCGGGAGGATCGCCGCCAGCCGGGCCGCCACCTGGGGCGTGCGGTCGGTGCTCGCGTTGTCGGCGACGGTGATCCGGAAGGCGTACGGGAAAGTGCGCACCAGATGGTCGTGCAGGCGCAGCACACAGGTTTCGAGGTCCTTCTCCTCGTTGTAGACGGGTACCACCACATCGAGGACGGGGGCATCTGCCGCGTCGACCGCTCCGGCCAGGAGATGCTCCCGGGCCGGCAACGTGCTCCAGGAAGAGTCGGTTCGCATGTCATCGACAGTCGCCAACCCCGCTGTCACACCGGTGTGATGGTCCTGTGGTTGTGCTGTGAGTCGGTACGGACCGGCGGAACAGCAGGCAGAACCGCGGGCAGATGGACGGCGAAGACCGTGCACCCCGGCACCGACCGCACCTCCACCCGGCCGCCGTGCGCGGTGACGACAGCCTGCACGATGGCCAGGCCGAGCCCGGTGGAACCCGCACTGCGCGAGCGCGACGCATCGCCGCGCGCGAACCGTTCGAAGACATGCGGCAGCAACTGCGCCGGGATTCCCGGCCCGTCGTCCTGTACCTCCAGCGTCACCCACGGATGAGCGGCCCCGGCCCGTACGCGTGCGGTGACGGTGGTGCCGGGCGGGGTGTGCGTACGGGCATTGGCCAGCAGATTGACCAGCACCTGGTGGATCCTGGTCGGATCGGCGCGCACGGTCGCGGGTTCGTCGGGCAGCTCCAGCCGCCAGTGATGACCCCGCTGCCCGGCTGCGCGGGCATCGCTCACCGCGTCGACGACGATCGGTGACAGATCAGTGCTCTCGTACGAGAGCGGGCGCCCGGCATCGAGGCGGGCGAGGAGCAGCAGATCCTCCACCATGCCCGTCATCCGCTCCGCCTCGGACTCGATCCGCCCCAGCGCATGCCGGGTGTCGGGACCGGTCTCCTCGCGTCCGCGACGGGTCAGTTCGGCGTAGCCGCGGATCGAGGCCAGCGGCGTCCGCAGCTCATGGCTGGCGTCCGCGACGAACTGCCGTACCCGCATCTCGCTCTCCTGGCGCACCGCCAGTGCCGAACCGACATGCCCCAGCATCCGGTTGAGCGCCGCGCCCACCTGCCCGACCTCGGTCCGCGGATCCGCCTCGGCGGCCGGCACCCGCTCCAGAGGTGCCACCTCACCGCTGTGCAGCTGGAGTTCGGAGACCCGGGTGGCGGTCGCGGCGACCCGGCGCAGCGGCCGCAGCGCGACCCCGACCATGGCGGCCCCGGCGATCCCGGCGGCGATCAGCCCGGCCCCGGTGACACAGACCTCGACGAGGATCAGGGTGGTGAGGGCACCGCGCACCTCGGCGGCGGGGATGCCGACGAGGACGGTCGTCGTCCCGTCCGCTCCCTCGACTGCCGTCACGCGGTACACGCCGAGCCCGGGCAGATCGACGCTCCGCGCCCCGTCCCCGACCTCGATGTCCGCCGCCTCCAGGGCTTTCTCCTCCGCACCCTTCAGCGGCCTCTCGGAGGCCGCGGCGGTCTGTTCGAGGGCGGCGGAGCTCTCCTCGACCACGCTCGACACAGTGATGGAACCGTCCACCGACACCGCACCGAGCGTGCCGAAAGGCTGCCCGCGGGCGTCTATGAAGGCCAGCGGATCGTCGTCCGGGCCGTCGGCAGGCATCGGCTGACCACCCGCGCCGGCCGCGCCGCCGCCCGGCGGCGGCTTCGTGGCCCGCATGGCGATGGAGTACAACTGTTTGTCCAGCTTGTCGTACATATAGCTGTGGAAGGCGATGGTGGTGACCGAACCGATCACCGCGGCCACCACGGCGATCAGCGTCACCGCGGACACCACCAGCCGGGTCCGCAGCGTCCACGGCCCCTTTCCCCACCGCTCTCCCCGCCGCCGCGCCCGGCGGCTCACCGGGCTACTCACCGGGCTTGATGAGATATCCGGCCCCGCGCCGGGTGTGGATCATCGGCGTCCGTCCGGCGTCGATCTTCTTGCGCAGATACGAGATGTACAGCTCGACGACGTTCGCCTGCCCGCCGAAGTCGTAGTTCCACACCCGGTCCAGGATCTGCGCCTTGCTCAGCACCCGTCGCGGATTGCGCATCAGGAAGCGCAGCAGCTCGAACTCGGTCGCGGTGAGATGGATGGAGGTCGTCCCCCGGCTCACCTCATGGCTGTCCTCGTCGAGCACCAGGTCACCGACGACGAGCGTCGACTCGCTCCGTACCGTCGCCGTCCCGGACCGCCGGATCAGCCCGCGCAGCCGCGCCACGACCTCCTCCAGGCTGAACGGCTTCGTCACATAGTCGTCGCCGCCCGCCGTGAGTCCGGCGATCCGGTCCTCCACCGAGTCGCGCGCGGTCAGGAACAGCACGGGGACTTCGGAGAGGTCCCGGCGCAGCTTGCCGAGCACCGAGAGCCCGTCGGTGTCGGGCAGCATCACATCGAGGATCACCGCGTCGGGCCGGAAGTCGCGCGCCATCCGGACGGCACTCGCACCGTCCCCGGCGCTGCGCACCTCCCAGCCCTCGTAACGCAGGGCCATGGAGAGCAGCTCGGCGAGCGGCGCCTCGTCGTCCACGACCAGCACGCGGACGGGATTGCGGTCCGGCCTGAGCAGTTCGGTACGCCCCTGGGGCGTGGTCGTCGTCATGCCGCAACCCTGTGAGACGCCTCTGAGAGGGTCCTTTCCCGATCCTGTGAATTCCCTGAGAAACCGGGAAGCGCGGGCTCAGCGCCGGTCGAACATCGCGTGCGCGTTCCCGTAGCAGACCGCCCGCAACCAGTCGTCCCCCAACTCCAGCCGCTCCAGGGCATGCAGCTGGTGCACGTACGGGTACGGAATGTTCGGGAAGTCCGTCCCCAGCAGGATCCGGTCCCCGAGATCGGCGAGCCGTCCCCGCTCCGCCACCGGGAACGGCGTGAGGTCCTCCGAGAAGTCCGTGAACGCCATCGTCGTATCGAGCCGCACCTCGGGGTACGCCTCCGCCAGCGCCAGGAACTCCCCGTACTCGGGCATCCCCATGTGTGCCACGATCAGCCGCAGCCGCGGATGCCGCTCGAGCAGCCGGCCGATCGGTTCGGGACCGGTGTACTTGCCGGGCGCTGGACCGGACCCGCAGTGCATCACGACCGGCACCGCGACCTCCGCCAGCAGCCCCCAGACCGGTTCGAGCAGTGGATCGTTCGCGTCGTACGCCCCGACCTGGAGGTGCGACTTGAAGATGCGTGCCCCCGACTCGACCGCCTCACGGACGTAACGCTCCACGCCCTCCTCGGGGAAGAGGGTCGCGGTGTGCAGACAGTCGGGCACCCGCCGCGCGAAGTCGGCCGCCCAGCCGTTCAGCCAGGCCGCCATCCCCGCCTTGTGCGGATAGAGCATCGAGGTGAACCGCCGCACGCCGAAGGACCGGAGCAGCGCGAGCCGTTCGTCCTCGTCGTGCCGGTAGGCGATCGGCCACTCCATCCCGGTCAGCGGACCGACGGAGTCGAAGTACGCCCACACCTTGCGGAGCACCTGCTCCGGCATGAAATGCGTATGGACATCGATCAGCCCCGGCAGCCCGAGCCGTTCCCAGAACCGCACCACGTCATCGCTGCCGTCACTCACCGCACACTCCTCGTCCGACCCGCTCCGACCTGATCACCGACGATCTCAGAAGAGCCCGTCCTGCACGCCGCCGCCCCCGATATCGATCACCGGCACCGTCACCCCCGACCGCGCATCGGCCCCCACCAGCTCCCATCCGGTCATCAGCCGGGTGTCCAGCACGACCACCCCGTCCGTGGCCGCCAGATGCAGATCGGGCCCGGCGGCCGCGACCAGGCGCCCCGCGACCACCCCGCCGTCCCTCAACTCGGTCACCGCCCGAGCCACTTCGACCGGCCCGTCGAGCCCGAACAACCCCGTGTGATCGACGGGCTCGAACGGCAGCCGCTCCAGCGACTGCGGCCACCCGGCCCCCTCCCGCTCCAGCGCAGCCGCCCGCCCGTACAGCCCCTCGACCTCCGCGACCCGCTCCGCCGCCCCGGGCAACCCGGCCCGCACCGCACGCTTGCGCGCGTACGGGATCCGGTCCGGCACCCCCAGCGCCGACCGCAGCAGCTCCTCGGTACGCCGCGCCGCCATCAGCGGCCCGCGCCCCAGCCAGCTGTAGACCACGGCCCCCTGCTCCCGCAGCCGCGCCGCACCCCGCGCCTCGGCGGTGATCCCGACCTTCACCATCGAGGGCCCGAACCAGGCGAGATAGACGCGGTACGTCCGCGGGTCGTCGGCAATGGTGTCGGCGGCCACCGAGTGCGCCCGGTCCAGCCGCGCGCACTCCGGGCACCGCGCCCCCGTACTCCGCCCGGACACCACGGCCCCCAGCGGACATACGTTCCCCCGAGCGCCCACACAGTGCCGCTCACCGCCGGCGCGGAACCCGAGCTCCTTCCCGTACACAAGGACACTCACCCGCGTCGAACCGGCCTCACCCTTCGTCCGATCCTTCGTCCCGTCCTTCTGCCATCCCAGGGCCGGCCCTTCCTGGGGCCATCGCAACCCGGTGCAGTGCCAGCTCATGCGTGCGATCGTAACGAGGCTCCGCGCCGGGGCGGAGATCCCGATGAACAGGCCGCGAACGGAAGGAAGATCAGCCGACGCGCGGACACGGGCCCGGTGGCGCGGACACAGGCAACGCAAGAGGCCCCCTGGATTTCTCCTGGGGGCCTCTTGCTTACTGTGCACTCGGCAGGATTCGAACCTGCAACCTTCTGATCCGTAGTCAGATGCTCTATCCGTTAAGCTACGAGTGCTTGGCGTTCCGGGCTTTTCTGCCTGGTCGGCGTTGCGGGAACAACATTACATGACCTGCGCCGTCACGCGAAATCCATTAGCCACACCACCTCTGACCTGCGAAGACGCCCTGTGGCGCCTCATTCGGTCACCTCGCCCCGCGCTGCCGCGAGCACGTTCCACGTCCGGATACGACTGAAGCCCCGGCCAGTGGCTCGGGGCTTCAGCGATCAAGCGGAGGCGGAGGGATTTGAACCCTCGATGGGCTTTAAGACCCAAACCGCATTAGCAGTGCGGCGCCATAGACCGGACTAGGCGACGCCTCCAGCACACCTCGCGCGAGCGCGAGTGGTGCGTGCAGATGATGACACAGCTGAGCGCTGTCTCTCCAATCGCCGCCTACGGTACTAGGCAGGCGGCCACGAGGGCAAAGCGTCTGGGTTGCGCAACGCCGCGGCGTGCGGAGCGTTAGTGAAGACGGGGGTACCGCCTCCGCCGTTCTTCCGCGTCCAACAGGAGCTCCGCATGCTGCGCCGCCTCGTCCTCACCGCTGTCGCATCGCTCGCCGTACTGTCGGCTGCCGCACCGGCCGCGAACGCCGGAACCGGCCCCCTGCCGCTGCTGCCCGTTCCGCTGCCGCTGCCGTCGGCGCTCCAGGGCGACGACGGCACCGAGAGGACCCAGCTGAGGGTGACGGTCTCGGACTCCGGCGACCGGGAGGCCGACGGCGTGTACGAACTGCGGTGCCTCCCGGCGGGCGGCACCCATCCGGTGGCGCAGCAGGCCTGTGACCGGCTGGCGGAGCTCGCGCAGCCCACGGACGGGAATGCCGGCGCGGACCCCTTCCGTCCGGTGCCCGCGGACGCCATGTGCACCCAGCAGTTCGGCGGCTCGGCCACCGCCCGGGTCACCGGGAGCTGGCGGGGGCAGCACGTCGACGCGTCCTTCGACCGGACCAACGGCTGCGAGATCGCCCGCTGGAACACGCTGCGGCCGGTGCTCCCCAACGTCCGCTGACCACGGCGGCCGGGCCCGTCGCAGGACCCGTACCGGGGGCTTCACAGGACTCGCACAGGGCAGGAGTCGTACACCGTATGCACAGAACCTTGGTGAGAGCTCCCCCTCATCCGCCGTCGGATGCCCCCTCCCTGCCTTTAGACTCCTCCAGTGACAGCCTGCGGCCCGAGGGGCAAGATGGGGCCCGCTGTCGGCAAGGTGCGGTAATCAGGGAGGAAGCGTCGTCGTGAGCAGCAGGCCATCCCGAGGCGCTGCTCGCCTCGCAGCCATACTCGATGCCCTTCCGGACGGGCTGTTGCTCGTCAATTGCAACGGCACGGTCGTCAACGCCAACACCATCGCCCTCGAAATGTTCGAGACTCCGGGCACCGCGCTCGTCGGTCGTGGACTGCTCGATCTGCTGCCGGAGTTCGACTCCAAGCTGATTCCGGGGTCGATGCGCAGGCCCGAGGCCGCGGACGAGCGGGGCCGTACGAAGCCGACGCGGATGACCGCGCGGCGGACCGACGGCACCGAGTACCCGGTCGAGGTCACCAGCGCCAGCCTGGAGGACGGGCAGGCCGCGTACAACGACTTCCAGGCGGGCTACGCCGGCAGCTACACGGGTGACGAGCTGCTGATGCTCGTCGTACGGGATCTGTCGGGCACCGTCGACACCGAGGCCGAGCTGGCCCGCTCGCAGCGGCAGACCGAGATGATCCTGCGGGCCGCGGCCGAGGGTGTCGTCGGCACGGACACGGACGGCCGGGTCGTTCTGGTCAACCCCGCCGCCGCGCAGATCCTCGGATTCCGCGCCAGCGACCTGGGCGGCCAGGAGCTGCACCCGCTCATCCTGCACTCGCGTGCGGAGGGCGAGCCGTTCCCGTACGAGGAGTCGCCGCTCGCCGACACGCTCAAGTCCGGGCGCAAGCACCGGGTGCGTGGGCAGGTCCTGTGGTCCAAGAGCGGCGCCCAGGTGCCGGTCGACCTGACGACCGCGCCCGTCCGCGACGGGGACCAGCTGGTCGGCGCGGTGATGACGTTCACCGACCGCAGGCCGTACGAGGAACTCACCAAGCAGCACACGACGCAGCTCACCGAGCTGACCGAGAGCCACACCACCGAGGTCACCGAGCTCACCGAACAGCACACCACCGAAGTCGCCGAGCTCACCGAACGGCACACCACCGAGCTGGCCGACCGGACCGAGCGGTACGCGGCAGAGCTGGAGGAGCAGGCCGAGCGGATCACGGACCTGACCGCCCGGCACCACCAGCTGACCGCCGTGCTCGGCGAGTCGCTGCGCGGCCCGCTGGAGGAGCTGCGCGGCGAGCTCTTCAAGCTCGCCGCCGACCCGGCGGGTCAGCTGTGGCCCGAGGCCAACCAGATCCTGCACCACCTGGCTGCCGGCTATGCCCGCATGACGACGCTCGTCGACAACGTGCTGGGCTTCCAGCGGCTGGACAGCGGTGCGGAGCAGCTGGTCAAGGCGACTGTGCTGCTCGACGGTGTCGTGACGGCCGGGATCGACGCCGCCGTGGAGCTGATCGGCCCCGGCCGGGCCCAGTTCGCGGTGCACGCGCCGCCGATCGAGGCCGAGGTCGACGCGGGTCGGCTGGTGACCGCGCTCGCGCATCTGGTCGCGGATGTCGCCGGGGTCGACTCGACCGGCAAGGCACGTGTGGTGCCGGGCGGCGGCTACGTCGACTCGACGGTGGTCGTGGCGGCGGCGCAGCGCGGTGAGGTCGTACGGATCGAGGTGCGCGGACCGTTCGCCGGGGGAGACCCGGTGCACGAGCCGATCGTGCGCGGAATCGTGCGGGCGCACGGCGGTGTGCTCCAGACGCACGAGATGCCGGGGATGAGCGGCAGCGCGTATGTACTCGAGGTGCCGCTGGGCGCGGGGTCGGGCACCGTGATGCCGCCGGAGCCGCCCGTCGTGCAGGCACCGGCGGAGGCGACGGCCGGTGGCGCTGCCGGGGCCGGTGCCGTGCAGGAGCAGCCGGGCACACCGCCCGGCGGGCGGCGCAGGGCCCGCAGGGCGTCGACGGATGCCTTCCTGGAGAGCCCGGTGGGTGCGGCGGAAGCCGGACCGGGGGCGGACACAGCAGCGGTGGAGCCGACCGGACGGCGGCGGGCGCGGCGCGAAACGGTGACACAGGAGGAGTCGGCTCAGCAGGTCCAGCAGGGTCCGCAGTCGCCTCAGGGGCTCGTCCCCGCCCAGCAGCACGGCGAGGGATCCGGCCGCAGGCGGGGGAGGCCCAGCCCGGCCGAGGCGACCGCTGCGCCCGCGCAGTCCCCGCTGCCCGCACAGTCCACCCAGTCTCCGCAGCCGGGGCAGGGGCCCGGGCAGGCGTTGGCTCTGCCCGGAGCCGCGGCGCCGTCCGAGGGCTCCGTGGTGACGGCGGCCGAGGGCGCACAGGGCGGTGGCGGCCGTCCGCAGCGCGGGCAGACCGTGCCGCCGCAGGGTGTTCCGGTCGAGATGCCGATGCCGGTGCCTGCGGGCGGACACCGCACTCGTCAGGGCAACGAGAATCAGCTGGCCCTCCCGGCAGTCGCTCCTGCCGCCGGCCAGGGGCAGAGCGAGGGCAACACGCAGCAGGGCGAGGCCCAGCCGCAGCCGACCGGGCGGCGGGCCCGGCGGGCGCTCGGGACCGCGCAGGACCGGTCCGTTCCGGCCGAGTCGACAGGGCCGCGGACCGCGTTCGCGCTCCCGCCCGCCGAGGCCGACCGGATCCCGCCCACGGCCGGTGAGGCGGACGCCTCGCTGCCCGGACGCCATGACGCCGTACGGGCCCCGCAGGACGACGTCCACACGCCGCCGCAGGCACACCCCGGGCCGACCGGCCGCCGCCGGGCCCGTCAGGCCGACGCACCGCAGCAGCCGGAGCCCCTGCAGCAGCCGATGCAGCCCGGACTGCCCGCGCAGCCCGGGGGCTGGGCGGAGAACGGCACCTCGGGACAGGGGCCGGCTTCCCTGACACCCCCCGGCGACGACCTGGACCGGACCGGAGGGGGGCACACCACCCACACCACCGGCAACACCAGCCCCGCCGGTGTGACGGAGAGCCGCCCGCGAGACACCGAACCCGTACCTGCACCTGCACCCGAGCCCGTGCCGGACGCGCGGCGCCAGCCGCTGCCGGCCGAGGCCCCCATGCCCGCCTCCCCGTCGGCCGACTCGACGCAGGGGCGCGCGTTCAGCGTGCGGACGCTCGGGCAGGGCGTGCCGTTCGTCCAGCACCTCGCCCATCAGCAGAACCAGACGCTCGGCGGCGCCGGGCGACGCCGGAAGCTCGCCGCCCCGCCCGAGGCCGAGCGCACGGCACAGCCCGCCGTGCCGCAGCCGGCCGCCACGCAGCCCGGCGCCGCACCGGCCGCTGCTGCGCAGCCCGCCGCAGCTCCCACCACCAGCACCTCCGGGCAGCTGCTGTCCGCCCCTGCGGCCGAGGGGCGCGCATACGCCATCGGGGCACCCGACGAGGGCGCCGAAGGTCCGGAGCCGCTGGACGGCCCGGGAGGCGCGGTAGAGGTCGCCAACCGTCCGTCGCCGCAGCCGGTCGACGACGAGCTGCCCCCGGAGCCGCTGGACAACCCGCGTCGGCTCCTCGTCTGGCCCGCGCCCGACGTCTCCACCCAGCAGGCGCTGAGCGACCGCGGCTACCGGCCGGTGATCGTGCACTCCCGCGAGGAGGTGGACGCCCAGATCGCGGCATTCCCCGCCGCGCTCTTCGTGGACCCGCTGACCGGCCCCATCACCCGTACGGCCCTGCAGTCGCTGCGCCAGGCGGCGGTGGCCGCGGAGGTTCCGGTGCTGGTGACGGCCGGTCTGGGGCAGGCGTCGCGGGAAGCGGCGTACGGTGCCGACCCCGCCGTACTCCTCAAGGCGCTCGCTCCCCGCGACAGCGAGCAGCACCCGCCGCGCGTGCTGCTGATCGAGGAGCACGAGGAGATCGCGGTGGCACTGACGGCGACGCTGGAACGCCGCGGCATGCAGGTCGCGCGGGCCGCCACCGACGACGAGGCGGTCTCGCTGGCCACCCGGATGCGGCCGAACCTGGTGGTGATGGACCTGATGCAGGTACGCCGCCGCCGGGCCGGGATCGTCGACTGGCTGCGCGCGAACGGCCAGCTCAACCGCACCCCGCTGGTCGTCTACACCTCGGCCGACATGAACCGGGCGGAACTGCCGAAGCTCAGCTCGGGCGAGACCGTGCTGTTCCTGGCGGAACGCTCGACGAGCGAAGAGGTGCAGTCCCGCATCGTCGACCTGCTGGCGAAGATCGGCACGAACTGACGGACGGACGCATGCGACGAGGGCGGTACGGGAAACCCCGTACCGCCCTCGTCGTATTCGCCTGGCGGACCCTCTCAGCCCGTGGCGGACCCGTCGGACCCGTCGATCAGAGCTGGGTGATCTCCAGCTCGCCGTCCGCGTACTGCTTGCGGATCACCTTCTTGTCGAACTTGCCGACGCTGGTCTTCGGCACCGACGGAATGAGCGTCCAGCGCTCCGGCAGCTGCCACTTCGCTATGCCGTACTCCACGAGGAACCCCTTCAAGGTCACGTAGTCGGCGGTGGCGCCGTCCTTGAGGACCACGGTCGCGAGCGGACGCTCCCCCCACTTCTCGTCCGGGACGGCGACGACGGCGGCCTCGGCCACATCCGGGTGCGCCATCAGGGCATTTTCCAGCTCGACGCTCGAAATCCACTCCCCACCGGACTTGATGACGTCCTTGGCGCGGTCGGTGAGGGTGAGGAAGCCGTCCTCGCTGATGACGCCGACGTCACCGGTCTTCAGCCAGCCGTCGTCGCTGAACTTGTCCTCGGGGCGCAGCGCCTCGCCGTCCGCACCCCCGTAGTACGCACCTGCGATCCAGGGACCGCGCACCTCCAGCTCACCGGCCGACTCGCCGTCCCAGGGCAGGTGGTCGCCGCCGGGGCCGACCAGCCGCGCCTCGACGCCGGCCGGGAAACGGCCCTGGGTGATCCGGTACGGCCACTCCTGCTCCTCCGTCAGACCGGCGGGCGGGTTGGCCATGGTGCCGAGCGGCGACGTCTCCGTCATGCCCCAGGCGTGGCAGAGGCGGACACCCAGCTTGTCGTACGCCTCCATCAGGGCGGGCGGACAAGCGGCGCCGCCGATGGTGACGCGGGCCATGGAGGTCAGATCGCGCGGGTTGGCGGTGACCTCGGCGAGCAGCCCCTGCCAGATGGTGGGGACGGCGGCGGCGTGGGTCGGCTTCTCACGCTCGATCATGTCGGCGAGCGGGGCGGGCTGCAGGAAGCGGTCCGGCATGAGCATGTTGACGCCGGTCATGAACGTCGCATGCGGCAGACCCCAGGCGTTGACGTGGAACTGGGGGACGACCACCAGCGTGGTGTCCTTGTCCGACAGCCCCATCGACTCGGCCATGTTGACCTGCATGGAGTGCAGGTAGATGGAGCGATGGGAGTAGACGACGCCCTTGGGGTCGCCGGTGGTGCCGGAGGTGTAACACATGGCGGCGGCCTGGCGTTCGTCCAGCTCGGGCCAGTCGTAGCTGGTCGGGCGGCCGGCGATCAGCTCCTCGTAGTCGTGCACCTGCGGCACGGCGCCGTCGAGCACCGAACGGTCGCCTGGCCCCACGACCACCACATGCTCGATCGACGTCAGGTGGGCGAGGAGCGGTGCAAGAAGCGGCAGCAGCGAGCCGTTGACGAGGACGACCTTGTCGTCCGCGTGCTTGACCACCCAGATCAACTGCTCGGCGGGAAGCCGCAGGTTGAGCGTGTGGAGCACCGCGCCCATGGAGGGGATCGCGAGATACGCCTCGATGTGCTCCGCGTTGTTCCACATGAGGGTCGCCACCCGCTGGTCGCCGACGACGCCGAGCTCGTCGCGCAGCGCGTGGGCGAGCTGTGTGGCACGGCGGCCCACTTCGGCGAAGCTTCGCCGCTGCGGCTCGGGCTCGCCGGTCCAGGTCGTGACCTGAGACTTCCCATGGATCGTCATCCCATGCGTCAGGATGCGGGTGACAGTCAGCGGTACGTCCTGCATGGTGCTCAGCACGGCGTCCTCCCGGTGGGCGCTACGCGGCAGTAAGGTTCCGCTGATTCTGCGCACATACCGTGCGGTATGTCACTACTCCCGGGAGTACGAATCGGTTTCCGTCGGATTCCCCTGGCCGCCATGCCGACGGGGCCCGCGGGGCGAGCAACCGGGAATCAGGACCAGAATGCGTCGCTGACCTCAATGTCTTCCATGCACTCGTCAAGGTCGGTGGCCTTGTCGCCGATGATCCGGAAGACGATCCCGCCCATGGCATCGAGCGTCCGCCCCTTGCGCTTCGCCATGACCCGATGCACAGACACTGCGTGCCCCCGGCCGTCGACCAGCACATTCAGCAGCGTGGCCGTCATCGTGCCGTCCGATTCCTCGGCCAGCCGCCGGTAGTACGCGAGCATCTCGTCCCGGCCCTTGTAGTCACCGGAGAGTGCACTGTTGCCCGGGACATGGTGGGTCGCGTCGCCCGCCAGAATCTCGGCCAGCGTCTCCATGTCACCGCGGTTGAACGCTTCATAGCCCTTGCGGACCAGCGCGGCATGCGGATGTTCAGCCATGACCGTCGCCACCTTTCCCGGCTTCTGGTTTCCCGGTCCTGGGAGGAAGGCTGATACCCCCAACCGTCGCACCACCCGGAACGCCTCGCGAGCCCGCGCCCGCCCGTCTGCCGGCCCGAGGCCCGCCGTGCTGTCGGCCCGCCGGTGAGCTTCGGGCTCAGCGCACAGGGATCAGCTCCGGGTCCTCGCGGAGCTTGCCGAGCGCTCGTGAGACCGCGCTCTTGACGGTGCCGACGGACACCCCGAGCACCTCGGCCGTCTGCGCCTCACTGAGGTCCTCGTAGTAACGCAGGACGACCATCGCCCGCTGCCGGTCGGGAAGCTTCAGCACGGCCCGCCACATCGCATCGTGCAAGGACTGCTGCTCCGCGGGATCGGGCGCCGGAGAGGCCTCCTGCTCGGGCAGCTCGTCGCAGGCGAACTCGTCGACCTTGCGCTTGCGCCACTGCGAGGTCCGGGTGTTCAGCAGCGCCCGGCGAACGTAACCGTCGAGCGCCCGGTGATCCTCGATCCGCTCCCACGCCACGTACGTCTTGGTGAGCGCGGTCTGCAGCAGGTCCTCGGCATCACTCGGATTCGCGGTGAGCGAGCGCGCGGTACGCAGCAGCACGGGCCCCCGCGCCCGCACGAACGACGAGAACGACGGGTACGGAACGTGCGGAGCACACGCCCCGTGCGGAGTGAGCGCGGTGTGCGAGGCCTGCGTGGTGGCCGATGCGTGCTGCGGGTATGACGCCGACGAGGCGCGTGGCGCGTGCTGCGTGTGCGACGCCGACGAGGCGCGTGGCGCGTGCTGCGTGTGCGACGCCGACGAGGTGTGCGGCGCGTATCCGGTGGCGGCAGTGGCTCCCCTGGAGGCGCCCGTGCAGACTGGCGTGGTCATAGGTCCACGCTAGGAGTGGGTACTACCCCGGGGGATCGGCCCCAGGTCCCGAAGCCACGTCCGCCTCAGGTTGTAGGGGTGGGGTCGGCCCCACCTCCTGAAGGAGTAGGGGCCGTCATCAGGACTCAGGGTCACCCCCGGACGGCCCCACCGCCCCACCCGCGCCGTCGCTCCCCCGTCACGCGCCGTCCGTGCCCAGTATCAGTCCCGAGGTGGGGACCCCCGTGCCTGCCGTCACCAGCGTTCTCGCCGCTCCGGGTATCTGATTCACCGACGTGCCCCGGATCTGCCGGACCGCCTCCGCAATGCCATTCATCCCGTGCAGATAGGCCTCTCCCAACTGGCCTCCGTGTGTGTTCAGTGGCAGCGCGTCGTCCGCCACGAAGTCAGCGGCCTCACCCGGTCCGCAGAATCCGAACTCCTCCAGCTGCATCAGAACGAACGGGGTGAAGTGGTCGTAGAGGATGCCCACGTCGATGTCGGCGGGAGCGAGTCCGGAGGTACGCCAGAGCTGTCCGGCGACGACATCCGTCTCCGGCAGTCCGGTCAGCCCGTCACGGTAGAAGCTGGTCATCTGTTCCTGCGCCCGCCCGGCACCCTGAGCGGCAGCGACGATCACTGCGGGCGGACGGGGAAGGTCGCGGGCCCGCTCCGCACTGGTGACGACGATCGCCTGTCCGCCGTCGGTCTCCTGACAGCAGTCGAGCAGCCGTAGCGGTTCGACGATCCAGCGCGATGCGGCGTGATCGGCAAGCGTGATCGGCTTCTCGTAGAAGTACGCCGCCGGGTTGCGCGCGGCGTGGCGCCGGTCGGTGACCGCGACATGGCCGAAGGCTTCCGGGGTCAGGTTGTACGTGTGCAGGTAGCGCTGGGCGGCCATGGCGACCCAGGAGGCCGGGGTGAGGAGTCCGAAGGGGAGATTCCAGCCGAGCGCAGTCCCCTCAGCCGTCGGTTCCCGGTGCTGCACCCCGGAACCGAAACGGCGCCCCGACCGCTCGTTGAATGCGCGGTAACAGACCACGACATCGGCCACCCCGCTCGCCACGGCGAGCGCCGCCTGCTGCACGGTGGCGCAGGCCGCCCCGCCCCCGTAGTGGATGCGGGAGAAGAACGACAGCTCCCCGATGCCGGCCGCCTGGGCGACAGTGATCTCGGGGCTGGTGTCCATCGTGAAGGTGACCAGGCCGTCGACATCGGCGGGGGTCAGCCCGGCGTCGTCGAGGGCGGCCCGCACCGCCTCGACGGCCAGCTTCAGTTCGCTGCGCCCGGAGTCCTTGGAGAACTCGGTCGCCCCGATCCCTACGATCGCGGCCCGTCCGCCGAGCGAATCTGCCCTGCGCACGCTCATGCGGATCCCTCCGGGACGCTGACCGTCACCTTGCCGGTGACGTGCCTGCCGAGACCATTGGCTCCGACGACCGTCACCTCGGCCGTCCCGTCGTCGCCGACGGCCGTGACGGTGCCGCTCAACACCATGGTGTCCCCCGGATAGTTGGGTGCGCCCAGCCTGATGGCGACCTTGCGGAGCACCGCCGAGGGCCCGAAGTGGTCGGTGACGTACCGCCCGACCAGGCCGTTGGTCGTCAGGATGTTCATGAAAATGTCCGGGGAGCCCTTCTGCTGTGCGAGCTCGGCATCATGGTGCACGTCCTGGTAGTCGCGGGAGGCGATGGCGCCCGCGACGATCAGGGTGCGGGTCACCGCGACCTCCAGCGGTGCCAGCTCCTCGCCGACCTTCATTGCGATTCCTCCTTCACCAGCAACTGACCCAATTCCTCCAGCACTTCGCTGCCGCATCCCAGATAGGCGTCGAGCTGGCGGCCCCAGAGGAAGTGCCGGTGCACGGGGTGGTCGAGGTCGGCTCCCGTCCCACCGTGCAGATGCTGTCCGGCATGCACGACCCTCTTGCCCGCCTCCGACGCCCACCAGGCCGCGGTCAGTGCCTGGGCCGCGAACGGCAGCCCCTTGTCGTGGCGCCACGCCGCCTCGTACGCGGTGACCCGTATCGCCTCGGTGTCCATATGGGCATCAGCGGCCCGCAGCAGCACCCCCTGGTTGGTGGAGAGTGGGCGCCCGAACTGCTCCCTGGTGGTGGTGTGGGCGACCGCCCGGGTCAGCGACCCGGCGCACACCCCCGCCTGCAACCCCGCAAACGCCGTACGGCTCGCGGCCAGCACAGCTCCATACACCGCCTTCCCGGTTACGCTGTCCGCCCCCGTGCTCGCCCCCGTGCGTCCTGCTGGTCCACCGAGCCGCTCGCCGGGCGCCCGGTCCAGGGCGAGCCGGGCCGCCGACCATGGAGCCGTGGTCTCCACCGGCGTCACCGCCACACCCGGGTCGGCGGTCCGTACGATCCACAGCACCCGGTCCGCGTCCGCCACGAGCACCAGAGTGGCGTCCCTCAGCCACGGCACATAGGGCACGCTGCCGCTCAACCGCCCTTCCCCGTCGGCCCGTAGACCATCGCGTGCCGGGAACGCGCCGGTGGCGACAGCAGTGCCGTCCCGCAGCGGCGGAAGCAGTCGCTCCCGCTGTTCGTCCGTACCGTGCTCGGCAATGGCAAGCAGCCCGTACGCACATGTCACCGCGAACGGCACCTGCGCAGTCGTTCTCCCCTGCTCCTCCAGCAGCAGCACCAGGCCCAGCAGCCCGATCTCCTCGACGGCGGCGGTCAGCCCGGCCGCGCACAGCTCCTTCCATAGCTCGCTGTCCGTCCCCGTCCCGGCGGCGGACAGCCGCTCGTGCGTGGCCAGATCTCCGAAGATCTGCGCGGCGAGACCCTGTGCCGCGGTCTGCTCCTCCGTGGGCGTGAAGTCCATGTCAACCCTCGCTCCCCCGGAAGACCGGCAACTCCAACTCTGGGTCCGTGCGCAGGAATTCCAGCCGGACCGGCATCCCTGTCCGCACCTTGTCGTACGGCACACCGACCACATTGCTGACCATCCGTACACCCTCCGCCAGCTCTATCAGCGCCACTGCGTACGGCCCGGCGTCGTCGGAGGCGCCGAAGGCGGGGAAGGGCGGGTGATGCATCACTACATAGCTGAAGACGGTGCCCTCGCCACTCGCCTCGACCGTGTCCCACTCCTGACAACCGCACTCATTGCACCCGGGCAGCCAGGGGAAGCGCAGGGTCTCGCACTCCCCGCACCGCTGGATGAGTAATTTGTGTTCGGCGACGCCCTGCCAGAACCCGGCGTTGTCCCGATTGATCACCGGCCTCGGCCGCAGACTCCGGCCGCCTTCCTTCACCCCCGCCGGCCCTCCCGGCTTCGCCCCTCGCCTCACCGCTGCGGGCGTGTACTTGAGGATCCGGAAGCGGTGCGTCCCGGCCGGCTCCCCGGCTGCTCGGACATCCATCAGCGTCGTGACGAAGTAGCCCGTCCCCAGCCTGGTCGTCTTCCGCTCCGACACCGACTCGATCACCGCGTCGAAGGTGATGCGGTCCCCGGGACGCAGCGGCCGCAGATACTCCTGCTCGCAGTCGGTCGCGACCACCGATGTGTACCCGGCGCCGTCGAGGAGGGCGAACAGCTCGTCGTACGCCTCGGAACGGTTCGAGTGCCCCGACAGGCCGCCCATCGTCCACGCCTGCAGCATGGTGGGCGGAGCAATCGCCCCCGGCCCCGCGTATGCCGGGTTCGTGTCTCCCACGGCCTCGCACCAGTGCCTGACCATCGGCTCGTTGACCAGGTCCTTGCCGACGCCGGCGGTGGCGGCCGCCCGGCCCTCGTACGCCTTGAGCCGTTCGTACAACTCGTCCGCCCCTCCCTGCCCTCCCTGCCCGCCGCGCCCGCCCTGCGGGCTCCGGCCGCCCTGCTCGTATCGCGCGTCCGTCACCGCTTCCCCCTCTTCATACCGAGCCGCATCGTCGCGACGATCTCCCGCTGCACCTCGCTCACCCCGCCCCCGAAGGTGTTGATCTGCGCCGCCCTGTTCATCCGCTCCAGCTCCCCGTCCCCGAAGGAGCCGAGCGAACCACCGCGGACCATTCCGGCCTCGCCCGTGATTTCCTGGCACATTCGATACACCTCGACGGCCGATTCGGTTCCCATGAATTTCACGCCGCTCGCCTCGCCGGGGGCCAGCGAGCCCGCCCCCACATCCCCCACCAAACGCCAGTTGAGCAGGCGCGTTGCCGCCAGCCGGGCATAGGCCTCAGCCAGCCGGGACCGCACCCACAGCTCGTCAACCGGGCGCCGTCCACTCACCGGATCGGGGGTACGGGCGTGGGCGAGCACCGCCTCGTAGAACTCCTCCGCCTGCATCCCGATCGCGGCGAGCGCCACCCGCTCATGGTTCAGCTGGTTGGTGATCAGCCCCCAGCCCCCGTTCTCCTCGCCGACCAGATTCGTGACGGGTACCCGTATCCCGTCGTAATAGGTGGCCGTCGTGGTCAGACCACCTACGGTCTCGATGGGGGTCCAGGCGAACCCGGGGGCGTCCGTCGGGACCAGGATGATCGAGATGCCCTTGTGCTTGGCCGCATCCGGATCCGTACGGCAGGCGAGCCAGATCCAGTCCGCGTTCTGCGCATTGCTGGTGAAGATCTTCTGTCCGTCGATCACCCAGGCGTCGCCGTCCCGCACCGCCCTGGTGCGCAAGGCCGCCAGGTCCGTGCCGGCCTCCGGCTCGCTGTAGCCGATCGCGAAGACGAGGTCGCCGTTGAGGATCCGCGGCAGGAAGTACGCCCTCTGCGCCTCGGTCCCGTACTTCATCAGGGTCGGGCCGACAGTGTTGAGCGTGACCATGGACACGGGCGCACCCGCCCGGTACGCCTCGTCGAAGAAGACGAACTGCTCGTCGGGACCGCGGCCCTGACCTCCGTACTCTACGGGCCAGCCAAGTCCGAGCATCCCGTCGGTGCCGATCCGACGCAGCAGCCGGCGCTGTTCGACCGGATCATCGGCATGTCTTGCCCGCATCCCGGACGTCGCATCCGTCCCGGAGGCCGCGTCAGGCCCGGTGATCACATCGCGGAAATAGGTGCGGAGCTCGGCGCGCAGCTGTTGCTGACGCTCCGTCGGGGCGAGGTGCACGGCGGCGGGCCTTCCGGACGCGGGCGTACGGATCAGGATTTCTGACTGTCCGTCAGATTCGTGGCCGCTGTCAAGGTCGGCGACGCCCGAACACTCCTGCGCGGGAAACGCGAGCGGCCTGCGTGAAGACGCAGAAGCGCCTTCACGCAGGCCGTTGTTCACCCCACCCCGCGCCGGCCCCCCGACCGGCCCACGGTGGACCCCGACTCACCAGAGTTTCGTGAAGTTCACCGTGACATTCCTATTGGACTGGTAGATCGCGGCGAACGCCGAGCGGTTCACCTGAGCCGAGTTGCTCTGATTCGATGCCCCGGAACCGGTGGCCTGCTGCTGCGACGTCGACGAATTGCCGGAGTTGTCCCTGCCGACTCCACTGCCGCTGATCGTCGCAACACCCGCGTTCGACCCGTCGTTCGCGAACGAGCCGTTGTCGGCCTGAGCAACGCCGCCGAAGAGCGCGACGGCGAGGGGCAGTGCGGCAACAGCGGCGAGGGCGCGAGCAGTACGGATGCTTGCCATGTCAATTTCCTCCAGGAACCGAAAGTGTGGCTGTTCTCGAGGCAGTTGGCCGACCGCCTCGGTCTTGATCACGACGTCGCGAGACCAAAGCTGCCCACCGAATCCCCGGGGAACCACCCAGGTCCACCGATTCCCCCGCAAGCATGAGGAACACCCGATAAACCTCCCGCCCGCCCCCGAAGCCCCAGCTCACACCCCCGGCACCACGCAATCCCGCGCACCCAAGAGGAAAAACGTTTCGGCCCATTTCCCGCCCTTCCACCCCGCCCGATCCACAGCAACCGATCCGGCCCCACCCTCCACCGTCGCCCGCCGCTCACCCCCGCCACCCCTTCCTTTCTTCGAACAGTTGTACGAACATAGAGCTATGGCCATCACCGACCGGCAGACCGCCACCCTGGCCCTCGCCCACGCGCTCTCCGCCGCCGAGCACGGGCTCCCCGTCATCCCGCTGTCCGCCACCAAGCTCCCCGCCCTGCGCTCTCCCCACCACGACGAGGACCGGCCGGTCACGTGCCGGGGCGCCTGCGGTCTCCCCGGACACGGCGTCCACGACGCCACCACGAACCCTGCTGCCGTACGCGCCCTCTTCGCCGCCGCCCCCTGGGCCACCGGCTACGGAATCGCCTGCGGCCGGGCCCCGCACCACCTCATCGGCGTCGACCTCGACATCGACACCACCGGCCGGATGGACTCCGTGGCGGCCCTCCAGCAACTGGCCCTGCACCACCTGTTCACCATCCCGCCGACGGTCACGGTGATCACACCCAGCGGCGGCCACCACATCTGGCTCACCGGCCCGCCCGGCATATCCGTACCGAATTCCGCGAGCCGCCTCGCCCCCGGCATCGACATCCGCGGCACCGGCGGCTACCTGGTCGGTCCCGGCTCGGTCACCGCCCGCGGCACCTACCGCCTCGCCCCCGGCGCCGCCGATCTCTCCCCAGCCCCCTGCCCCCGCGCGCTCCTCCGGCTGCTCACGCCCCCCGCACGTCCTCACCACCCCTCCGGCCGCCCCCACCACGGCCGGGGCCTGGTCCAGTTCGTTCTCGCGGCACACGAAGGACAGCGCAACACCCGTCTCTTCTGGGCTGCTTGCCGTGCGTACGAACACGGCTTCGGCGAAGCCCTGGCGGACGCCCTCACCGACGCCGCCGTCCGCACCGGCCTCACCGAACGCGAGGCACGGGCCACCATCGCCTCAGCCGCCCGCCTCACCTCCGGCCGCCCCATGGGCCCGGAGGACGCCGACCGTCCCGACCGATTCCCCTGAGCCCGCACCACCGACCGGACTCGACACCGTCGGCCGCGCACGCAGAAGGGGCGCCCTCTCGGACGCCCCTTCACAGGTGCTGCGGTGGGTGTGGGATTTGAACCCACGGTGACATCGCTGCCACGACGGTTTTCAAGACCGTTCCCTTAGGCCGCTCGGGCAACCCACCCCACGTCATCGGTCATCGACCGGCCTTGACGCGAGGACAGCCTAGCCGGTCAGCTGTCGCCCTTGCGCTCCCCCAGGGTGACTTCGGCCGTCGACACCTTGCCGTCGCGCTTGTAGGTCAGCGTGACCTTGTCGCCCGGCTTGTGGGTCCAGATCTCGCCGATCAGGGTCGGGCCGCTGTCGATCACCGTGTCGTTGAACTTGGTGATGACGTCGCCCGCCTTGAGACCGGCCTTGGCGGCGGGACCGTCCGGACTGACGGGCGGCGTGCCGCCCGAGCCCTGCTCCGAGATGACGGCGCCGCCGGTCTTCTCGTCCATGGTGACCGTGGCACCGATCACCGGGTAGACCGGCTGACCGGTCTTGATCAGCTGCTGGGCGACGTTCTCCGCCTGGTTGATCGGGATCGCGAAACCGAGGCCGATGGATCCCGCCTGGGCCTGACCGCTGCTACCGGTCGACTGGATGGCCGAGTTGATACCGATGACCGCACCGCGCGCATCGAGCAGCGGGCCACCGGAGTTGCCCGGGTTGATCGAGGCGTCGGTCTGCAGTGCGCTCATGTACGAGTTGCTGCCGCCGGAACCGTCACCGGAGGCGACCGGACGGTTCTTCGCGCTGATGATGCCGGTCGTGACCGTGTTGGACAGACCGAACGGCGCGCCGATCGCGATCGTCGAATCACCGACCGCGACCTGGTCCGAGTTGCCGAGGAGCAGCGGGGCGAGCCCCGACGGCGCGTTCTTGAGCTTCAGTACGGCGACGTCGTAACCCTCCGCGCGGCCCACCACCTCGGCGTCGTACTTCTTGCCGTTGGAGAACGTCGCCGTGAGCTGGCCATTGTTCGCCGCGGAAGCCACCACGTGGTTGTTGGTGAGGATGTGGCCTTCCTTGTCGTACACGAAGCCGGTGCCCGTGCCGCCCTCGCCGTCGCCGTTCTGCGCGTCGATGGTGACCACGCTGGGCAGCGCCTTGGCCGCGACGCCCGCGACCGTGCCGGGGTCGCGCTTGAGGGCCTGCGGATTGGTCGACGCCGTGACCGTGGTCGAACCGGAGGAGTTGCCGCTGTCGTTCCGGTCGGCAGCCCAGTAGCCGAGGGCGCCGCCGACGCCGCCCGCCACGAGGGCCGCGACGGCCACCGCGGCCACCAGGCCGCTGCCGCGCCTCTTTCGCGGGGCCTCCGGCGGCAGCTGGCCGGCCGCCCCCCACACGGGACCACCGCCATCACCCGCGCCCTGCGCGTACGCGGGAACGGCAGGCGGGGGCGGCGGCCAGGCACCGGCCGGCTGCGGCTGCGCGGACGGCGCGTGCTGCGGCCCGGAGGGCTGCGGCGGCGGCCAGTCCATCGCCGGCCCGGACTGCTGCGTCGCCGCCGCGTCCGACGAATCCGGGCCCGGGGGCGCCGACGGGGGCGCAGGCGTGCCCTCAGGAGCAGCGGCCGGCACGGGAGGTGCGGACGGAACGGACGGAACGGCCTGAGCCGCAGTGCCCTCGTTGCCCTCGTTCTCTGTGCTCACAGCTCTTTACTCCTCGGTTCCTCATCAATTTTCGGCAAGAGATCCGCTGTGTACGTGTCCGGAGCCAGCTTTTCCCATGACCCGTCAGGCCACTGTAAGCAGGACCTGTGCGTCCGTGCACCAATCTTTATATCCGGCAAAACGGTCCCCCACCGCAAGGTACGCACCCCCGCCGCCACTCGGTGGCACCATGACGCGGTGACCCACGCACGGCAGCACACCATGCAGCATCCCATCCAGGTCATCGCACACCGCGGGGCGTCCGACGACGCTCCCGAGCACACCCTGGCCGCCTACCGGAAGGCCATCGAGGACGGCGCGGACGCGCTGGAGTGCGATGTACGGCTCACCTCCGACGGCCACCTCGTCTGCGTGCACGACCGCCGGGTGAACCGTACGTCCAACGGCCGCGGCGCCGTCTCCGCCCTGGAACTCGCCGAACTCGCCGCCCTCGACTTCGGCTCCTGGAAGGACCGCGAGGAGTCCCCGGACTGGGATCCGGTGCCGGGCGAGCTCACCTCCGTACTCACTCTGGAGCGACTGCTCGAGCTGGTCGTCGAGACGCGTGCCGCCGGGCGCCCCCTCCAGCTGGCCATCGAGACCAAACACCCCACTCGCTGGGCGGGCCAGGTGGAGGAACGGCTGCTGCATCTGCTGAAGCGCTTCGAGCTCGACACTCCGCCGGACGAGGGCCCCTCGCCGGTCCGGATCATGAGCTTCTCGGCACGGTCCCTGCATCGCATTCAGGCTGCCGCGCCCACCCTGCCCACCGTCTATCTGATGCAGTTCGTCTCGCCGCGGCTGCGCGACGGGCGACTGCCGGCCGGTGCCCGGATCGCCGGTCCGGGGCTGAGGATCGTACGCAGTCACCCGGGCTACATCGAGCGGCTGCACCGCGCCGGCCACCGCGTGCACGTCTGGACGGTCAATGAACCCGAGGACGTGGAGCTCTGCGCACGCCTTGGCGTCGAGGCAATCATCACGAACCGGCCAAAACAGGTCCTGTCCCAACTGGGTCGCTTTTAACATCAGTTACAGGGTGTACACCGGCGCATTCAGCCTGTATTCGCTCGTTACGAATGCGTCACTGGCGGGCCATTGGCCGGTTTCCGGTCCAGTCCAGGAGGGCATCCACTCCGTGGCGTGGGGCAAAGGAGGTCTCGGGGGTGGCGTTGGTGGTGGCACAGGAAGTGCCCACGTCGTCGAGCATGGCCGTACCCCATGGCCCTGCGGGCGTGGGGCAGGCGCGGCACCGGATGCGCGAGCAATTGCGCAGCTACGGGGTGTCGGATTCGGTCGTCGACGATGCTGTATTGATCCTTTCCGAACTTCTCAGCAATGCCTGCCGACACGGCAGGCCGCTGGGCCGACACACAGATGTGGGTGACGGCGACGTACGTGCCGCCTGGCGCGTCGACAGAACAGGTGGGCTGACCGTCGAAGTGACGGACGGAGGCGGTCCGACCCGACCGATTCCGGCCACACCGTCCGTGACGGCCCGCGGTGGCCGCGGGCTCAACATCATCAGCGCGCTCGCCGAGGAGTGGGGCGTACGCGACAGCTCGTCCGGCGAGGTCACCGTGTGGGTACTGGTCAGCGAGGGCCGCGGGCACGGGAACGGGCATCTGCCGGGGCTCGACGGGCTGGACCTCGCCGACGCCTTCGACGACGCGGGCTGACGTGGCCCGAGGTCGATGCACCGGTTCGGCGTACGCGCGGGCCGGTGAACTGACGGGCTTGCGAACCTGTGTACGGATGAGCCTGTGCACCGATGTCCCGACGCGGCCCGGGGCCGCTGAACGGAGCGCGACACACCGGCGCTCCGGCGTACGTACCCCATGCGCCCCGGGCGTCTGTGTCCCGGACCCGACACGGGCGGCTAGGCTCGCGGCCCAGACCGCACTGTCGCAATCGGGAGAAAGCCCACCATGGCCAAGAAGCGCCCTCAGACCAAGGCCGGGAAGCAGCAGCTCAAGGACGGCGAGATCCCGGTGGTCGGGGCTCGCGAGCCCTGCCCGTGCGGTTCGGGCCGCCGCTACAAGGCCTGTCACGGCCGCGCCGCCGCCCACGCCGTGACCGAGCTGGTCCAGCGCCCGTTCGAGGGCCTGGCGGGTGAGTGCGACTGGGTCGCCCTGCGCGAGCTGGTGCCCGCCGCAACGGTCGAGCTGACCCTGAAGGGCGGACTGCCCGAAGGCGTGCCGTCCGTGACGCTCGCGACCGTGCTGCCGATGGCGTGGCCGGCGCTGCGCCGCGACGACGGCTCCGTCCTGCTCGCCCTGCAGAACGACACCTCCTCCGGCGACCTCAGCCGCGACCTCGCGGACACCCTGCAGCGCGCGCTGGCCACCGAGCCCGGCTCACCCGTCGCCGCCCGGCGCGTACCGGCCGACGGGCCGCGCCTGCAGGACCTGCTCGACCCGGAAGCCGCGTTCGAGCCGGTCGTCCACTCCGGCTTCGAGTTCTGGGTCCCGGACGCGGAGAGCGTCACGCCCGAGGTGTCCGCATCCCTGGAGCGTGCGAACGAGGCGGCGATCCCTACCACCATGCTCTCCGGCGTGGACGCTGCGTACTGGTGCGAGACCCCGGAGAAGAACCACCTGCGCTGGGTCATGCCGCACCCCGAGGAGCAGCTCCTCGACGCGCTCGCCCGGCTGCACGCCGCCGGCACCTCCTCGCTCGGTGAGGGGACGCGGCTGGTCGGCTCCTTCCGCGCGCACGGACTGATGGTCCCGGTCTGGGATCTGCCGAGCGCGATGGGGGCCGAGGAGTGCGAGAAGCCCGCGGCCGAGCTCGCGGAGCGGCTGGCGCAGGCGCTCGCCTCGGACGCTCCGCTCACCGCGGACGAGCGGCGGGCCCGCGGCGGTCTCACCAACCGCCAGGTGACGCTCAGCTGACCGTGACCGCGTGACGACAGCGGCGGGCCGATCGGTGACTCACGTCACAACTCACAGTACCCGCAAGTAAATAGCTGTCCGAATAAGCGAGATCGAATTTGCGAACGGCAGATCTCTTGTTACCGTTCTAGAAGCCCGGTCGCTGGTGCATCCCCCGTCGCCAGCGACCGGGCGTTCTCATGCCCGGACACGGCGCACGGAGCGACACACGGGACCGGGCGCGGTGACTGCAGAACCGGCGTCAACCCGCCGCGGAAGGCGCCGGATCAGATCCGGACCTCAGCAGCAGCGGAGCCTCCTCGGCCGTCCCGTCGGGCACCCCGCCGCCCGCGCACTCGGCCACCGCCACGTACTCGTCAGGACCTCCGCAGGACCAGCGACGCGGCGTCTCGCAGCCGCCCGGCTCGTCCTGTGACCCCTCCACCGCGCAGTGCGTTTCGACGGTCCGGCCTCGGGGTCCCATCAGCGTGAGTACGGACCGGAGTTCGTCACCCGTCGTATTGCGGTAGTAGCTGCGCGCCCATGCGGCACGCCCGTCGGTCATGACACAGGTCTGCCCTTCGGCGCACTCGGGGGGGTCTCTCGGGGCCGCAGCGGTCGACGGTCCGCAGCGCGGAACCGGCCGATCCGGTGAACGCGGAGCCGCCCCCTCCGCCGGGCCCGCCGACTTTCCCGCGACCGCTCGGCAGGTCGGTATCGGACAGAAGTCCGGGCCAGGAACTCCCTTGTGAAGATCCCTTTGAAAGCGCCCCCGAATACTCCTTCGAAGGCTCCTTCGCACCGGTTCCGGAAGGTCCATCAGAAAGCCCGCCATGACTGGACTTTGCATCGGCAGACTTTGCATTACGCGGTACGGGACCGGGCCGCCCGGGGGTTCCGCAGAAGCCGCGAGCGGAAGCACGACGGCGGAGACCACCACGCCCGCCATAACGATCATGCGGAGATCCGTGGCGGCTCCACCTGTCGACTGCGCGGGAATTCCTGACGGTGCGCCGAAGATATCGACGGAAAAGCGGACGCCGGGGTGGAGCGCACCCATTTAACGCAGAACTCGACCGGCTCACACCCGAACGAGTGAGCCGAGCAGCAGCCCGTACGCCCGCTCGGGAGCCCCACCGGTCTCCGCCGACGCCGACCGGCCGCTCTCAGTACGCGAGCCGGCTGCCGCCGTCGGGAGCGCTGTTGCTTGCTTCGACCAGCGCGTCCAGGACCGCCTCCACGCCCGGCAGCCAGGGCGTCGCAGGGCCGGGCAGTGGAGCCCGTTCCCAGCGCACCTGCCCCGTACCCACCTCGGACGGGGGAAGGACGAGATAGCCCCCCTCGCCGTGGAAACGCAGCGAACTGGGCACCCGGTCCTTGGCGTGCAACAGCTCGCCGAGCTGTTCGAGGGTGTAGGGAGCGACCAGCAGCGACCACCGCGTCGGTGTCGCCACCACCGGACCGAGCCGCATGCCCATGCGGTCGAGCTCGGTCAGCGCCCGGGCGCCGGCCATGGCCGGCAGGCTGAGCGCGCACGGGGCACGGCCGCCGGTGGCCAGCATGATCGGCGCGGTCGGCCGATTGGTCCACCACCAGCGCACCATGCGCTCGTCGGTGGTCGCCGCGAGGAGACCGGGGTCGAAGGGGTGTGCGCCGGGTACGGCGCACTCGGGATCGGGGCAGGCACAGCCACGGCCGCGGTCACCGCGACCACCGCCTGCGCTCAGCCCCACTCCGGGAAGCACGGGCCACTGCCATGCGGTGGCGCAGGTCAGGGCCGCGTCGAGCTGGGCGGGCCGTGCCTTGCGCCGGAGCCGGAGCCTGCGTCGCCTTCCGAGGATCTCGCGCATGAGCGCTCGTTCCTTTCCGTTGAACGCCGAGGGCCACATCACAACACGCGTGCGTCACGCCACGTGTGTATTACTTCACCGTGCGTACATGTTCTCTAAGTCTGCGGTACGGGTAACCCGTCGGTACCGAGCGTGAGCCGAGTCGAGCTGAGCCGGTCCAGCCAAAAACATGGCGAGGGGCAGTGCGCATCGCATCTGCCGTCCCATGGTGCACAACCCCGCCACTCGGGGGTGGGGCGCGGCCGTCACATGTGAGGACGTCCGGGCTCGCTGCCAGGTTCCGGGGCGATAGAACTGCCCCTGGTTCATCACCGATTACGTACCCAGCATGCCCGGAATGACGCTCCCCCGGGACTTCACCCCGAGGTAACCCCCTGTCGAGCCAGACCCAGTCGACAGCAAATAGCGTCCATAGGGTGCATTTTTTGGCCAACTTAGCAGTCCGCGGACACCACGAATCCCGCAGGGACAATGCTGGACATCTGCTTACTTGTGCGTGTACATGTGGATGCACTGATAGCGGCGCAGAATGACATGGGGGTTTGCGATGCTATTCGACGAAACGCACTGGTCGGAAAGCCGGTTGCCATGAGCGCCCCTCACCTGCCGAAAGTGGCTGGAATCGATCCCACAGTTCCTGTTTCAGCGCACACTGCCGGTCCTCTGGACGATGTGCCGGCCGCGCCAGGGGCCTTTCTTCAAGACCGTCTGGCCGGTTGGGTCTCCGACCTCACCACGCTGCACGAGCTCACCGAGCGCCTGGCCGGAACCAACACCCTCGACGACGCTTTGCACGAGCTGCTCGGTGCCGGTGCGGCCCTGGTCGGCGCCCGCCGGGGGCTGATCGTCTTCGAACCCTCCGACCGTCGCGGCCCGGTCTCCACCATCGGTCTCGGACTCGCCCACGCCGAGCTCGGCCACATCGAGACGGTGCCGCGCAGCGCAACCTCGTACGGCAGGATCCTGGACGGCCTCCCGGGCGCCGAAGGACCCCAGACCAGCCCCGATCTGCTCGGCGACACAGGCCTGGACCCCCGCCACCGCGAAGTCGCCGCCCGGCTCGGATACGCCGCCAGCTACGCCCTGCCCCTGACCACCGCCGCGACCGGACGGCTCGGCGCGGCCGTCTGGCTCTACGACGAGCCCGCCGAACCCCTGGAACGCCAGCGCCACCTCGTCGGTCTCTACGCCCGTTACGCGGGCGCGCACCTGGCCCGGCTGCTGGAGCTGCATCGGGCCAGGGCAGAAGTGGCCGCCCTCACCGAGGAGCTGCGGCCCGGCCGGCTGCCCCGGGTCCCCGGCGTACAGCTGGCCGCCCGCCATCGCGCCGCACCGCGCGGCGGCGGTGACTGGTACGACGCGATGGCGCTGCCGGAGGGCGCGCTCGGTCTCGCCGTCGGTTCGGTGGGCGGCTCCGGGCCCAGCGCGCTGACTGCCATGGGACGGCTGCGGGCCGGTCTGCGGGCGTACGCGGTGATGGAGGGCGAGGATCCGGTTGCCGTGCTCTCCGATCTGGAGCTGCTGCTGCGGCTGACCGAACCCGCACGGTCCGCTACTGCGCTCTTCGCCTGCTGCGAGCCCGCCGCACGCAAGATCGTGCTGGCCGGTGCCGGGCACACCCCACCGCTGGTGACCGGCGACCGGCGCACGGAGTTCGTCGAGACAACCCTGTCCGCTCCGCTGGGCATGCTCGCCTGTTGGGAGGCGCCGAGCGTGGAGTTCGCTCCGGCGCCCGGCGAGACGCTGCTGCTGTACACCGACGGGCTGCTGCGCCGCACCGGCGACTCGATGGACCGGGCGTTCGCACGGCTCCACTCGGCGGCCGCGAGCGTACCGAAGGCGCTGCGCCGGGACGCCGGATCGGTGGCCGACCATGTGCTGCGAACCGTCCTGCCGAACGGGCTCGACCAGGTCGACAGCGCCGAGGACGTCGTCATTCTGGCCGCGCGCTTCGACTGACCCGCGTCATCGGCGGAGCTTCGCGATTCGGCCGAGCAGGTGGTTCGGCCGGTGTCTCCGACCGGTCTTTGTGATCAGTCTCTGCAACAGGTCTCGGCAGCCGGTCTCTGTAAGAGGTCTTCCGGCCCTGGGCCCCCTTCCGCACGCCCGTACGATGGACGGGGTCCAGTGTCGTATCAAGGAGAGACAAGTCGTGTCTGAGGAGCCCACCCCGGAGACCCCGGAGACCGAAGAGACAGAGACGGTCAAGCAGCGGAAGAACGGCCTGTACCCGGGCGTCTCCGATGAGCTCGCCGCCAACATGAAGTCGGGATGGGCCGACACCGAGCTGCACGGTCTCGAGCCGATCGCCCAGGCCGAGCACACTGCGGCCCGTCGCGCCGCACTGTCCGCGCGCTTCCCCGGCGAGCGTCTGGTCATTCCCGCGGGCAACCTGAAGACCCGTTCCAATGACACCGAGTACGCCTTCCGCGCCTCCACCGAGTACGCGTACCTCACCGGCGACCAGACCCAGGACGGCGTGCTCGTCCTGGAGCCGAAGGAGGACGGGCACGAGGCGACCATCTACCTGCTGCCGCGCTCCAACCGCGAGAACGGCGAGTTCTGGCTCGACGGCCAGGGCGAGCTGTGGGTCGGCCGCCGCCACTCCCTGGCCGAGGCCGAGCAGCTGCTGGGCATCCCGGCGAAGGACGTACGTCAGCTCCCGGCCGCGCTGACCGAGGCCACCGGACCGGTCCGTAACGTCCGCGGCCACGACTCGGGCATCGAGTCCGCGCTGACCGACAAGGTCACCGCGGAGCGCGACGAGGAGCTGCGGGTCTTCCTCTCCGAAGCGCGCCTGGTCAAGGATGCCTTCGAGATCGCCGAGCTGGCGAAGGCCTGCGATGCCACGGCACGCGGCTTCGAGGACGTCGTGAAGGTCCTCGACAAGGCCGAGGCGACCAGCGAGCGCTACATCGAGGGCACGTTCTTCCTGCGCGCCCGCATCGAGGGCAACGACATCGGCTACGGCTCGATCTGCGCGGCGGGCCCGCACGCCACCACCCTGCACTGGGTGCGCAACGACGGCCCCGTGCGCTCCGGCGAACTGCTGCTGCTCGACGCCGGTGTGGAGACCAATGACCTCTACACCGCCGATGTGACGCGGACCCTTCCCATCAACGGCACGTTCACGCCGCTGCAGCGGAAGATCTACGACGCGGTGTACGAGGCCCAGGAGGCGGGAATCGCGGCCGTCAAGCCCGGCGCGGCCTACCGCGACTTCCACGACGCCGCGCAGCGCGTGCTCACCGAGAAGCTCGTCGAGTGGGGTCTGCTGGGCGACCTGTCCGTGGACAAGGTCCTGGAGCTGGGTCTGCAGCGCCGCTGGACCCTGCACGGCACCGGCCACATGCTCGGCATGGACGTCCACGACTGCGCCGCCGCACGCACCGAGACGTACGTCAACGGGACGCTGGAGCCCGGCGTCTGCCTCACCGTCGAGCCCGGTCTGTACTTCCAGGCCGACGACCTGACCGTGCCGGCGGAGTACCGCGGCATCGGCGTCCGGATCGAGGACGACATCCTCGTCACCGAGGACGGCAACCGGAACCTCTCCGACAAGCTGCCGCGCCAGGCCGACGAGGTCGAGGCCTGGATGGCTCAGCTCAAGGGCTGATTCAAGGGTTGATCAAACGCTGATCATCGACCGGTCGTGACCGGTCGGCACCGCGCGTCGGAGGGCGCCCCGCTCAGGACACCATGAGCAGGGCGCCCTCCCGCCATTTCAGGACCTTGTCGAAGCTCACCACCGCACCACGCCCCGGGCGGTTGGCGAAGTGGACGTGGTCGGCGAGCTGTTCGATGAGGCAGAGTCCTCGGCCGTCCTCGGCACTGAGCGGCGGAAGCTGCTGCGGATGGTGCGCGGGCGGTTGATGCGCATGCGGCTGTTCGGCAGTGCGAAGCACACGCCGCGCGGGGAAGCCGGGCCCCGAGTCGGCGACTTCGATACGGCATTTCTCACCGTCCAGATATGCGGTGACCCAGTACTGCCCGGAGGCCGTACCGGACTGCTCGCTCCAGGAGTCCCACGCGTCCCATGGGTCGCAGTCCCCGGGGGCGACGCGGTCGTCGGCGCCCCGCTGCTCCCCGCCGTGCTCGACGGCGTTCGCACAGGCTTCGCTGAGCGCGAGCGACAGGTCGAAGGAGATGTCCGGATCCACGCCCGCGGACTCCATGGTGCCGAGCAGGAAGCGACGGGCGAGCGGAACGCTCGCAGCTTCGCGCCGCAAATGGAGTGACCACCAGATGCTCATGCTCCAGCCTCCTGGCTGCGGCTCGACATACCGATACGTATTGCCGCGGCGGGCGGTTCGTAAGCACAGTTCTGATGTGAGACCGCTCATTCGGCGGATACCAGCACTCCGTACACCCGTGTATGCCGGACCCGTCCAGCTCACGCGCCTCGTGTCCAACCGGTCAGAAGGCGACCTTCCGGACCTGACGTACGGAAGCCGGGGACGCAGTGCGATGATGACCCGGCCATGTCTACGCCTGTCGCACGCGCCGGAGCCGGTCTGCGGCTACTGAGGGCCGCGGTGTTCACCGCGGCCTGTGTCGCGCTGTCCGCGGCAGGGCACACACTGGCCTCCTGCGCGACCGTTCCTTGGTGGACGCTGCTCGCAGGCTTCCTCGGGGTCTTCGCGGTGGTGGCGCCGCTCGCCGGACGCGAGCGTTCCATGCCGTCCATCGCCACCGCCCTGGCCGGCGGGCAGATCGCTCTGCACACTCTCTTCGGCCTGGGCTCGCACGGCGTCCCCAGCACGTCGACGGGCGACGCGGCGGGCGACCGCTCACTGATCCGGTTCGCGGCAGGCCTCGTCTGCGGCGCAGGACCGGAACAGCTGAACGCCGCCGCCGCCCACCGCATCGTCACCGACGCGGGCATCGATCCGGCGACCGTGACGGCGGTGGACCAGGGCCATCAGCACATGGCCACCGGGACAGGAGCGGCGGTCACCGCCGTGACCGACCCGGCCGCGCTCGCCGGTCTGCTGCCCAGCCTGCCCATGCTGCTCGGCCACCTGCTGGCCGCGCTGGCCACCGGCTGGCTGCTGCGGCGCGGCGAAATCGCACTGTTCCGGCTGGTCCGGCTGTCGGCGCACGGCATCAAGCAGCTCATGACCGGGGCCCGGTTGCGTGCGCTGTGGGCCGCGCTCGCTCTCGTACGGGCACTGTGCGCCGGTCTCCCGGGCGAACCGGCGACCGGGCCGCGCATCCCCCGTACCGCTGTCGACGCCCCGGCTCCCGCCACCGGCGATCCACTGCAGCACCTGGTGATCAGGCGCGGGCCTCCGCCCGTATTCACCCTCGCAGCCTGACGCGACACCCTCCGCTCGTTGCACGCACGACTCGACCGCAGTCACCGCTCGGCGCCCGCCATGCGGTGGCCGCCAGGCTCGGTGCAGGCACGCCGCACGTGAGGAAGAGGTGTCGCGATGCCGTAGCGCATCCGCGTGTCGGACCACCTTTCCTTCGTGCTTCAGTGGAGTGATTCCTGCCATGAACGTTTCCCGCATCGCCCTCGCCGGCGGCGTCGCCGCGTCCACCGTGCTGATCCTTGCCGGTACGGCCTCCGCCCACGTCAGCGTGCAGCCGCAGGGCGAGGCCGCCAAGGGCGGCTACGCCACGATCAACTTCAAGGTCCCCAACGAGCGCGACGACGCCTCGACGACCAAGCTCGAGGTCAACTTCCCGACCGACCACCCGCTCGCTTCCGTGATGCCGCAGCCGGTGCCCGGCTGGAAGATCGTCGTCACCAAGAGCAAGCTCGCCAAGCCGCTCGAGGTCCACGGCAACAAGATCAACGAGGCGGTCTCCAAGGTCACCTGGTCCGCCGAGGGCGGCAAGAGCGACCTCGGCATCCGCCCGGGCCAGTTCCAGCAGTTCCCGCTCTCCGTCGGTCAGCTCCCCGAGGATGCCGACCAGCTGGTGTTCAAGGCCATCCAGACGTACGACAACAAGGAAGTCGTCCGCTGGATCGAGGAGCAGAAGGACGGCGCCGAGGAGCCCGAGAGCCCGGCGCCGGTTCTCAAGCTGACCGCCGCGACCACCGACGAGCACGGCGCCGCCGACGACAAGGCCGGTGCCGCCGGCGCCGACCGGGCGAAGGACGAGCACACCGAGGCGTCGTCCGCGTCGTCGTCCTCCAGTGACACCACGGCCCGGGTCCTCGGCATCGTCGGCATCCTCATCGGCGCCGCCGGGGTCGCCTTCGGCGTCCTGGCCGGCCGCCGGCGCACCGCCTGACCCTCCGGCCCCACCGAACCATCGACCCACCAGGAATCAGCAATCCATGCGTAAGAAGACAGTGCTGGCCGCGGCGTTCGTCGCCGCGGCCGCGCTCACCCTGTCGGCCTGCGGCAGCAGCGACGAAGCCAACAAGCCCCTCGCGGACGTCTCCGCCCAGGCGAAGACCAAGGCCGCGACGGTGCTCGACCAGCCGTTCACCAAGCCCGACCTCGTCCTGACCGACACCCACGGCAAGAAGTACGACCTGCGCGAGCGGACCAAGGGCAAGCCGACGCTCATCTACTTCGGCTACACCAACTGCCCCGACGTCTGTCCGCTCATCATGAGCAACATCGCCATCGCCAAGAAGTCCCTGTCCAAGGCCGACCAGGACAAGCTCCAGGTCGTCTTCGTCACCACCGACCCCGAGCGGGACACCCCGTCCTCGCTGGGCAGCTGGCTCAGGGCCCAGGACGCCTCCTTCATCGGTCTCACCGGCGACTTCCCGACCATCCAGGCGGGCGCACGCCAGATCGGCATCGGCATAGACCCTCCGAAGAAGGAGAAGGACGGCACGGTCGTCTCGATGCACGGGTCGCAGGTCATCGCGTTCTCCCCGAAGACCGACAAGGGGTATGTGCTGTACAGCGAGGACACCACGCCCGACGACTACACCAAGGACCTCCCCAAGATCATCAAGGGGGAGAACCCGTGAACCGCCGCACCGTCCTCGCCGGCGTCGTCGCCCTCACCACCGGGCTGACGCTGGCGGGGTGCTCGTCCTCGGGCGGCAAGCCCGAACTGAAGGTGACCGGTGCGTTCATGCCGCAGCCCGTCAACGACATGGCGGCCGGCTTCCTCGTCGTACAGAACAGCGGCGACAGCTCCGACCGGCTCACCTCGGTCACCAGCCCGCTCTCCGACGACGTCACGATCCACCGGACGACGAACCAGACGATGCGCATGGTGACGTCCTTCGAGGTGCCCGCGGGCGGCGAGCTGGACCTGGAGCGCGGCGGCAACCACATCATGTTCATGAAACTGAAGCAGCGGCCCAGGCAGGGCGAGAAGGTGTCCGTCGAGCTGCACTTCGAGAAGGCCGATCCCATCAAGGTCGACCTTCCCGTGAAGGAGACCACCCACAACCCGAAGAAGCAGTGAGGGACTGACACTCCATGACAGCCACCGCCCCGCACTTCGGGCCGACCCCGTCCGTGTCCCCGATGCGCCGGCCACTCGCCGCTGCCGCACTCCTCGCCGCATTCGCCGGCATGGTGTTCGGCCTGCTGCTGGGGGGCGCGGGACCGGCGTCCGCGCATGCCGCGCTCACCGGGAGCGATCCGCAGGACGGGGCGGTGGTCGCCACCGCCCCCAAGGAGGTCACGCTCACCTTCTCCGAACAGGTCGCCATGAGCGACGGCTCCGTCCGGGTCCTGGACCCCAGCGGCAAACGCGCCGATACCGGTGCGGAACCACGGAACCTGCAGAGCGGCTCCACCGTGAAGTACGGCGTCCCGCTGCACACAGGGCTGCCCGACGGCACCTACACCGTGGCCTGGCAGGCCGTCTCCGCGGACAGCCACCCGGTCTCCGGCGCCTTCACCTTCTCCATCGGCGCCCCGTCCGAGACGACCGTCGCCCTGCCGACGGACCAGGCCGGAGGCGGCCTGGTCGGCACGCTCTACGGCATCGCACGCTACGCCGCGTACGCCGGATTCATCCTGCTGGCCGGTGGCGCGGCCTTCGTACTGGCCTGCTGGCAGCGCGGGGCGAGCGCCCGCCCGCTGCAGCGCCTCGTCGTGCGCGGCTGGATGACGCTCACCACGGCCACCCTGGCCATGCTGCTGCTGCGCAACCCGTACACCGGCTCCGGAAAGCTCGCGGACATCTTCGACCTGGACGGCCTGAAAACCGTGCTCGACACCAAGCCGGGGGCCGCGCTGGTCTCCCGGCTGCTGCTGCTCGGCGCCGCCGCGCTCTTCATCGCAGTGCTGTTCGGGGCGTACGCGAAGCGGGAGGACGAGCGGGAGAAGAAGGACCTCACCTTCGGCCTGGCCATCGGCGGCGCGGTCATCGCCGCCGGGATCGCCGGGACATGGGCGCTGGCCGAACACGCCTCGACCGGGATCCAGCCCGGCATCGCGATGCCGGTCGACGTACTGCACCTGCTGGCCGTCGCCGCATGGCTGGGCGGCCTCGCCGCGCTGCTGGTCGCGCTGTACCGGACGCCGGACATCGAAGTCACGGCCGTACGCCGCTTCTCCCGTATCGCGTTCGGCAGTGTGCTGGTGCTCACCGCGACCGGGCTCTACCAGTCCTGGCGGCAGGTCGGCTCCTGGTCCGCGCTGACCGGCACCCGGTACGGGCAGCTGCTGCTCCTGAAGGTGGGGCTCGTCGCCGTCCTGGTCGGGGTCGCCTGGATCTCGCGGCGGTGGACGGCCCGCCTCGGTGCGGGCACGACCGAGGCGGAGGGCACGGGCGCCGGCACCGCTGACGCCGATACCGGGGCCGCTGTGGAGACCGAGCCGGCGACTGTGCCCGAGGATCCCGCACGGGCCGCCCAACTCGCCCGGCAGAAGGCCGCCGTGGCGACCGCCACGAAGAGGCGGATCCGCGACGCCGATCCCGATCGGTCCGGGCTCCGCCGCTCGGTGCTGGCGGAAGTCGGGGTCGCGGTCGCGCTGTTGGCGGTGACGACCGTGCTGACCTCGACCGAGCCCGGACGTACCGAGGAGGAAGCGGCCCGCACCTCGACGGCCGCATCCGCGCCCACGACCGCGGGCCCCCTCGCGGTGAGCCTGCCTTTCGACACCGGCGGCCGGAACGGCAAGGGGACGGTCCGGATGGACATCGACCCCGGTCGTACCGGCGCCAACGGGCTCCACATGTGGATCGACGGCCCCGACGGACAGCCCATGGACGTCCCCGAGGTGAAGCTCGCCTTCACCCTCGCGTCCAAGGACATCGGTCCGCTGCCCGTCGTCCCCGACCGGCTCACCGAGGGGCACTGGACGGCGAGCGGCGTCCAGATCCCGATGGCGGGCAACTGGAAGATCGCGGTGACCGTGCGTACGTCGGACATCGATCAGACCACCATCGCCAAGAACGTGAAGATCGGCTGAGCAGGATCATGAGCGGAACCAGCATGAGCAGCGCGAACAGCAAGCGCGGCTCGAGCAGCAAGAACGGTGCAGGCAGCAAGCGCGGCACGGATGCCGGAGCCGATGCCGCCACGGGGGACCTCTCCCGGCGGCGGCTCCTCGGCAGTGTGGGCGCGGCCGGTGCGGCCGGACTGGTGCTGGGCGCGGCAGGTGGCGCGACGGGCTACGCCGCCACCCGCTCCGACGAGCCGACCGCGCTGGCGACGATCGGCACGGCCCGGGCAACGTTTCACGGGAAACATCAACCGGGGATCACCACTCCGCTTCAGGCGCGCGGCCATCTCGTCGCGTTCGATCTGGCACCCGGCGCGGGACGGAAGGAAGCCGCCGCCCTGATGCGCCGATGGTCCGCCGTGGCCCAGCGGCTGATGGCCGGCGAACCCACCGCCGGCGGGAGTGCGGACGGCACGACACACGACACCGGGATCGCGCTGGACGCCGGACCGTCCTCACTGACGGTCACCTTCGGCTTCGGGCACACCTTGTTCGAACGCACGGGCCTGGCGGCCCATCGGCCGCCGGGACTGGACCCACTGCCGCCGTTCTCCTCCGACCGGCTCGACCCCAAGCGCTCGGGCGGAGATCTCTGGGTGCAGATCGGTGCCGACGACGCCCTCGTCGCCTTCCACGCACTGCGCGCCATCCAGAAGGAGGCCGCCACGACCGCCGGGGTGCGCTGGCAGATGAACGGCTTCAACCGCACCCCCGGCGCCACGGCCAAGCCGATGACAGCCCGCAATCTGATGGGCCAGATCGACGGCACCGGAAACCCGAAGCCGTCGGAGAGCGACTTCGACCGGCGCATCTTCGTCCCGTCGCACACGGCGGAGGGCGACGACGCGAAATACGCCTGGCTGGCCGGCGGCTCGTACGCAGTCGTGCGGCGGATCAGGATGCTGCTCGACGACTGGGAGAAGCTCCCGCTGGACCGGCAGGAGCGGGTCATAGGGCGGCGCAGGGCGGACGGTGCGCCGCTGAGCGGTGGCACCGAGACCACCGAGATGGACCTCGACAAGGCGGGGCCCGACGGCAAGCTGTTGATCCCGGACAACGCGCACGCCCGGATCTCCTCCCCCGAAAGGAACAGCGGCGCGGCGATGCTGCGACGCCCCTTCTCGTACCACGACGGCATCGCGGCGGACGGCACTCCGGATGCCGGGCTGCTGTTCATCTGCTGGCAGGCTGATCCGCTGAAGGGGTTCGTGCCGGTGCAGCGCAAGCTCGACCGAGGAGACGCGCTGTCGCCGTTCATCCGGCACGAGGCGAGCGGCCTGTTCGCGGTGCCGGGCGGCGCGGCGGACGGGGAGTACGTGGGTCAGCGGCTGCTGGAGTCGTGAGCCACCGCGGCGCACTAGGGTGACGGTATGTCCGCCACGCGCTACGCCTATCTCGGTCCCGAAGGCACCTTCACCGAGGTCGCCCTCCGTACGCTCCCGGAAGCAGCCACTCGGGAACTTGTCCCGATGGTCTCCGTACCGGCGGCTCTGGACGCGGTACGGAGCGGGGCTGCCGCGGCAGCACTCGTACCGATCGAGAACTCCGTCGAGGGCGGCATCACCGCGACCCTCGACGAGCTGACGACCGGCGAACCGCTGATGATCTATCGCGAGGTGCTGCTCTCCATCACCTTTGCGCTGCTCGTGCGGCCCGGCACCAAGCTGTCCGACGTCAAGACGGTCACTGCCCACCCGGCAGCGCAGCCGCAGGTACGCAACTGGATGGCGGCCCATCTGCCGGAGGCCGTGTGGGAGTCGGCCGCGTCCAACGCGGACGGTGCGCGGTTGGTACAGGAGGGGCGGTACGACGCCGCCTTCGCCGGTGAGTTCGCGGCGGCGACGTACGGTCTCGAACCGCTGGTGACGGAGATCCACGACGCGGAGAACGCGCAGACTCGCTTCGTCCTGGTGGGCCGCCCGGCACGGCCGGCGGCGCCGACCGGTGCGGACAAGACGTCGGTGGTCATCTGGCTGGGCGACGACCACCCCGGTGCGCTGCTCGAACTACTCCAGGAGTTCATGGTGCGCGGGGTGAACCTGATGCTGATCCAGTCACGGCCGACGGGTGCGGGCATCGGGAACTACTGCTTCGCGGTGGACGCCGAGGGACACATCGCGGACCGCAGGGTCGGCGAGGCGTTGATGGGTCTGAAGCGGATCTGCCCGAAGGTGCGGTTCCTCGGTTCGTATCCGCGGGCCGGCGTGGCGCCGGAGGACGTACGGCCGCTGCGTGCGGGGACGTCGGACACCGACTTCACGGACGCCTCGGACTGGCTGGCCCGGAATCAGGACGGTCGGGCCTGACGGTCCGGCCTGACGGTCGGGACCAGGGTCGCGCTTGACGGTCGGGGCCGAGAGTCGGGATCCAGGGTGTCGGCCCTCGTGCCGCGGTGGCGTGCGCCCATCACCGGTGTTATCTGCCGATTTTCACAACCCGCAGAGTTATCCACAGGGTTGGTTCTCGACCTGGGGACAAGTCGACACCCCAATACGACATGGTCGACAAATCGCTCCAGTCACCCCACACCCCTCCACAGACCCGCAGGTCGGCCCGTGTCACCTCAATTCCATTGATCAACTCTTTAGGACGAGGAATTCCCACCCGAATGAGTGTGTGAAGCGAGTTTGAACGGGGAATCCATGAGCCTTCATGCGGCTTTCGGAATGATCTCTTCCTGTGTCCACAGATCTTCTTCACAGCCTGTGGATAACTTCGGAGGGTCACCGCCCCCTGTGGACAAGCGACCCCCAACTCCCGCTCCACGCAAGGTCGGTACGTCAAGAACGGGAGCCCCTTAATACCCCATTTAGGGGAATAGGGGCTCTTTATTTGACAGCCAAGATCAACTGCGGCCATCGAGCGTGCCCCAGCATTGCTAATTCCGGCAATTCGGGCAAAGTGACACGCTCGGCAATATCGGTTCGAGCTACGGAAGCGCACACCGGTAGCCTGGAGGGGTGATTGACCTTCGCCTGCTCCGTGAGGACCCCGACCGTGTTCGCGCCTCCCAGCGCGCCCGTGGAGAGGACGTCGCACTCGTCGACGCTCTTCTCTCCGCCGACGAGCGGCGCAGGTCGTCCGGTGTCCGCTTCGACGAACTCCGCTCCGAGCAGAAAGCGCTCGGCAAGCTCATCCCCAAGGCTTCGCCCGAGGAGCGCACCGAGCTGCTCAAGAAGGCCGAGCAGCTGAAGGCCGACGTCAAGGCCGCCGACGCGGAACAGGACGAGGCGGACGCGGAGGCCAAGAGCCTGCTGCTGCAGCTCGGCAACATCGTCCACGAGGACGTGCCGGTCGGCGGCGAGGAGGACTTCGTCGTTCTCGAGACGCACGGCACCATCCGCGATTTCGGCGCCGAGGGCTTCGAGCCCAAGGACCACCTGGAGCTCGGCGAGGCGCTCGGCGCCATCGACGTGGAGCGCGGCGCCAAGGTCTCCGGCTCGCGCTTCTACTACCTGACAGGTGTCGGCGCGCTGCTGGAGCTCGCCCTCGTCAACGCTGCGATCGCGCAGGCCACCGAGGCCGGATTCATCCCGATGCTGACGCCGGCGCTGGTCCGCCCGCGCGCCATGGAGGGCACCGGTTTCCTCGGCCAGGCCGCGGAGAACGTGTACCACCTGGAGAAGGACGACTACTACCTGGTCGGCACCTCCGAGGTCCCGCTCGCCGCCTACCACATGGACGAAATCATCGACGCGGACAAGCTTCCGCTGCGGTACGCCGGCTTTTCGCCGTGCTTCCGCCGCGAGGCCGGTACGTACGGCAAGGACACCCGAGGCATCTTCCGGGTCCACCAGTTCGACAAGGTCGAGATGTTCTCGTACGTCGACCCGGCGGACGCCGAGGCCGAGCACCGGCGTCTCCTCGACTGGGAGAAGCAGTGGCTCACCGGACTTGAGCTGCCGTTCCAGGTGATCGATGTGGCCACCGGCGACCTCGGGTCCTCGGCCTCCCGGAAGTTCGACTGCGAGGCGTGGATCCCGACCCAGGGCAAGTACCGCGAGCTGACTTCGGCGTCGAACTGCAACGGTTTCCAGGCGCGTCGCCTCTCCGTCCGGATGCGCGAGGGCAAGAAGGTTCAGCCGCTCGCCACCCTGAACGGCACGCTCTGCGCCGTACCGCGCACCATTGTGGCGATCCTGGAGAACCACCAGCTGGCCGACGGTTCGGTGCGGGTGCCCGAGGTGCTCCGTCCGTACCTGGGCGGGCGTGAGGTTCTGGAACCGGTCGCCAAGTGACCTTCCCCTACAAGCTCGTCGCGACCGACCTCGACGGCACGCTGCTGCGTAACGACGACACGGTCTCCGAGCGCACCCGCGAGGCACTGGCCGCCGTGACGGCGGCCGGTGCCGCGCACATCATCGTCACCGGTCGGGCCGTCCCGTGGACCCGCCACATCCTGGACGACCTGGGCTACAACGGCATCGCGGTCTGCGGTCAGGGCGCGCAGGTCTACCACGCGGGCGAGCACAAGCTGCTGACCTCGCTGACGCTGGACCGGCAGCTCGCCGGACTCGCGCTGTCCAAGATCGAGGCGGAGGTCGGTCCGCTGGCGCTGGCGGCGAGCCGCGACGGACTCGACGGCGAGGTGCTGGTCGGCCCCGGCTACCAGGTGCAGGAAGGGCCGCTTCCGGCCGTCTTCGTGGAGGACCCGACCGAGATGTGGTCCGCGCCGCTGAACAAGGTCTACATCCAGCATCCGGCACTCGACGACGACGCACTGGCGAAGGCCGCTCGCGGAGCCGTCGGCAGCCTGGTGGACGTGGTCATGGCAGGACCCGGAGTGGTGGAGATCCTGCCGCTGGGGCTCAGCAAGGCGACCGGGCTCTCGCTGGCCGCGCGCCGACTGGGCGTGAAGGCGGCGGACACGCTCGCCTTCGGTGACATGCCGAACGACATCCCGATGTTCGCCTGGGCGCAGCACAGTGTGGCGATGGCCAACGCGCACGACGACCTGAAGGCCGTGGCACACGAGATCACCGCGTCGAACGAGGACGACGGCATCGCAGTGGTGCTGGAACAGCTGCTCTAGGCATCTGCGCCGGTCGCACGGTTGCGCCGACGCGCGGATACGCAGATGAGTTGGCTGTGCCGGCTGGGCTGACGTAACTGTGCGGAGGATGCGCGGATCGAACGCGCGCGGGGTCCAGGCCCCGACGACGGCTTAGCAAGCCGCTGCCTTACCACTCGGCCAATCCTCCGGGAGGGCGGCCGCGCGATGCGCGCAGAAGGGCCGCCCCGGCTTCCCGCTGCGAGCGGCTCGGCGGAGTGAGGTGATGGTTACTCCGGCGCCTGCTCCGGGCCGCCCCGATGGGAACTCGACGGACTCGGACTCTCGGTCATCGCCGCGCTCCTCTCCCGGTCTGTGGAATTCCTGTCGGCCTGTGCCGCACCAACAACTGTGCCCGGGGCGGACTTTCGGTGCCACCCATTTTCCGGGTGGCACCGGAAGTCCGCGATCAGCCGTCGGATCAACGCTGCCTGTTGCGGCGGCTCATATCCTTCAGGTTGCGGGCAAGATCACCCATCCGGCCGTCGATGCGGACGATGTCCTCGGACATGTGGCCGAGCCGTACGCTCATGGCGCCGACGACCTGATGCGTGACGTCCAGCCGACGGTCGAGGCTGTCCAGCCGGTGCGACATCCGGTTGAGGACCGGCCCGAGCTCCTGGAGAGCGCTGCCGACTCCGGCGAGGCAACTCTCGACCCGGGTGACGCGATGTTCGAGCGAGGCGTGCCCCGCACGCAGGTCATGCTCGGCGTCGAGCAGGTAGGTACGGACGCATCGGGCAATGTCGCTGTCGCGAAGAAGCATCGCGACATTGAGCACGGTCCTGCGGGTGTAGAGGGTGAGTTGAGTGGCCGCCTGTGGATAACTTTCGGCCTCCTCGCCTTCCCATAGGGACACCATGTCCCTATGGAAGTTCCGCAGCTCAGCGCCTCGCAGCAGCGTGAGACCGTTCTCCTCCATCTCACCGCGATGGCGCTGGATCACCTTTTTGATGACCTCTGTGGATACTTCGAAATAACGAGCCACGTCCTCTGTGCGGACGTGAATTCCGCCCGGGAGCATGACAAGGCTCTTGACCCTGTCGAGGACGTCGACGCGCCCCATCTGCTCGACACGCAGCGCGCGCGATTCGAGCAGGGCGACTTCCGTGGGCATGGACATGCCTTCCGATGGTGAAACCGACGATGGACAGCCCTGTCCCCGGGCTTCAGAGGCGGAGGACGCTCACGGTTGCCACTCACCCAATGACCGACCCGGCAGGTGTTCCCTCACCGGCATCGGCAATCCCCGATTTCACGAACGCTACGACGCCACGGATTCCAGTTGCCTCCACGCTCCCTGAACAACGAGCCGATAAACGGACAGTTACGCGTACGACTGTCCGCTCATGCGGCAACCCCCGTCCACCGGACGGGGGTTGCCGCATATGAGGCGTGAAGAGATTCCGACGGACTCCCGCTCACTCCTCGCCGGCGAGCTTCAGCGTGCGCAGCTTCTGGCCCGCGTACCAGGTGGCGAGCACCGTTACTGCCGCCAGCAGAACCGTCGCAAGCGGCAGTCCGACCTCGGAGGTGATCGCGCCTTCCCCGCCGACCTTCTCGGCAAGCGCGAGCGACCACTGCTGCACGCTGAGCGTGCGCGCCCCGGGCACGAAGCTGCCGAAGAGGGCCTCCCACACCAGCGCGTAGACCAGACCGAGGACCACTGCGTGCCTGCTGACCGTGCCGAGCAGCAGGAACAGCGCGCTGTACGCGATCGAGGCGACCAGCGCCGCGATCGTGTACGCCACCGCGATCTGCTGGCCGTTGCCATTGAGGATCAGGCCCGCGACGAATGTCGGCAGCGCGGAGAAGACCATGGTCACGGCGATCGCCACGATCAGTTTGGTGAAGATGATCGTCGGTCGTTTCACCGGCTTGGCCAGCAGATAGACGATCGATCCGTCGTCGATCTCCGGGCCGATGGCCCCCGTACCGGCGATCACACCGATCAGCGGCACCATCGTGGCAATGGCGAAACCGCCCAGCACATTGGCGGCGACCTGGTCATCGGCCCCGGCGAACATCCGTACCGCCACGGCGATGACGATCAGCAGCGCGGGCAGGACGAAGAGGATCGCGGCCCGGCGCCGGCCGAGCAGGGCCCGGTAGGTGAGCCGGGCGACTGTGGGGTTGTACATGACGCTTCACAGCTCCTTTCAGGCCGCTACTCAGGCCGCTACGAGATAGGAAAAGACCGATTCGAGGGACTCGTCGGACGGCGAGACGGTCAGCAGACGGATGCCGTGTTCACGCGCGACCTTCGGCAGCAGCGTGGTGAATCGTCCGAAGTCGACCGCCTGGATACGCAGGGCCCGTTCGCCCAGGTCGACTTCGATCCCGGCCGTCGACGGGTCGGCGATGAGCGCGGCAGCGAGTGCGCGGTCGTCGCTGGACCGTACGAGATAGCGGTGCGGGCGGTCCGTCATCAGTCGGCGGATCTTCCGGAAGTCACCGGACGCCGCATGCCGCCCGGCCACGATCACCTCGATGTGCGAGGCGAGTTGCTCGACCTCTTCGAGAATGTGGGAGGAGAACAGGACCGTACGGCCCTCGGCGCCCATCCGCCGCAGCAGCTCCATCAGCTGCATCCGCTGCCGTGGGTCCATCCCGTTGAACGGCTCGTCGAGGAGCAGCACCGACGGCTCGTGGACCAGCGCGGACGCCATCTTCACGCGCTGGCGCATGCCCTTGCTGTACGTGGAGATCTTGCGGTCCTGCGCGTACTCCATCTCGACCGTGGCCAGCGCCTTTCGCGCCGCCGCATCACCGAGTCCGTGCAGTTCCGCATTGGCGACGACGAATTCGCGGCCGGTGAGGAAGTCGTACATCCCCTCTCGCTCCGGCACGATGCCGATCTGCCGGTACACGGCCTCGTTGCGCCAGATCAGCGCGCCGTCGAGCGTGACCTTGCCCGTCGACGGCGCAAGGAACCCGGCCATCATGTTGATCAGCGTGGACTTCCCCGCGCCGTTGGGGCCGAGCAGCCCGGTCACGCCGGGGCCCACGGTCATGGTGACGTCGTTGACGGCGACCACATTGCCGAACCAGCGCGAGGTGTGGTCGATCTCGATGGTGGTCACAGCCCGACCCTCCGGTAGCGGCGCATCAGTACGGCGTACGAGCCGGCGACAAGCGCGAGAACAACGATCAGGTACACCACGCCTGTCCCGGTGCCCGGCCCTTCCCCTCCGGGGAAGGCGGAGGTGGCACCGAGGAACGCGGTCTGGACGCCGCCGATCAGCGTGATGGGCGAGAAGAGCCCCAGCCACTGCACCGCGCCCGCCGAGCCCGTCTCCCAGGCGATGGCCTGGACCGTGGAGACCGCTCCGTACGAGATGGTCAGCACGGCGATCACCGCCGCGACCCCGAAGCCGCGGCGCGGTGTCAGTGCGGCGACGACCAGACCGAGCCCGGCGAAGAGCACGGACAGCAGCGTCACCGACGCCACCCCCTGCCCGAACCACTTGGTCTGGTCGGCGAAGTCGAACTTCGCCAGCAGGGCGCCCACGTACATCACCAGAAGCGGCGTCACGGTGAGGATGAACAGGGCGGATGCCATGGCGGCGTACTTGGCGACGACGTAGTCGGCCCGCTCGATGGGCCGGGAGAAGTAGAGGGGGACACTCTTGAAGCGGAGATCCCGGGAGACGGACTGCGGTGCCTGCGAAGCGATGAAGAGGCCGATGACGGCCTGCAGATAGATGGCAAAGTCCGTGTACTTCATCATGAGCTTCGTCGCGTCGGGCGCGACCATCGCGACGGCCACGGTGATCAGCGCGACCATGCACATCACACCGAAGAGCAGCATCGGCAGCACCTTGGACTTGGCGGAACGGCCCAGTCCGAAGGAGCCCCGCAGGGACTGCGAGTAGAGCGAGCGGCGGGCATAGCTGCGGCCCAGGCGCGGGCCGTCGTAGGCGCGGTACCCGATGTTGTGGATCCGGGTGTTGTCGCTCCCGGTCACGGCCCCGGTCTCAGTGCTCATCGTGACCGCTCCCCTTCTGCTGTGCGGCGCCGGCCAGGGCTGTCTCCGCGGCCTCTGTGGTGCCTTCGGTACGGAAGACCTCGGCGATGTGGTGGCGTCGCTGTTCCATCCGCACGAGTCCGAGCCCGAGCCCGGCGACGCTGTCGCGGACGATGTCGTACGTCTCCTCACCGGTGGCCTCGATCAGCAGGATGTGACCGGCGCCGGGCAGGCTGTCGGCCTCGATGCCGTCGCTGCCCACGAGCCTGACCCCGGCCGCCGTCAGCGCCCGGCGCAGTGCGTCCGTGCCGTCCGGGTGGGTGTCGCTGTCGGTGACCTCGACCGCGAGGGTCGTGGTGGTCTGGGTGAAATCGCTGGTGGAGCTGGAGCGCAGCAGCGCGCCGCCGTCGATGACGACGACATGGTCGCAGGTGCGCTCCAGCTCGCCCAGGAGGTGCGAGGTCACCAGGACCGAGATGCCGAAGTCGGTGTGGATGCGGCGGATCAGGCCGAGCATCTCGTCCCGCCCGACCGGGTCCAGCCCGTTGGTCGGTTCGTCGAGGAGGACCAGCTGCGGGTCGTGGACCAGCGCCTGAGCCAGCTTCACACGCTGCTTCATACCGGTCGAGTAGCCGCCGATGGGGCGGTAGCGCTCCTCGTACAGCCCCACATGGCGCAGGGTGTCGGCGGTGCGCTCGCGCGCCGCCGTCGGCGGCAGCCCGGACATCCGCGCCATGTGGACGACGAACTCGGTGGCCGAGACGTCCGGCGGCAGGCAGTCGTGCTCGGGCATGTAGCCGACCCGTTCCCGGATGGCGGCGCCACTGGTGGCGACGTCCAGCCCGAGCACCGCGGCCCGGCCTTCGGTGGCGGGGGACAGACCCAGCAGGATCTTGATCAGTGTGGACTTGCCGGCTCCATTGGCACCCACCAGGCCGGTTACACCGGGCCCGATGTCCAGGGAGAGCCGGTCAAGAGCGGTCACCCGGGGGAACCGCTTGCTCAGGCTTTCGGTTGCGATCACAGTCACGTACTCGAAGGTAGTGGCGCGGGCCACACCGGTCGTCAGACCAGGCGGCTGGATCCGCATCAGACTCCAGTCGTACGGACCCGTAGGGGGACCCCACGAAGGAGGACGGCGGAGCGCGACGAAAGCAAGGAGGACGACGGAGGGCAGAAGGACGAAAGCAAGGGGTGGGGCCGGAGGCGGGCCGGTGCGGGGTGCTCATGGAGTTGTCCACAGGTCTGCGCACGCCCCTTGACGTAGCCGCCGAGCATTGTCACATTCATCAATGTCACGTTACGAGCACGTACCGCACACGGCATGGGACGGACGGTGGCATGGCATCACCGGTGAAGGACGCAACGGCCCCGGAACTCCAGGGGTTCAGAGAGGTGCAGCGCCTCGCGTACGCATGCGCGGAGGCGGTCGCCGCCCGGCTCGAACCGGGCGTGACGGAGCGCGAGGCGGCCCGGATGCAGCGGGAGTGGCTGCGCGAGCGCGGGGTGCGGGACTGGTTCCATCTCCCGTTCGCCTGGTTCGGGGACCGTACGGCGTTCGCCGGTTTCAAGGTGCCGCTGCAGTTCTTCCCGACCAACCGGAAGCTGGAGCCGGGGATGCCGTTCATCCTCGACATGGCTCCGGTGTACAAGGGGTTCACGGCGGACATCGGATATTCCGGCTGTCTCGGGCTCAACCCGCTGCACGACAAGCTCCTCGCCGATCTGGAGGCCCACCGCGCGCTGATTCTGCGCGAGGTGCGCGAGCGGCGTTCGTTGCGCGAGATCTATGAGGACGTCGAGCGCCTGATGATCAGGCAGGGGTACGCCAACAGACATCGCGCGTACCCCTTCGGAGTCATCGCTCACAAGATCGACCGCGTCGCCGAACGCCGTTGGTCCCCGCGTGTCTTCGGGTTCGGTACGCAGTCGCTCAAGGGGCTGGTCAGCGATGCACTGCACGGGCACCGGGACGGCTGGTCGCCGCTGTGGAGTCCGTACAGCTTCTCCGACCATCCGCCGCAGCCGGGGCTGTGGGCGGTCGAGCCCCATCTCGGATTCCGTGGCACAGGCGCCAAGTTCGAAGAAATCCTGGTCGTCACCGACTCCAAGGACCCCGAACAGAGCGCCTTCTGGCTGGACGACGATCTGCCGCATGTGCGGCGCTGGGCCGAGGAGAGGGTGGCGGCGTGAGTCTTCAGGATGTGCCGGGGATCCGCGAACGCCGGGTAAGCACCGGCGGGATCGAGTTGTGCGTTGCCGAACTGGGCGACGAGACGCGTCCCACGGTCGTGCTCGTGCACGGATACCCGGACAGCAAGGAAGTCTGGACGGAGGTCGCGGAACAGCTGGCCGAGCAGTGGCATGTCGTGCTGTACGACGTACGCGGACACGGCCGGTCGACGGCTCCGACGCCGCTGCGCGGCGGGTTCACGCTGGAGAAGCTGACCGACGACTTCCTGGCCGTGGCCGATGCGGTGAGCCCGGACCGGGCGGTGCATCTGGTCGGGCACGACTGGGGTTCGGTCCAGTCGTGGGAGTTCGCGACGGTCAAGCGCACCGAGGGCCGGATCGCTTCCTTCACTTCGATGTCGGGTCCCTCCCTGGACCACTTCGGGCACTGGATCAAGCAGCGGATGTCCCGGCCCACCCCGCGCCGGGTCGGCCAGCTGCTCGGCCAGGGCGCCAAGTCCTGGTACGTGTACATGCTGCACACTCCGGTGCTGCCGGAGCTTGCCTGGCGCGGTCCGCTCGGCAAGCGGTGGCCCCGGATACTGCAGCGGCTGGAGAGCGTGCCCGCGGGCGACTACCCGACACCGTCCCTGCCGAACGACGCGGCGCACGGCGCCTGGCTCTACCGCGACAACGTCCGTGCCCGGCTGCGCAGGCCGCGTGAAGACGCTTTCGCACATGTGCCGGTCCAGCTGATCACACCGACCGGTGACATCTTCCTTTCGGAGCGTCTCTACGACCAACTGGAGCTGTGGGCACCGCAATTGGTGCGGCGCACCCTGCCGGCCAAGCACTGGGTACCACGCACCCGGCCGGACCAGCTGGCTTCCTGGATCAGCGAGTTCGTGGCCGGCATCGAGTCGGCCCAGGTGGACGGGCGGCCGCTCCCCGACCCCGCACCGACCGGGGCGCACGCGGACCGGTTCGGCGGGCAGCTGGTGCTGGTGACGGGCGCGGCCGGCGGTATCGGACGGGCCACCGCGTTCGCCTTCGCCGAGGCCGGCGCCCGGGTGGTGGCCGTGGACCGGGACGCGGAAGGGGCGGCCAGAACGGCCGAGATGGCCCGTCTGATCGGCTCCCCCGCGGCCTGGGGCGAGGCGGTCGACGTCAGCGACGAACAGGCGATGGAGAAGCTCGCCGAGAAGGTCGCCGCCGAGTACGGCATCGTCGACGTCCTGGTCAACAACGCCGGGATCGGACTGTCGGGCTCCTTCCTGGAGACCACGAGCGAGGAATGGAAGAACGTCCTCGACGTCAATCTGTGGGGAGTCATCCACGGCTGCCGGCTCTTCGGCAAGCAGATGGCCGAGCGTGGCCAGGGCGGCCACATCGTCAACACCGCATCCGCCGCCGCGTATCAGCCGTCCCGGGCGCTGCCCGCGTACAGCACCTCCAAGGCGGCCGTGCTGATGCTCAGCGAGTGCCTGCGGGCCGAACTGGCCGAGCGCTCGATCGGGGTCAGCGCGATCTGCCCCGGCATCGTGAACACCAACATCACTGCGACGACACGCTTCGCCGGGGCCGACGCCGCCGAGGAGAAACGGCTGCAGAAGCGGACCAGCCGGCTGTACGGGCTGCGCAACTACCCTCCGGAGAAGGTCGCCGACGCGATCGTCGAGGCCGTGGTGCACAACCGGGCCGTGGTGCCGGTGACACCGGAGGCCCGCGCCGCCCGGTTCCTGTCCAGGTTCGGCCCCGGCGCGCTGCGCGGGATCGCCCGGCTGAAGCCGCCGCTGTGACCGGGAAGGGAACATCGGCGGTGACGAGCCGGTCTGCCGCCGAGTACCGGATCGAGGACCTGGCGCATGCAAGCGGCGCCACGGTCCGCACGATCCGGGCCTACCAGGACCGGGGACTGCTGCCGACACCGGAGCGACGCGGCCGGGCCAATGTGTACGGGGACACGCATCTCGCCCGGCTCCGGCAGATCGCCGACCTGCTGGACCGCGGTTACACGCTGGCCAGCATCAAGGAACTGCTGGAGGCGTGGGACGCGGGCCGCGGTCTCGGCGGGGTGCTCGGGCTCGTCGCCGAGGTGCACGGGCCCTGGACGGACGAACAGGCCGACCGGATCACCCGGGACGAGCTGCACGGGAAGTTCGGAGGTGTGCAGGACGACCAGGCGGTCGCCGAGGCGGTCGAGCTCGGTGTGCTCGAGCCGATCCCGGGACGGCCCGACGAATTTCTGGTGCCGAGTCCACAAGAGCTTTCGGTAGCAGTCGAGTTGCATGGAGCCGGCGTACCGCTGACCGCAATCTCCGGTCATCTTAGGGAACTTCGCGGCCAGGTCGAACACATCGCTTGCCGGTTCCTGGAGTTCACCACGGAGCATGTGTTCGCGCGCTACCTCGGTCATCGTCCGCCGACGGACGCGGATGCGGCCGAGGCCGCCGAGCTCGTGCGGCGACTCCGCCCGCTCGCCCAGCAGACAGTCGATGCGGAACTGGCGCGCGCCATGCGGACGTTCGCGACCCGTCACCTCCAGCATCACCTCGGTGCGGACACACCGCTCGGTCCGGCCCCGGCTGCGGGCGAATCCCGTCCCGTACTGCTGGAACCGGACACAATCCGGGCTGTCGAACAGCTCGTTGGGCCACAGAACGTCGCGGCCTTCGTCATGGCGGCCACCGAACGCGAAGTCCAGGCACGGACATTGGATGCACTTGCCACATCACACTTCAAAATCAGCCAAGTTGACCAAATGGATTGATTTCACAGTCACTTGTCCACAGAATCGCCAAATCCCCTGTGGATAACTCAAGTTGACTGTGGATCAAACCTGTGGACGAAAATCGCCGGTGTGAATCCTGAGCAAATCCGGATGCGCCGACGAGATCGTCACGGGCACTCTTGCGGGATGGACGAAAGACGCACCGTCAAGGTGTCCAAGTACCTTTCGAAACACCTGCGGCATCACCCCGAGCGGATCGGCATCGCTCTCGATGCGAACGGCTGGGTGCCGATCGACGAGCTGCTCCGCGCCACGGCCCGGCACAACTTCCCCATCACCCGGGCCGAGCTCGATCACGTCGTCGCGGTCAACGACAAACAGCGCTACGCCATCGAAGGCGACCGCATCCGTGCGAGTCAGGGCCACACCGTCCCGGTGGACCTCGATCTGCCGCCGGTCGAGCCGCCCGCGTACCTCTACCACGGCACGGTGGGCCACGCCCTGGACGCGATCCGTGCCGAGGGGCTACGCCCCATGAACCGACGCCACGTCCACCTCTCGCCCGACCGTGAGACGGCGACCCATGTCGGTGCCCGGCGCGGCCGACCTGTCGTCCTCTCCGTGGACGCGGCCGCGATGCACCGAGCGGGTCACGTCTTCTACGTCAGCGCGAACGGGGTCTGGCTCACGGAGGCGGTACCGCCGGAGTTCCTGCGCTTCCCCGGCTGAACCCGAACGGAACCGACCGGGGTCCGATCCCACCGCCGCCCACCACACCGACCCAGTGCACCGACCGGTGGCACGCGGCATGATCGTGAGCATGGACCATCCGCACTTCGCCAGCACCGAAGCCGTAGTCGTAGCGATCCGCGAGGTCGCCCGCGCATTCGATCTGGAGGTGCGGACCACCGATGACATCGGCGCCGACCAGGTCTCCCGGCGTACTTCCGCCGGCGCCTTCTCGGTCATCGATCCGGACGGCTCGCTGCCGCACGAGGCCTTCGTCGAGCTGAGCGGCTCCCCGGCCGTCACCATTCAGGTCTTCCCTGAGGACGACGCGAAGATCACTGTCGACGGCATCGAGTTCCCCGACGTCCCGCGCGACTCCGTGCCCGCCTTCCTGCGGTCGGTCCACACCGGGATGGCCCATGTGAAGGGCAAGGTCTTCCCGCCCGGCTGGTGGCTGGTTGTGCCGCTGCCCGGCGACGAGGCCTACAAGGAGCTCGTGCCGCGCGGAACTCTGTCGCCCTGGCTCAGCCGCAGCGTCCGTCGTTAGGGGCTGTCATGGGCTTTTTTGTCCGCAGCACGTCCACCGTATGGTCGTAGGTATGCGTCTGAGCACTGTAATTCTGCCGATCCACCGCTGGAGCGACGGCCGGAAGGTCTGGCAGCGCGCCGAGGAGCTGGGGTTCCACGCCGCGTACACGTATGACCATCTGGCCTGGCGGACCTTCCGCGACGGACCGTGGTTCGGTGCGGTTCCGACCCTGACCGCCGCGGCCGCCGTCACCGAGCGGCTGCGTCTGGGCACGCTTGTCACGTCCCCCAACTTCCGGCACCCGGTGACCTTGGCCAAGGACCTCATCACGCTGGACGATGTCTCCGACGGACGTATCACCCTCGGCATCGGCGCAGGCGGCAACGGTTTCGACGCCACGACGCTGCGCAGGAGCGACGAAGAGCCGTGGACCCCGCGCGAACGGGCGGATCACTTCGCCGAGTTCGTGCCACTGCTCGACCGGTTGCTGCGGGAGCCGTCGGTCACGCACGAGGGCGAGCTCTACGTGGCGAACGAGGCGCGGAACATCCCCGGCTGTGTACAGCGGCCGCGGCTGCCCTTCGCGGTGGCCGCCACCGGGCCGCGCGGGCTGAAGCTCGCCGCACAGTACGGCCAGGCATGGGTCACCACCGGGGACCCCAAGCTGTTCGAGACGGGCACCCCGGAGCAGTCCGTGGAGGCCATCCGCGGGCAGATCACCAAGCTCGGCACGGCCTGCGAGGCCGTCGGCCGGGATGTGGCCGAGCTGGACAAGATCCTGCTCACCGGCTTCACCCCGGACCGCCCGCTGGAGTCCTTCGACGCGTTCGTGGACTTCGCGGGCACCCACTTCGAGCTGGGCTTCACGGAGATCGTCATCCACACGCCGATCGCGGACTCCGACTTCGCGGCGGACGAAAAGGTCTTCGAGCGGATCGCCACGGAGGGCCTGTCCCAGCTCGGCTGACCCGCACCTGCCGCCCGCCGCGCCCACTGGCTGCACACCCGCCACCGACAGCGCGGCAGCGGCTCGTCGGATCCTCTGGCATATGCCTTAGGCATGTTCCCCAGCTCAGGGGCGCGCATCCTCAAATGCGCGCCCCTCCGCACACCCGTGCGCTCCCGTACGCGAGAATGGCTGGGTGACCTCAGCTATCGATTCGCCTCTGCCTGCCGTTCCCCGGCTGATTGCAACCGATCTGGACGGCACTCTGCTGCGCGACGACAAAACCGTCTCGGACCGCACAATCGCGGCGCTCGCCGCAGCCGAGGAGGCCGGGATCGAGGTCTTCTTCGTCACCGGCCGGCCGGCCCGCTGGATGGATGTCGTCAGCGACCATGTCCACGGCCATGGTCTGGCGATCTGCGCGAACGGCGCCGCGGTCGCCGATCTGCACGCGGGCGGCGAGCTGGTCCAGGTCCGGCCGCTGGATCGCGACGTCGCCCTCGCTGTCGTCCACACCCTGCGTGTGGCCGCCCCCGGCACCTCGTTCGCCGTCGAGCTGACCACCGGCATCCACTACGAACCGTCCTACCCGCCGTTCCACCTCGACCCGGGTGCCACCGTCGCCATCGCCGAGAAGCTGCTCCACGAAGAGGTGCGGGGCTCAGGCGCCCCCGTGCTGAAGCTCCTCGCGCACCACGCGGAACTGGCACCGGACGAATTCCTCGAAGTGGCTCACACCGCAGCCGGTGACCGAGCGTCCTTCACCCGGTCCAGCCCCACGGCCCTGCTGGAAGTCAGCGGTCCCGGCGTCTCCAAGGCCAGCACGCTGGCGCTCTGCTGCGCCGAACGCGGCATCTCGCCCGCCGAGGTCGTCGCCTTCGGGGACATGCCGAATGACGTGGAGATGCTGAGCTGGGCGGGCACCTCGTACGCGATGGGCAACGCCCACCCCGCAGCGCTGGCCGCCGCCTCCGGCCGGACCGTCACCAACAACGAGGACGGTGTCGCGGTCGTCATCGAGCAGCTCGTGGCCGAGCGCCGGAGGCACCGTAGCGAAGGCTGAGACGCCGTTCACCCCGAGGCCCGCCCGAACCGCCGAAAGACGGCCGTCACAGCGGTGCCTCCCACACCACCGTCGTGCCGCCCCCGTCCTCAGCGATTCCCGGCCCGAACCAGCTCGCCCCACCCAGCGATTCCGCCCGGCGCGCCAGGTTCCGCAGCCCGCTGCGCCGGCCGCCCTCCGGGATGCCCACCCCGTCGTCGGCGACCGACAGACGTACCGCGTCGCGTCCGTCGGGCAGCGTGACAGTCGCATCGACCACCACGTCGATGCGGGACGCCCCGGCATGCCGGAAGGCGTTCGACAGCGCCTCCCGCAACGCCGCGATCAGGTTCTTGCCGGTCAGTTCGCCGACCAGTGAGTCGACCGGGCCGAGGAAGCGGTGCGCGGGCTTGAAGCCGAGCGGGACGGCCGCCATGTTGATCTCGCGCAGGACGCGGATGCGCAGCCCGGACGGTGCTTCGGCGGGTTCCTGCTGCAGCGCGAAGATCGCGGTACGGATCTCCTGAATGGTCACGTCCAGTTCGTCGACCGCCCGGCCGACACCGGTCTGCACCTCGGGCACCGCCGACCGGCGCTGGGCGCTCTCCAGCATCATCCCGGTGGCGAACAGCCGCTGGATGACGAGATCGTGCAGGTCACGGGCGATCCGGTCACGGTCCTCATACACTGCGAGCCGCTCCCGGTCCCGCTGCGCCTCGGCCATCATCAGCGCGAGTGCGGCCTGCGAGGCGAACTGTGTGGCCAGGGTCCGTTCGGTCTCGGTGAACGGCCGGTCGCCCCGGGCCCGCGGGGTGGCGAGTGCGCCGAGCACCCGTCCGCCGCTGTGCAGCGGCAGCAGCATGCTCGGGCCGAACCGGTGGGCAAGACCGGTGACCATGCGGAAGTCGGTGGCCGAGTCGTCCGTGAAGACCGCCTCGCCGGCCAGCAGCTTCGCCACCACCGGGCTCTCCGGGCCGATGATCACCCCGAGCGGGGCGGACGGCTCGTCGGCGGAGACGGCGACGACCTCCAGCCCGCCCCCCTCGGCCGGAAGAAGCACGATCCCCGCGGCGGAGGCAGCGAGATGGCGAGCCTGCTCGGCGACGACGGCGAGGGCATCGTCGGCGTCCCCGCCGGAGAGCAGCGCGGTGGTCACGGCCACCGATCCGTCGATCCACCGCTCGCGCTGGCGTGCCGCCTCGTACAGCCGGGCGTTGCCGATGGCGATCCCGGCCTCCGTGGCGAGCACCCGAACCATGTGCAGGTCGTAGTCGGTGAACTCGCCCCCGCCGTCCTTCTCGGCCAGATAGAGATTGCCGAAAATCTCGCCCTGCACCCGGATCGGGACGCCGAGGAAGGTCCGCATCGGGGGATGGCCCGGCGGAAATCCGGCGAACCTCGGATCGGCCGTCAGATCGGCGAGCTTCACAGGGGCCGGGTCGTGGAGCAGTGCACCGAGAAGCCCCCGGTGCCCGTCGGGCCGGTGCCCGATGGCGGCTTCCACCTCTGTCGACACCCCGTGTGTGAGGAAGTCGGAGAGCCCCTTGCCCCCCTCGTCGGCGACGCCGATGGCGGCGTAATCGGCGTGAGTGAGCTCGGCGGCGGTCTCGCAGATCCGATCGAGGGTGGAGTGCAGATCGAGCCCGGTGCCGACGGATCGCATCGCTTCCAGCAGTTGCGGGACGCGGGCGGTGAGCTCGGTGGACAGGCCCTGCAGACCGCGGGTCGCCTGCGTTGCGGCTTCGAGTGAGTCCTTCGGGTCCTGCTCTGCCATACCCAGAGCCTAGTTAGTCCTATATGGGGAGGAAAGTGGACCGGTGGGTCCTGCGAATCGATCCGGCAGCCGCCGCCCTCCTGCTACGCCCGCGCGGCACCGTCCGGCACTCGATCCGCCTCCCGCACGGTCTCCCGTTCGCGCTCCAGCATCCGGCGCAGCGGGCCGTCCGTCGCCGCGAGAGCGGCATACGGACCACGCTGCACGATCCTGCCTGCGTCCATCACCAATACCTCGTCGACCGCTTCGAGCCCCGCCAGTCGATGGGTGATCAGGACTGTCGTACGTCCCTCGGTCGCGACCAGCAGATCTGCGGTCAGGGCGTCCGCCGTCGCCAGGTCGAGATGCTCTGCGGGCTCGTCCAGAACGAGCACGGGAAAGTCGGCGAGGAGCGCCCGGGCCAGCGCGAGCCGCTGGCGCTGGCCGCCGGAGAGACGCGCCCCGTGCTCGCCGACGAGGGTGTCGAGCCCGTCGGGCAGCGCTTCTGCCCAGTCGAGCAGCCGTGCCCGGGCGAGGGCGGCCCGCAGCTCGTCGTCCGTTGCGACGGTACGGGCCAGCCGCAGGTTCTCCCGGATGGAGCTGTCGAAGACATGCGCGTCCTGGGCACAGAGCCCGACGAACCGCCGGACGGTGTCCCCGTCCAGCGCCGAGGCCTCCACACCACCGATCCGGTACGTCCCCGCCCGCGCGTCCAGGAAGCGGAGCAGGACCTGCGCGAGGGTGGTCTTCCCGGAGCCCGAGGGGCCGACGACCGCAATGCGCCGGCCTGCGGTCAGCGTCAGGTCGACGGAGTCCAGGGCGTCCCGCGACGCTCCCGCATGGCGGGCCGCCACCCCCCGTACCTCCAGCGGGAAAGGTGTCGCGGGGGCTTCGGCCGGGGTCAGGGGCTCGTGCACCGGCACCGGGGCGTCCAGCACCTCGTACACCCGCTCCGCGCTCCGCTTGACCCGCTGCCGGTACTGCACGGCGAGTGGCAGCCCGGTGACGGCCTCGAAGGCGGCAAGCGGGGTGAGCACCACCACCGCGAGTTCCACACCCTCCAGCCGTCCGTCGTGAACAGCCGGGAGAGCGACGAGTGCGGCGGCGACGACGGTGAGGCCGCAGATAAGGGCGGAGAGGCCGCCGCCGAGTGCGGTGGCCGTCGCCGCGCGTGATGCGATCCGGGTCAGGACGGTGTCGGCCTCCCGCGTCCTCTCCTTGCGCGCGGGCAGCGCGCCCGCGACGGTCAGTTCGGCGGTCCCGCCGAGCAGATCGGTGATCCGGGTGGCCAGATCGGCCCGCGCGGGCGCCAGTTGGCGTTCCGCGCGACGGGCACAGGCGCCACTCACGAGCGGCACCCCGACCCCGGCCAGCAGCAGTCCGAGAGCGAGCACGACACCCGCCTGGGGCAGCAGCCAGCCGGTGAACCCGGCTGCCGCAGCTCCCACCACGACCGCGGTTCCGGCAGGCAGCAGCCACCGCAGCCAGTAGTCCTGCAGCGCGTCCACATCGGCGACGAGCCGGGACAGCAGATCCCCTCGCCGCGTCCGGCCCAGTCCGGCCGGCGCGATGCGTTCCAGTCCGCGGTACACGGCGACGCGCAGCTCGGCGAGCATCTTCAGCACAGCGTCGTGCGAGACGAGACGCTCGGCGTAGCGGAAGACGGCGCGCCCGAGCCCGAAGGCGCGGGTCGCTGTCACGGCGACCATCAGATAGAGCACCGGGGGCTGTTCGGAGGCGCGGGAGATCAGCCAGCCGGAGACGGCCATGAGTCCGACGGCCGACGCCAGAGCGAGGCTGCTCAGCAGCAGTGCGAGCGCCAGTTGTCCGCGCTGTGCCCCTGCGGCCTCCCGGACCCGGGCGAGTACCTGCCCGGACCGGGCTGCGGTCTCCCGCAGCACCTCGGACTCCTGCCCGGCTCCGTACGTGTCCCGGTTCCCGGAGCCGTCCGTGCGCGCCTGACGGGGCACCACGGCCGCCCCCTCGTCCGGCGCCGTTGCCCACTGCCGTTCCGGTGCCGCACCGGGTTCCAGCTCCACCACCCGGTCGGCGATCGAGAGCAGCGCCGGACGGTGCACGACCAGCAGCACGGTCCGCCCCGCCGCCAGCCTCCGTACCGCCTCGACGATCCCCGCCTCCGTCTCGCCGTCCAGGCTCGCGGTCGGCTCGTCGAGCAGCAGGAGCGGCCGGTCGGCGAGGAACGCCCGCGCAAGGGCGAGCCGCTGCCGCTGACCGGCGGAGAGTCCCGCGCCGTCCTCGCCGAGGAGCGTCTGCGCGCCGTCGGGCAGTTCCGCCACGAAGTCGTACGCCCCCGCGTCCCGCAGCGCCGCCGTCACCGCGCTGTCGTCCGCGTCCGGCCGGGCCAGCCGTACGTTCTCCGCGATCGTGCCCGCGAAGAGCTGTGGGCGCTGCGGCACCCAGGCGATCCGTTCCCGCCAGCGCTCGGGCGCGAGCGTCGCCAGATCGACGCCGCCGACCCGTATCCGTCCCTCGTCGGGCGCCGCGAACCCCAGCACCACATTGAGCAGCGTGGACTTCCCGACACCACTCGGGCCGACCAGGGCGACGGTCTCCCCCTCGTCCACCACCAGCGAGGCCCCGTCCAGCGAAGGTTCGGCACGGCCCTCGTGCCGGACGGTCACCCCCTCCAGCTCCAGCCGCAGCGACGGCGGGACGTCCGCCGTACCGCCCGCCTGCGGCTCGGTCTCCAGAATCGCGAAGATCTCCTCCGCGGCCGCAAGCCCCTCGGCTGCCGCGTGGTACTGCGCCCCGACCTGCCGGATCGGCAGATAGGCCTCGGGCGCGAGGATCAGCACCACCAGGCCGGTGTAGAGGTCGAGTTCACCGTGCACGAGCCGCATGCCGATGGTGACGGCGACCAGTGCCACCGAAAGGGTGGCGAGGAGCTCCAGGGCGAAGGACGACAGAAAGGCGATCCGCAGGGTCCGCAGGGTGGCCCTGCGGTACTGCGAGGTGATGGTGCGGATGGACTCGGCCTGGGCCTTGGCGCGGCCGAAGACCTTCAGCGTCGGCAGTCCGGCGACCACGTCGAGAAAGTGTCCGGAGAGCCGCGAGAGCAGCTGCCACTGGCGGTCCATCCGGGACTGGGTGGCCCAGCCGATCAGAATCATGAAGAGCGGGATGAGCGGCAGCGTGACCACGATGATCGCTGCCGATACCCAGTCCTCGGTGACGATCCTGGCGAGGACTGCCACCGGAACGACCACCGCGAGTCCGAGCTGCGGCAGATAGCGCGCGAAGTAGTCGTCCAGCGCGTCGACACCACGGGTGGCGAGCGCCACCAGTGAACCGGTGCGCTGGCCGCTCAGCCAGTCCGGCCCGAGCGCCGCCGCCCGGTCGAGCAGCCGGCCGCGGAGCTCGGACTTGACCGCCGCACTGGCCCGGTACGCGGCCAGCTCGGTCAGCCAGGAGACCAGCCCGCGGCCGAGCGCGACCGCCACGAGCAGGATCAGCGGGGTGCGCAGCCCGGGAACGGTGAGCCCGTCCTCGAACCCGCCCACCACCACGTCGGCGATGAGCATGGCCTGGGTGATGACCAGCGCAGCCCCGACCACTCCGAGTGCCACCACGGCCGCCAGGAAGAGCCGGGTGGCGCGGGCGTAACGGAGCAGACGCGGGTCGATCGGTTTCACGTGAAACAGCCCCCAGAGAGCTCGTTCGGTGGACCGGGGCGGGCGAAGGGACGGGGCCCTTCGCCCGCCCGAAAGAGAGGCCCGGGTGCGTCAGTGCGCTTCGGCGATGTGCTGCGTGCCGATCCGCTTGCGGAACACCCAGTACGTCCATCCCTGGTACAGCATCACCACGGGGGTGGCGATCCCAGCGCACCAGGTCATGATCTTCAGCGTGTACGGACTGGACGAGGCGTTGGTGACCGTGAGGTTCCAGGCGTCGTTCAGCGAGGACGGCATGACGTTCGGGAAGAGCGTCAGGAAGAGCATCGCGACCGCAGCGGTGATGGTCACTCCGGAGAGCGCGAACGACCAGCCCTCACGTCCCACCGCTATGGCACCGATCGCTCCGACCAGCGCCAGCACAGCGATGATCATCGCGACAAGGCTCTCGCCGTCGCCGTTGTCGACCTGGGTCCAGATCAGGAAACCGAGCGCGAGCACCGCGGTGACCAGACCCAGCTTGAGCGCCATGCCCCGCGCCCGTTCCCGGATGTCCCCGACCGTCTTGAGTGCGGCGAACACCGCACCGTGGAAGGTGAACAGGAAGAGCGTGACCAGACCGCCGAGGATCGCGTACGGGTTGAGCAGGTCCGCGAAGTTGCCCACGTACTCCATGTCGGCATCGATCTTCACGCCGCGCACGATGTTCCCGAAGGCCACGCCCCAGAGCAGGGCCGGGATCAGCGAAGTCCAGAAGATCGCGTGTTCCCAGTTGGTCTGCCACTTCTCCTCGGGCCGCTTCGCCCGGTACTCGAAGGCGACACCGCGCACGATCAGGCAGAGCAGGATGATCAGCAGCGGCAGGTAGAAGCCGGAGAACAGCGTGGCGTACCACTCCGGGAAGGCGGCGAAGGTAGCGCCGCCCGCGGTGAGCAGCCATACCTCATTGCCGTCCCAGACGGGCCCGATCGTATTGATCAGGACCCGCCGTTCCTGGCGGTCACGGGCCAGCAGCTTGGTGAGGACACCGATCCCGAAGTCGAATCCCTCCAGGAAGAAGTAGCCGGTCCAGAGGACGGCGATGAGGACGAACCAGACGTCGTGGAGTTCCATCTCTCCGCTCCTCTGCTCTCAGTAGGAGAAGGCCATCGGCCGGTCGGCGTCGTCATGGTCGTCGCCGCCGATCTTGGTGGGCGGGTTGAGGTCGGACTCCGTGAGTTCTGGCGGCCCGGCCTTGATGTACTTCGTGAGCAGTTTGACCTCGATCACAGCGAGCGCCGCGTAGAGCAGGGTGAAGAGGATCATCGAGGTGAGCACCTCGCCCTGCGAGACGCCGGGGGAGACGGCGTCTCGGGTCTGCAGAACCCCGAAGACGACCCAGGGCTGGCGGCCCGTCTCGGTGAAGATCCAGCCCCAGGAGTTGGCGATCAGCGGGAAGAGCAGCGTCCAGAGGGCGACGATCCAGTAGAGCTTGGTGAGTTTCGGGCTGAGTGCCTTGCTCTTGAAGAGGACCAGATGCGGCACCTCGTCCTCACCGGTCCGCAGCCCCGGTCGCAGCATGAACTTCTTCCGTGTCAGCCACAGTCCGAGCAGTCCGAGACCGAAGGACGCCATGCCGAAGCCGATCATCCAGCGGAAGCTCCAGAAGGCGACCGGGATGTTGGGCCGGTAGTCGCCGGGTCCGAACCTCTCCTGCTCGGCCTTGTTGATGTCGTTGATGCCGGGGATGTACGAGTGGAAGTTGTCGTCCGCGAGGAACGACAGTATCCCCGGGACGGAGATCTCCACGGTGTTGTGCCCCTTGGCCACATCGCCGACCGCGAAGATCGAGAAGGGTGCCGAGTTCTGCCCCTCCCAGAGAGCCTCGGCGGCGGCCATCTTCATCGGCTGCTGCTTGAACATGACCTTGCCGAGCAGGTCGCCGCTGACGGCGGTGAGGAGTCCGGCGATCACGACGGTGATCAGTCCGAGCCGCAGCGAGGTGCGCATCACCGGGATGTGCTGCTTGCGCGCCAGGTGGAAGGCGGCGATGCCGACCATGAACGCGCCGCCGACCAGGAAGGCCGCCGTGATGGTGTGGAAGAACTGGGTGAGCGCGGTGTTCTGGGTGAGCACATGCCAGAAGTCGGTGAGCTCGGCCCGGCCTCGTTCCTTGTTGATCCGGTAGCCGACCGGGTGCTGCATCCAGGAGTTCGCCGCGAGGATGAAGTACGCGGAGAGGATCGTCCCGATGGAGACCATCCAGATGCAGGCGAGGTGGATCTTCTTCGGCAGCTTGTCCCAGCCGAAGATCCACAGCCCGATGAAGGTGGACTCGAAGAAGAAGGCGATCAGCGCCTCGAAGGCCAGCGGGGCGCCGAAGACGTCGCCGACGAAGCGCGAGTAGTCGGACCAGTTCATGCCGAACTGGAACTCCTGCACGATGCCGGTGACGACACCCATGGCGATGTTGATCAGGAAGAGCTTGCCCCAGAACTTGGTGGCCCTGAGGTACTTCTCATTCTCGGTCCGCACCCAGGCGGTCTGCAGGCCGGCGGTGAGCGCGGCGAGAGAGATCGTCAGGGGAACGAAGAGGAAGTGGTAGACGGTGGTGATTCCGAACTGCCATCGCGCCAAGGTCTCGGGCGCCAGAGCTAGCTCCACGTCGTCTTCTCCTTACGTCGCCGTAGTGAGCGGAAGTGTGCACTGCAAACCGACCGATCACGGGAGGAACAGGACGCGCTTGTGAACGCGTTCACATTCACAAGCATTATGGCGCACGGACTTTCGGGGTGTTCGAGGGGGGTCCCCCTATCGGGACGCTCCCACGCGAAGGCCCCGCACCTCGACGAACGAGAGGTACGGGGCCTTCCGGTGCACGCGTACACGCCGCGCCACGACTGGTCGCGGCAAGCGCGAGCCCGGCCGCGGCATGTACACCCACCGCTGCACGCACGAGGCTCGCGCCGTACGCGCAAGCGGGACTTCGGTTACAGCTCCTTGCGGTACGCGTCCGCCACCCTCAGGAACACGTCGTTCGCTTCGTCCTCGCCGATCGACACCCGCACGCCCTCGCCCGCGAACGGCCTGACCACGACTCCGGCCCGCTCGCACGCCCCGGCGAAGTCCAGCGTGCGGTCGCCGAGCCGCAGCCAGACGAAGTTGGCCTGCGACTCCGGAACGGTCCAGCCCTGGCTCACCAGAGCCTTGTGCACCCGGATGCGCTCGCAGACCAGGGATCCGACCCGGCCGAGCAGTTCGTCCTCGGCACGCAGCGAGGCGACCGCCGCATCCTGTGCCAGCTGACTGACCCCGAACGGCACCGCCGTCTTGCGCAGTGCGGCCGCCACCGGCTCGTGGGCCACTGCGAATCCGACCCGCAGACCGGCCAGACCGTAGGCCTTGGAGAACGTCCGCAGCACCGCCACATTGGGCCGGTCCCGGTAGATCTCGATGCCGTCCGGCACCTCGACATCGCGGATGAACTCCTTGTACGCCTCGTCCAGCACCACGAGCACATCGCCCGGCACCCGGTCCAGGAACCGCTCCAGCTCGGCCCTGCGCACCACCGTCCCGGTCGGGTTGTTCGGGTTGCAGACGAAGATCATCCGGGTACGGTCCGTGATCGCGTCCGCCATCGCGTCGAGGTCGTGCACCTCGCCGTCGGTCAGCGGCACCTTCACCGAGGTCGCGCCGCTGACCTGGGTGATGATCGGGTACGCCTCGAAGGAGCGCCAGGCGTAGATGACCTCGTCGCCCGGGCCCGACGTGGCCTGGAGCAGCTGCTGCGCCACCCCGACGGAGCCGGTTCCGGTGGCGAGGTGCGAGACGGGCACGCCGAACCGGTCGGCCAGCTCGTTCATCAGACCGGTGCAGGCCATGTCCGGGTAGCGGTTGAAGTTCGCGGCCGCGGCCAGGGCCGACTCCATCACGCCGGGCAGCGGCGGATACGGGTTCTCGTTGGAGGACAGCTTGAACGCGAGCGGCCCGTCGGCCGCCGCCGGCCTGCCCGGCACATAGGCGGGGACACCGTCCAGTTCGGCACGCAGCTTGGGGCTCGTCTCGCTCACCGCAGGTCCTCCTCGACCGTCGTACACATCAATACTGCTCACCTTATGAGGATTGCGCGCCGGTGCGAATGGGCGAGCGAAGGAATCGTCCGGTGGGCCGGGAATGGGGGGAGCGTCCCTCATCCCGGCGTGCGCCGGTGGCTCACTCCGTAGCGCGCATCCCCCGAAGAGGTGAGTTGAGACCTCTTCGAAACATCGGCCATTTGGTAGGCCCATCCTCATCGACGCATCACACACTGCCGTCGACTCCATCAACATCCTTGCTTTGCAAGGCATTTGGCATCAAATGATCATGCAGAAACGTGCCTGTCAATGCGTGAATATGCGACCGGCCCAACCGCCTGCCCGAGCCCTACTATCGGCTCGCCATGACAGCAGCAGGGAAGCACCAGGTGAGCCGGACGGAGACACCCCGGCGCGGCGGCCGGCAGGGACGAGCGGGAATCCGGGATGTGGCCGCCGCCGCCGGGGTCTCCATCACGACCGTCTCCGACGCGCTCAACGGCAAGGGACGGCTCCCGGACGCCACCCGCCGCCATGTCCGCGAGGTCGCCGAGCGCCTGGGCTACCGCCCGTCCGCCGCGGCCCGAACCCTCCGTACCGGCAAGTCCGGCCTCATCGGCCTGACCGTGACGACGTACGGGGATGAACCTTTCACCTTCACCGAATTCGCCTACTTCGCCGAGATGGCCAGAGCGGCCACGTCCGCCGCGCTCGCCCGTGGCTACGCCCTTGTCATCCTTCCCGCCACCTCACGCCACGACGTCTGGTCGAACGTCGCCCTCGACGGCACCGTCGTCATCGACCCCTCCGACCAGGACCCGGTCGTCACCGAACTCGTCCGCCAGGGGCTGCCCGTCGTCTCGGACGGCCGCCCCGCCGGCACCCTGCCGGTCACCGCGTGGGTGGACAACGACCACCGGGCCGCCGTGCTCGACCTCCTCGACCACCTCGCCGCCGCCGGGGCCCGCCGGATCGGCCTGCTCACCGGCACCACCACCGACACGTACACCCGGCTCTCCACCACCGCATACCTCCACTGGTGCGAGCGTGTGGGCCAGGATCCGGTGTACGAGTCCTATCCCGCCCACGACCCGTGCGCGGGAGCGGTCGCAGCCGACCGGCTCCTCGCCCGCCCGGACCGGCCCGACGCCGTGTACGGGCTCTTCGACCCCAACGGCACCGACCTGCTGGCGGCCGCCCGCCGGTACGGATTGCGCGTCCCCGAGGATCTGCTGCTCGTCTGCTGCAGCGAGTCCACCGTGTACGCGACGACCGAGCCCCCCATCACCACGCTCTCACTCAAACCGCGCCAGATCGGCACCGCGGTCGTCCAGCTCCTCATCGACGCGATCGAAGGCGTCGACCAGGACGGTCCGGTGGAGCGGGTCATACCGACCGAACTCATCGTCCGGACGTCCTCGCAACGCCGTCCGCCCCGCACCACGGTCAGCCCACCTCGGTCCCCGTCCAGGGATTGATCAGGCCAATTGGGACCAATCGCCCGGTGAACCTGTCGTGCGCCCGGATTCACCACCCCTGGTGCATCACACTGCACGATCCGCATTCCTATGATGGGCGCACGACACCGCGGACCACCCCGACCAGCAGGGCCCGTCAGGTGTACGGCGGCGCGACGGTGGTGGAGGGGTCGATGACACAGGGGGCCGGTCAGGAACCCGTGGAGCGGACGGCGACGTTGCGTGACTTCCGTGTGCCGCCCTATGCGCAGACTCCGGCGCCGCCCGCGGCGCCGCACCCCGGCAATGCCGTACCGGGCGACGAGCCGGAGGGATACACACCCACCGCGCGCGATCTTCCCGTGATCAACCGCGGTGACACCGTCCAGGTGCAGACCGTCCCGGATCCGCGGCCCGCCACGGACCAGGGGCTCGGACCGCTGTACGTGGTCGGCGACGTCCACGGCTATCTGGACGAGCTTCGCGACGCCCTCATGGAACAGGGCCTCATCGACGCCGAAGGTGCCTGGGCCGCTGGCAACGCCCGGCTCTGGTTCCTCGGCGACTTCACCGACCGCGGTCCGGACGGCATCGGTGTCATCGACCTGGTCATGCGTCTGTCCGCCGAGGCCGCGGCCGCGGGCGGCTACTGCAAGGCCCTGATGGGCAACCACGAACTGCTGCTCATCGGCGCCAAGCGGTTCGCCGACACGCCGGTCAACTCCGGTGCGGGCACCGCCACCTTCCAGGCCGCCTGGCTGCTCAACGGCGGCCAGAAGACCGACATGGAGCGGCTCCAGGACGTCCACCTCCAGTGGATGTCCCGTCTCGACGCGGTCGTCGAGGAGGACGGGCACCTTCTGATGCACTCCGACACGACGGCGTACCTCGACTACGGCTCCACCATCGAAGACGTCAACGAGACCGTGCACGCCATTCTCACGCGTAACGACGCCGACGAGTGCTGGGACCTGTTCCGCAAGCTCACCAAGCGGTTCGCCTTCCGCGACGAGGGGGGCTCGCAGGCGGTCCAGGAGCTGATGGCGGCGTACGGCGGACAGCGCATCGTCCATGGTCACAGCCCCATTCCGTATCTGCTCGGCGAGGTCGGCTCGGAGGACGGCGAGGACAGCGCCGGCCCCGTGGTGGACGGCCCTCACCTGTACGCGGACGGGCTCGCCATCGCCATGGACGGCGGTGTGACCATGGCCGGAAAGCTGCTGGTCGTCCGGCTTCCGTTGCATGACTGACGGTCTTCGGGGAAGACGCATCCACGACCTGACCACGCCGACCACTGGGCCTATTTACGGAAACCCCCTGTCACCCCGTGCCGTGGGCGCTCTACCATCGGCCTATCAGTAGCAGGCTCTCCTCCGTTTCCGCCCAACTGCCCGGTCCAAGCGGGTACTCAGGCCCAACGGAGCATCGGGGGATGCACATGAACAGCGCTCCGCACCTGCTGGCCGAGGACCGACCCGAGTACGAGCGGATCCTCGGCGATGCGCTACGTCACGCGCACGAGCGACCGGATCTGGCCGGAGTCGGCGAACGACTCAACACCGAACAGCTGCGCACCATGGCGCTGAACGCCACGGCCCTGATCACCGCGGCGGCAGCCACCGAGTACGACCACTACGTGAAGGTCCGCGAGGAGCTGCGCGGACCGGCCGCCGACTCGGCCCAGGGTTCGGGCCTCGGGTCCGAAGCGGACGATCCGGACCGGCCGGGCGCCGGCATAGGGGCGGTCGTCACCGTCCTGGCGCCGATGCTCGCGGGCACCGCCGCGCTGATCTTCCTGCTGGTCGGCTACATCCTGAAGATGCTCAATCGGCCCCCGTCGTTCGCCGACACCATGGTCACCGCCGGCTGGTTCTTCGCGGCGGTCATGGCGGCAGCGATACTGGCCGCCGCCATCGGACTGCTCACCACGGCGCTGCGCAACGGCTCGACGTCGCTGCCGGCCGAGGACACCGAGGACGAGCTGCCGGAGGATGTGGCGCGCGCCAGGGAGGCCTGGCGCCATGCGCTGCTGGAGCGGGGCATCCTGCCGTTCCTGCGGGATGCGCTCGCCGATCCCACGGCCGGCCCTGCATCTCGTACACCGCACCGTTCGGCCAACCGCATCCCGAAGATCGGCTACTCCAGGCCGGACTTCTCGGGCCCGGAGGAGGGCCCGGCGGCGGGTCCCCGCCCGTCGTTCACCAGCCCCGACTTCACCAGCCCGGACTTCGGCGGCCCGGAACACGAGCTGGACTGACCGGGGCCGAATCCCTTGTTCGTCGTCCTCGTGCCGGCGATCGGAGCGGGTCTCGTTGTCCCCGTGGCCCTGCTCTTCCTTCTGGTCTTCGGCCCCGCAGAGGTGCACTGAGCCGGGACGGTTCCCGCAGCGCCCCGGCGCAGTGCTCCACCCGATGACTCAGTCCGCGATCGGCAGATAGACGCGGTTGCCGGCCGCCGCGAACTCCTTGGACTTCTCCGCCATGCCCGCCTCGATCTCCGACTGCGAACCGCCGTGCTCACGACGGATGTCCTGGGAGATCTTCATCGAGCAGAACTTCGGGCCGCACATCGAGCAGAAGTGAGCCGTCTTCGCCGGTTCCGCCGGCAGCGTCTCGTCGTGGAACTCCCGCGCCGTGTCCGGGTCGAGAGCCAGGTTGAACTGGTCCTCCCACCGGAACTCGAAGCGCGCGTCCGACAGCGCGTCGTCCCAGTCCTGAGCACCCGGGTGCCCCTTGGCGAGGTCGGCCGCATGGGCCGCGATCTTGTAGGTGATGACGCCCGTCTTCACGTCGTCCCGGTTGGGCAGGCCCAGGTGCTCCTTGGGCGTGACGTAGCAGAGCATCGCCGTCCCCCACCAGGCGATCATCGCGGCGCCGATGCCCGAGGTGATGTGGTCGTACGCCGGGGCCACATCGGTGGTCAGCGGGCCGAGCGTGTAGAACGGCGCCTCCTCGCAGATCTCCTGCTGGAGGTCGATGTTCTCCTTGATCTTGTGCATCGGGACATGGCCCGGGCCCTCGATCATCGTCTGGACGCCGAACCGCTTGGCGATCGTGTTGAGTTCGCCGAGCGTGCGCAGTTCGGCGAACTGCGCCTCGTCGTTGGCGTCGGCGATCGAGCCGGGACGCAGCCCGTCGCCCAGCGAGTACGTCACGTCGTACGCCGCGAGGATCTCGCAGAGCTCCTCGAAGTTGTCATACAGGAACGACTCCTTGTGGTGCGCCAGGCACCAGGCCGCCATGATCGAACCGCCGCGGGAGACGATGCCGGTCTTGCGGCGGGCGGTGAGCGGGACGTACGGGAGGCGCACGCCGGCATGGACCGTCATGTAGTCGACACCCTGCTCGGCCTGTTCGATGACGGTGTCCTTGTAGATCTCCCAGGTCAGTTCCTCCGCCCTGCCGTCGACCTTTTCGAGGGCCTGGTAGAGCGGAACGGTGCCGATCGGCACCGGGGAGTTGCGCAGAACCCACTCGCGGGTGGTGTGGATGTTGCGGCCGGTGGAGAGATCCATGACCGTGTCGGCGCCCCACCGCGTCGCCCACGTCATCTTCTCGACCTCCTCCTCGATGGAGGAGGTGACCGCGGAGTTGCCGATGTTGGCGTTGACCTTCACCAGGAACCGCTTACCGATGATCATCGGCTCGATCTCCGGGTGGTTGACGTTGGCCGGCAGGACCGCCCGGCCGGCGGCGATCTCCTCACGCACGACCTCGGGTTCGACGTTCTCCCGGATCGCCACGTACTCCATCTCCGGGGTGATCTCGCCCCGGCGGGCGTACGCGAGCTGGGTCACCGGCTGCCCGTCGCGGCTGCGGCGCGGCTGCCGCGGGCGGCCGGGGAAGACCGCGTCGAGGTTGCGCAGTCCGCCGCGGGGCGAGGTGTGCTTGAGCCCGTCGTCCTCGGGGCGGACCGGGCGGCCCGCGTACTCCTCGGTGTCGCCGCGGGCGACGATCCAGTTCTCCCGCAGCGGCGCGAGGCCGCGGCGGACGTCGGTGTCGGTGGCGGGATCGGTGTACGGCCCGGACGTGTCGTACAGCGTCACGGCGTCGCCGTTGGTGAGGTGCACCTGCCGGACCGGCACCCGGAGGTCCGGGCGCGAGCCCTGGACGTATCCCTTGTGCCAGCCGATGGACTTTCCGGCCTCGTCGCTCTGGTTCGAGGCAGGCGTGCGTGCGTCCGATGTGGTCATGAGACCTACTCCCTACGCCGGCATTACCCGGTAACAGGTTCGGCGGTCGGCGCAGCCTGTCCCGTACGGATGTACGGATATCAGCGCCCTCTCAGCCCGGTGCTCCGAGCTCCCGCGTGTACAAAGGTGCCACCAAGCTAGCGCCCTTCGAGGCGTACTGAACAGTGGACCCCTTCTCTTCTTGCGATGATCCCCCGGTGACGTCCCCTCAAAATGACTCCGGACCGCAGGACCATCAGCACGGTCACTCGCACAGCCACGGGCCTGCCGCGCCGGTCTCGAAACATCTGCGCAAGGTCATCGCGGCCGTCCTGATCCCGTTCGCCACCGCCGTCGTCGTCGGCATGGTGGTGCTCTGGCCGGGTGGTGCACCCGCGCACGAGCGCACCGGCGTCGGCTTCGACCGGCAGACCCAGCAGGCCACGGTGGTGAACGTCGACAAGGTCGACTGCAAGGACGTGAACGCCGCGCAGACCCCGGCCACCGGCAACACCACGACGCCGACGGGGAACGCCACTCCCGGCCAGGAGCCGGGGCTGTGCGAGAAGGCCACGATCGAGGTGACGACCGGCCACGACAAGGGAAGGACCTTCGTCGAGATCGTTCAGCCCGACGCGCCACGGCAGTTGCACGAGGGACAGGACGTGATCGTCGCGTACGCGCCCGACGCGCCCCATGACCTTCAGTACTCCGTGACGGATGTGGACCGGAAAGTCCCGATGGCTCTGCTGGCCGGGATCTTCGCTCTCGCAGTGGTCGTGGTGGGCAGGCTGCGCGGGGTGATGGCGCTGATCGCGCTCGCCGTGTCGTTCGCCGTGCTGACCCTGTTCATCCTCCCCGCGATCCTGCAGGGTTCGAACCCGCTGCTGGTCGCGGTCGTCGGGGCCAGCGCGATCATGCTGATCGCGCTCTACATGTGTCACGGGCTGACCGCCCGCACCTCGGTCGCGGTCATCGGCACGCTGATCTCGCTGCTGCTGATCGGGCTGCTCGGTTCACTCTTCATCGACTGGGCGAGCCTGACCGGCAACACCGACGACAGCACCGGCCTCATCCACGGTCTGTACCCCCACATCGACATGAGCGGCCTGCTGCTGGCCGGTGTCATCATCGGCTCGCTCGGCGTGCTGGACGATGTGACGGTCACCCAGACATCGGCGGTCTGGGAGCTGCACCAGGCCGACCCGACGATGGGTGCGCGGAAGCTGTACCGGGCAGGTATCAGGATCGGTCGCGACCACATCGCCTCAGTGGTCAACACGCTGGTGCTCGCCTACGCCGGCGCCGCGCTTCCCCTTCTGCTGCTGTTCTCGATCGCGCAGAGCAGCGTGGGCACGGTGGCCAACAGCGAACTCGTGGCGGAGGAGATCGTACGAACGCTGGTCGGGTCGATCGGGCTGGTCGCCTCGGTGCCGGTGACGACGGTGCTGGCGGCGCTGGTCGTCTCCGCGGACCGCACAGGGCTCGGCGCGGAAGCCGGAGCTTCGGCACCCGCACGGAACGGAAGGGGCCGGCGTCGCAGGGCGAGGCATTGACGCTCAAGGCAGTGGCGGGTCGGCGCGGTGCAGATATCACCCGTTCGGCAGTACCGCGTTCGACCGGTGCGCCGACCGTCGGCGCAAACCTTTTCAGCCGGCGTTCTGTTCCTTGGCCAGGATCCGGCCAAGCGCCTCCTCGAGGTTGCCCTCGAAGTCACTCAGCGTGCACTCCTGGCCGAGGGGGACGAGTTTGTCCGTCCGGTCGAGAAACGCAACGAGTGGCGCGGTGCCGGCCCTGAAGAGAGCGCGATCCGCGCCGACCTGAAGCCGGATGTGTACGTCCGACAGCCCCTCGGGCTCCGTGGGACTGATGTGCACATCACCGTCACCGCTGGGGCTGTTGAGGCCGTCCAACAGCAGCTCACGACCGAAAGCCCAGGTGACGGGGGCGTCACCGGGCAGATGGAAGGTCATCCGGATCGCGTACGGATCGCATACCTCGTACCGGAGCTCCACCGGGATACGGAATGAGAGCTCCTCGGAGACGAGGAAACTCATCATGACCTCAGCTTGAACCGACTCGCGCATCGTTCAACCCCGCAGTAGATGAATCTGGCCAGGAATGATCCCCCATGGCCCTATTGACGCCATCGTGGTGCACGCGATAGCAGATCACAAGGAGTGATTTTTCAGATACTGATAGAGAACACGAACGAACGCAAGAGGCTCGACACTTCAATGCGTAGTCGTTCGACTGCGGGGAGCAAGCGATCTTCCTCGTCGAGAGGTACCGAAATGGCCATGGCGGCGGCCGTGAATCCGACTGCGATCGGGATGGCGGCGCAGACCGTTCCGAGGGCGTACTCCTGTCGTTCGACAACAGGTTCCGTTCGCTCCAACGACCTCAACCGCTCAAGAAACGCCGGTCGGTCCCGCACCGAGTACCGGGTCAGCGGCTGCACAGGGTGACGATCCAGATGGTCCTCACGGGCCTTCTCGTCGAGCCGGCTCAGTAGGCACTGGCCGATCGCATGAGCATGTCCGGTCTCCCGGAACGAGGCCCACTCCTCGACCGCAGGTGCTGCGGGGGTGTCGGCGACCGCGATGAGTTCGATCTCGCCCTCGCGGTAGACGGCGCAGTACACCGGTGCACCGATGATGTCGCGCCAGCGGGCCAGCGACTGGGCCATGGTGCTGCGACGATTCTGCAGCGCACCGTCGTCGACCAGCCTCTCGGCGGCGGAGCCGAAGAGGAACACACCGTTCTCCCGGCGCAGATAGCCTTCATGGGTCAGGGTGCGCAACAGGTGATAGGCAGTGGGAAGGGGGAGCCCCGCTTCCCGTGCGAGCTGCTTCGCAGGCGCCCCGTCCCGATGGGCGCCCACAGCCTCCAACAGCCTCAATGCCCGCTGAACCGAACCGATCAACGTCGGGACAGCGGTACTCGATGCCGTGGTCAAAGGTCACCCCCAGGCATGGTGACGGGCAGTCAGCCCGTTCGTGGGGGCCGCCCCCACGGACCTGCCGCAGACCTGGGGTCCGGAGACCGGGCGTGTACACAAACCACTGGTCAGGGTGGTGACGGACAGTTGTTTCCCAGGCAACGACAGCGGACCGCCACTGTAGCGGCAGCGTCCGCAAGGGGTGTCGTTTCGTCTGGTACTTAGCTCAGCTGGGCTAATTGCCCGACTGGTGACCGGCCGCCGCCTACCAGTCGCCGCGTGACGACGAGGACGACATGAACTTCCGTACGACGAACACGAGCCCGCCGACCAGGATCACGAAGACCAGGACCTTGAAGAGCAGACCGATCACGAACCCGATCACGCTGGCGATCAGGCCGCCGAACACGACGATCGCGATGACGGGCACCGCGACCCACTTCACCCACCAGGGCATCCCCGCGAATATCTCCCGAACGGCCATCGTCCCAACCTCGTCTCTGTGCGTAACGGCTTCGATGAGCACCTGCTTCGATGCTAGAGGCGCGGGGGTGGCCTGCGGGGGCACCGGAGCCCCCGAACTCCCCTGATCGAACCCTTAGGGATCCCTGAGGGCCCGGCTCAGCTCTCCGGCGGAGAGAACACCACCATGACCCGCAGATCCTCGGTGATGTGGTGGAACTTGTGGGCCACACCGGCCGGTACGTACACCACGCTTCCCCTGCCCACCTGCGTGGTCTCCATGCCGACGGTGATCGAGGCGCGGCCGCTGACAATGAGGTAGACCTCGTCCTGGTTGTGCGGCTGCTGCGGATCGAGGTCGCCGGCGTCCAGCGCGTACAGGCCGACGGACATGTTCCGCTCCCGCAGGAACTGCAGATACGCGCCGTCGTTGGCGGCCCGTTCCGCCTCCAGTTCGTCCAGTCTGAATGCCTTCATGGCCCGTCCGCCCCTTGCTTTCGTTCTGCCGGTGTTCGCCACCGATCATGTCTGCCACGATCAGACACATGAAGAATTTTGTAGTCAAGACGATCGCCAACGCAGGTGCGCTGGCCGTGGCCATCTGGCTGCTCGACAACATCACGCTGTCCGGCGGCAGTACCGGTCGCAAGGTGCTCACCCTGATACTCGTGGCCCTGCTCTTCGGGCTGGTGAACTTCGTGGTGAAGCCCATAGTCAAGGTGCTCACCCTGCCGCTGTTCATCCTCACACTGGGTCTGATCACCCTTGTGGTGAACGCGCTGATGCTGCTGCTGACCTCCTGGCTGGCCGACCAGTTCGACCTCAGTTTCCATGTCGAGGGCTTCTGGACCGCCGTGCTCGGCGGCCTGATCATCTCGGTCGTGTCCTGGGCACTGAATGTCGTCCTGCCGGACGAGGACTGATCCGACCGAATCAGAGCGATCAGCAGAACCAGCAGGATCAGCTGGATCAGAAGTGCCGGCACGACCAGAGAACAGAAGGAACAGCATGAGCACCATGGGTGACGGAACCCGGGCGGTACGGGCGGGGCTTCCCGAACCGGAGCAGTACGAACCCACACTGCCCGGTCCGGTATTCGCCGCGCACTTCCACCTCTCCGGCGAGCCGACCGGCCCGTACACGTACGGCCGGGACACCAATCCGACCTGGACCCATCTGGAGCGGGCCATCGGCGAGCTCGAAGCGCCGGGGGAGACGGTCGAGACCACGGTGTTCGCCTCCGGCATGGCGGCGATCTCAGCCGTACTGCTGTCCCAGGTGCGGTCCGGTGACACGGTCGTCCTGCCCGACGACGGCTATCAGGCGCTGCCGCTCGTGCGTCAGCAGCTGGAGGCGTACGGCGTCGAGGTGCGGACCGCGCCGACCGGAGGCGACGCACAGCTGGCGGTCCTGGAAGGGGCCCGGCTGCTGTGGATCGAGACACCGTCCAACCCTGGGCTCGACGTCTGCGACCTGCGGCGGCTCATCGAGGCCGCGCACGGGGCCGGCGTCCTGGTGGCTGTCGACAACACGCTCGCCACCCCGCTCGGTCAGCGTCCGCTGGAGCTGGGCGCCGATTTCTCGGTGGCCAGTGACACCAAGGGCATGACCGGACACGGTGACATCCTGCTCGGCCACGTGACGTGCCGCGATCCGGAACTGGCGGCGGGCGTGCGGCGCTGGCGCAAGGTCGTCGGGGCGATCCCCGGACCGATGGAGGCCTGGCTCGCGCACCGTTCGCTGGCCACGCTGGAACTGCGGATCGACCGGCAGTGCGCGAACGCGCTCGTTCTGGCCGAGGCGCTGGGCAAGCGCCAGGAGGTCACCGGGCTGCGGTATCCCGGGCTGCCCACCGACCCTTCGTACCCGGTGGCCGTGCGGCAGATGCGGCGCTTCGGCTCCGTGGTGTCGTTCGTGCTGCCCGACCGCGAGATCGCCGAGCGCTTCCTGGCCGGGCTGCGGCTGGTCGACGACGCCACGAGCTTCGGCGGCGTGCGTTCCACCGCCGAGCGGCGGGCGCGCTGGGGCGGCGACGCCGTGCCGGAAGGCTTCATCCGGTTCTCGGTCGGGGCCGAGGACGCGGACGACCTGGTGGCCGACGTGGAGCGGGCGCTGGACGAGGCGGTGGGCCGGCGCTGAGCCGGCCGCGCACAGGAAGACATGGCCGTACGGACGGTCCGAGCCTCCCCCCTCGTGGCTCGGACCGTCCCGGTTCCACGCGCGAAGAACCGCCTGCACAAGGCTAATTGACTCTGCGTCAGTGTCCAATCACAGTAGCGACAGCGACCTATCGACATATTTATAGTTGTTCGGGTCGGACGCTTCGCAAGGGTGGGAGGGGACAGGACGTGGACCTGGCCCTGCTGCGTACTTTCGTGACGGTGCACCGGGCCGGATCCTTCACCCGGGCCGCCGCGCTGCTCGGCCTCTCCCAGCCCGCGGTCACCTCGCAGATACGCACACTGGAACGGCAGCTGGGCCGCCCGCTCTTCCTGCGCAGGGCCCGCGGCGTGACCCCGACGACCATGGGCGACGAACTCGCGCACCGGGCCGCCCCCCATCTGGACGCGCTGGTCGAGATCGCCGAGAGCGGGGTCGACGAGGAGTCGACCGTACGGACGCTGCATCTGGCCGGGCCCCCGGAATTCGTCTCGCTGCGCGCTCTGCCCGCACTCACCCCCCTCGTCTCCCACGGCCTCGCCCTGCGCAGCTCGTTCCTCGCCAACGCCGAGGAGACGCTGGAAGGCCTCGCCGCCGGACACCATGATCTGGCCATCGCAACGGCCCGGCCGCGCGGTGGGCTGCTCACCGCGACTCCGCTCTGCGACGAGGAGCATGTGCTGGTCGCTTCCCCGCGCTGGGCCGCGCGCCTCGGCCCCGGCACGCTGCGGCACAAAGGTCCTGTGGTGCTGGAGCAGCTGCCGGTGGTGGAAGTGCACGAGAGCCTGCCGTTCGTCTCCCGCTACTGGGCGGCTGTCTTCGACTGCCGTCCCACGGCCGCGGGCACCGTCATAGCACCGGATCTGCGGGCTGTCCTGGAGTGCACCGCCGCGGGCGCCGGGCTTGCCGTACTGCCGCGCTATCTCTGCGAGGGGCCGCTGGAGCGCGGCGAGGTGGTGGCGCTCCTGGACCCGCCGGTCCCGCCGCTGCGCACCTACTTCCTGGCCGCGCGGACCGGCACACTCGCCCTGGCTCACATCGCGCGGGCGCACGAGTGGCTGGTGCGCGCTGCAGCCGACTGGTGACCCCCGGGCGTGCGGGTGTTTCAGAACGGGTTCTGTGGGCCACTCTCTTGCCATGACCGAACGTCCTGTGGTCAAGCGCACCGCACGCGCCATCTTGCTCGACGGCAACGACCTCATCCTCATCAAGCGCACCAAGCCTGGGGTGGATCCGTACTGGCTCACGCCGGGCGGCGGGGTCGAGCCCGAGGACGCAACCGTTGTCGACGCTCTGCACCGCGAGGTGGACGAGGAGCTCGGCGCCAAGATCACCGATGTGGTCCCCTGCTTCGTCGACACCGTGGAGCACATCGAGGGCGGTGGGGTGAAAGGCGTGAAGGTGCAGCACTTCTTCGTCTGCCGGCTGGACTCGATGGACCTGTCCCGCCGGCACGGCCCCGAGATCGAGGATCCGTGCGGCGAGTACGACGTCGTACGGGTGCCGTTCAGCCGGATCGGGATCGCCGCCGTTCATCTCGTACCGCTGTCATTGCGGCACTACCTGGACGGCAATATCGAGGGCGTGCGGGCGATGCACGCGCCGGACCTGGGCTGATCCGGGACACCGGGACCTGCTTCTGCCTGCTCCTGCTCCAGCTGGGGCAGGCTCGTGTTCAGGCCGGGCCCGTCGTGGGTGCCAGTTCCTCGACGGAGTCGTATCGGATGCGCCCGGGCGGCATGCCGATGCCCGTGAGTACGTCCACGCCGCTGCGGATCATCCCCGGCGGGCCCGAGAGATAGGCGTCGTACTCGTGCCACGGGCCGAGCTCGCGCACCGCGTCGGGCAACAGGCCCTTCAGTCCCCTGCCCGACCCGCCGGAGACCACCGGGCGGACAGCGAGCCAGGGAAAGGTCTGCTGGAGCCGCAGCATCGTGTCGATGTCGTACAGGTCGCGGTCGCTGCGTGCACCGTAGAAGACCTGCATCGGGCGCCGGTCGCCGTGTTCGGCGACATCCTCGACGAGCGCCTTGATGGGTGCGATGCCCGTGCCGCCTCCCAGACAGAGCAGACCGTTGTGGGTGGTGTGGTCGACCGTCATCGAGCCGGTGGGCGGGCCGAGCCGCAGGACATCGCCGGGGCGGGTCCGGTGCACCAATGCGTTGGAGACCCAGCCCGCCGGAACCGCCTTGATGTGGAACGTGAGCAGACCGTCGGGCCGTGGCGCCGAGGCGAAGGAGTAATGCCGCCAGATCCGCGGCCACCACGGGGTTTCCAGGGCGGTGTACTGGCCGGCCAGGAAGGGGTAGGCCTGGTCGGGGCGGAGCGTGAGAATCGCTATGTCGGGCGTTCTGAGGTCATGGGAGACGACCTCCGCGACCCACCAGGCGGGCGCTCGTTCCTCGTCCTCGGCGGCCGCGTCGATCATGATCTGCGACAGGGTGGTGTAGGTGCGGATCCAGGCCGCCTCGGCCGCCCCGTCCCACGTGGTGGCGTAGCGGCTCAGGGCGCCGAGGAGGGCCTCGCCGACCGCCGGATAGTGCGTGGGCAGGGTGCCGTATTTGCGGTGTCCCCGGGCCAGTCCGCCGAGGTACGCGGTTAGCCCATCGGGGTCGTCCATGCGGTCGGCGGCCGTCAGGAGCGCCCGCAGGAGACGGTCTCGCTGGGTGTCCATCGCGGCCGGGAACAGGGCGCGCAGTTCGGGGTGGCGGACGAAGAGCAAGGCGTAGAAGTACGAGGTGGCCTGGTCCGCGACAGGGACGATCTCCGTCAAGGTGCGGTGGATCAGGGTCGCATCGGGAGATCTGAGAGTTTCGTCGCCGGGCATGGTGGCCGGAGCGTCCATAACTGTGCCTCGCCTCGAACATCTTCTGGTCGCCTTGCGTGCCGACAGTGCTCGCAGCCACCGCGTGCGGCCCCTCGCCCCAGCATGCCTGCGCCGACTCCAGGCCGGACAAATAACGGAAAGTCCGGGTATCCGAACCACGTTTCCCGTTACGCTCCCTTGCCCCATGGCCGTACCCGGAATCCACGGCAGGGCTTCGACCCACCGCACCCGCCCGGAGAGTGCGACAGGAGGGCACCACGTACGCCCGAGCAAGTACGCACGGATACTCCCGCTGCCGGACGCCCAACTGCCTTTGCCAGGCACCGTGTTTCACGTGAAACCACTCAAGCGTCCCGCTCGCCGAAGTCTCCTGGTCGCCCATGTCGCGGTCTCCGTCAGTTGGCTGGGCCTCACCGTCGGCCTGCTGACACTCGGGATCACGGCCTTCCTGACCGGCGATACCACCACCGCGCAGGCCGCGACCCGCGCCATGAAGATCTTCGGTGACTGGTTGGTCGTGCCCGTCGCTCTGGTCTCGCTCCTCAGCGGTCTCGTGCTGGCGCTCGGCACCCCGTGGGGCCTGGCCAGACACCGTTGGGTCTGGACGAAGTTCTGGCTCACTCTGATCACCACGGCCCTGTCGATCTTCTCGCTGCGACCGGGCATCAACGAAGCCGCGGCACAGGGCGCCGTCGACATCAATCTGGTCGTCGCGCCTTCCGTGGCAACAGCCACATATCTCTTCATCACCGCGGTCTCGGTACTGAAGCCATGGGGGCCGACCCGGCGCGGCCGACGGCTACGCGTCTCGGCCAGTTCCGGTAAAGCGGTGGACGAGCGATCACTGCGTCGGACAGCCTGAACCTCATGCCCAGCCCACTGCCCCGTCCGCACGCCGACGCACCCGTCCGGCGTCTCACCCGGGGAGACCTGGTCCCCTGTGCCGATCTCTGTGAGGACCGCGGCTGGCCGCGTGATGAGCTCCGATGGGGCCTGCTCCTCTCCGCGGGGACGGGCTACGGCATCGACGACCCCGAGGGCAAAGGCCTGATGGCCGCCTGTGTGCTGACCTCCTACGGCCAGGGCCTCGCCGCCATCGGCATGCTGCTCGTCGCCGAGCGGTACACACGGCAGGGGATCGCCCGTCGTCTGATGGGCCATGTGATCGAGGCGACCGGGGATACCTCGCTCAGTCTGTACGCGACGGAGTCGGGGCGGCCGCTCTACGAAGAGCTCGGCTTCGAAACGGTGGGGCGGGCAGAGCGAGTGATCGGGCACTTCCGGCCGAGCGACGCATCGAGCGACGGCGTTCCGACGGCAGGTGCCGTAACCGTCCGCCCGGCCGCCGCCGGGGATCTGCATGCCATGCTCCGGCTGGATACCGAGGTCTTCGGTGCCGACCGGACGCACCTTCTCGCCCGGCTGCCGGCGTTCGCGGACCACCTGCGGGTCGCGGAGGACGACGGTGAGCTGGTGGGTTACGCGGCGATCTGGCCGAGTGAGCGGATCCATGCGGTCGGTCCGCTGATCGCCCGGGACACCGACACGGCGAAGGCGCTCGTCACCTCGCTCGCGAAGGCAACGGACCGTCCCCTTCGCGTGGATATCGACGCACGCCACGAGGAGCTGCTGAGCCTGCTCAAGGAGTGCGGTCTGCAAGCCGATTCCGGTACCACGGTGATGACCTACCGGGCCCCGGAGCTGCCGGGCGACTGGACCCGTCGCTTCGCGCCGCTGACTGTGGCGACGGGCTGACGCCGACCGGTCGGCCGAAGTGTTGTCAGCCCGCGCAACCGCGAATGTCCGCCCCCGAGTGCCGTGGCTCTCCAGGCGCTCGGGAACGGACATTCATGCGTTTCCTCTGTCTGTGCGGTGGTTCGCCGACTAGGCGAGCGCCTCCACAGCAGCCGTCGCGAAGCCGTGGTCCTGCTCGGGTGCGCCGCCGCCCACGCCGACGGCGCCGATCAGCCGGCCGTCACGAAAGACCGGGACCCCACCGGCGATGAAGAGCAGCGGCCGGTCAAGGGCGGTCGGCAGGGTGTGGAAGAGCCCGCCCGGCTGGACCGCGTCGACGAGGTCGGCGGTCGGGGCACCGAGCTGGAGGGCCGTGTACGCCTTGCGGGTGCTGGTCTCCCCCGCGATGAGAACGGCCCGGTCGTCGCGCCGGAAAGCCAGCAGGTGACCGCCCGCGTCGAGGACCGTGACGGCAGCGGTGACACCGGCGGCCTCCGCGGCGGTGCGAGCAGTGGCGATGAGCGCTTCCGCGTCCTGGATGGTCAGCGGTGTGACGGCGGCCGGCGAGAGGGTGGTGGTCATGCGGGATATCTCCTTGGTGCGGTGGGGCGTATGTACGTGTGGTGGCTGCGGGGGTGTCAGCGCCGGGCTTCGGCGACTGCGACCGGCTCGGGGACGTGACCGGCGACGCGTCGGCTGTGCGTGACCGTCCGGCGTTCCAGGACGCTGGAGAGGACGGCGAGGACCAGGGCAGATGCGGCCAGTGCGGCGCCGACCCAGTTGGGTGCGGTGTAGCCGAGGCCCGCCGCGATGACGATGCCGCCGAGCCACGCCGACAGTGCGTTGCCGAGGTTGAAGGCGCCGATGTTGACGGCGGAGGCAAGGGTCGGGGCACCCGCGGCCTGGTCGAGCACGCGCTTCTGCAGCGGCGGTACGGTCGCGAAGCCCAGGCCGCCGATCAGAACGATGGTGACGGCTGCCGCGATCTTGTTGTGGGCGGTCAGGGTGAACAGGGCCAGGACCACGGCGAGGGCGCCCAGTGACACGTACAGCATCGGCATCAGGTGGCGATCGGCGAACTTGCCGCCGAGCAGATTGCCCCCGACCATGCCGAGCCCGAAGAGGACCAGCAGCCATGTGACGGAGGACGCGGAGTAGCCCGCGATCTCGGTCATCATCGGCGTGATGTAGGTGATCGCAGCGAAGACACCGCCGAAGCCCAGGACGGTCATCGCCATGGCGAGCAGCACCTGCACATTGCGGAACGCGGCCAGCTCGTGGCGGAGCCGTACGCCCTCGGCCCTCGGCTGCTCGGGAACCAGCTTGGCCACACCGAGGAGGCCGACGACTCCGAGGGCCGCGACGATGAAGAACGTGGTGCGCCACCCGACGCTCTGCCCGATGTACGTGCCCAGCGGTACGCCGACGACATTGGCGACGGTGAGGCCGGTGAACATCATGGCGATCGCGCCGGCCTTCTTCTGCGGGGCGACCAGATCGGCCGCGACGACCGAGCCGATGCCGAAGAAGGCGCCGTGGGCGAGTGAGGCGATCACCCGTCCCGCGAGCATCACGCCGAAGACGGGGGCTACGGCGGACACCGCATTGCCCAGGATGAACAGCCCCATCAGGAGCAACAGCATGCGTTTGCGGGTGACCCGGGTGCCGAGGACCGTCATCAGCGGGGCACCTAGTACGACACCGAGGGCGTAGCCCGTGACCAGGAATCCTGCGGTCGGGATGGAGACCTGGAAGTCCGCAGCAACCTCGGGGAGCAGCCCCATGATCACGAACTCGGTGGTTCCGATACCGAATGCCCCGATGGCGAGGGCGAGGAGCGCGAGCGGCATGGGTTTCACCTTCCCAGAAGATTGCGTCTGCGCCTTACAAGCGTCGACAATAATTGCAGACGCCGATTAATTGCAAGCGCGGGCTATTGCAGATGTCCCCTATCCTGGACGGAAGCAGCTCCCGCACGGAGGAGAGACCATGACAGCGACGGATCCCGCACTGACCGCCCTCTCCCAGGGCTGGTGCGCCCTCTCCCTGCTCCACGGCAACATCGAGGCCCGCATCGAACGGGCCCTGCAGTCCGGGCACGGCCTCAGCGTGCGGGAGTACTCCCTGCTCGACGTCCTGAGCCGGCAGCACAACGGCCCGGGCGGCCATCTCCAGATGAAGCAGGTCGCGGACGCCGTCGTACTCAGTCAGAGCGCCACCACTCGCCTGGTCACCCGTCTCGAGGACCGGGGGCTGCTGACCCGGTACCTCTGCGACACCGACCGCCGCGGCATCTACACGGATGTCACCGAAGCCGGCCTCACTCTTCTCGCCGAGGCCCGGCCGACCAATGACACGGCGTTGCGTGCCGCTCTCGACGAGGCCGCCAAGAATCCCGAGCTGGCTCCCCTCGTCAGGACGGTCGAAGAGCTGAAGGTCCCCGCGCGGACCGTGTGATCTGCGTAGTCTGCCGGTCATGAGCGATCTGGAGATACGGCCTGCCGCCCTCACCGACATCCCGGCCGTCGTGGCCATGCTGGCGGACGATCCACTGGGCGCACAGCGCGAGTCACCGGATGACCTCGCCCCGTACCGCGCCGCGTTCCAGCGGCTCGCCCACGACCCGAACCAGCATCTGGTAGTCGCCGTACGCGACGGCGCTGTCGTGGGGACCCTGCAGCTGACCGTGATCCCCGGGCTGTCCCGGCGCGGCTCGACGCGCTCGATCATCGAGGGCGTCCGTGTCCATGCCGATGAGCGCGGGAGCGGCCTCGGCACTCGGCTGATCCAGTGGGCCGTGGACGAATCCCGGCGCCAGGACTGCCAGTTGGTCCAGCTGACGTCCGACGCGACCCGGACCGATGCGCATCGCTTCTACGAGCGACTCGGCTTCATCGCCAGCCATGTGGGCTTCAAGCTCGCCCTCTGACCGCTGCTCCCAGCCGGACGGCGGGATCCCAAGGACCGAAGGAGGTCCCGGTGCACGGCATCAGCGACGCACAGCGCAGGACCAGGCTCGGCCGGCGCCATCTCCTGGCACCCTCCGTACGGGCAGCGTCGGCGGACTCCGTGGCCGACGCGGTCGTGGCTCTGCACGCCACCGACGCGGCCACGGTCTTTCTCTCCGTCTGCGCCCGGCTGTCCGAGGCAAGCGTCGGCGCGGTGGAACGGGCTCTCTACGAGGATGTCTCGCTGGTCCGGCTGCTCTCCATGCGCAACACCCTCTTCACCGTGTCGCACGGGCTCGCTCCGTACGTCGACGCGTCGAACGCCCGGGCTGTGGCCGCCAAGGAGCGCCGGACCTTCCTCAAGCACCTGCGGGACGACGGGCACGGACTGGACGCGCACTGGCTCGCCGAGACGGAGAAGGAGACTCTCGCCGCCCTGACGGCTCGCGGCTCCGCCACCGGCAGTGAGCTGTCCGCCGCCGTACCGGCGCTGCGTACGAAGATCACGGTCTTTCCCGGCAAGAAGCAGGAGACGGTGCAGGGCGTCGCCACACGCGTCATACGAGTGCTGGCGGCCGACGGCCTGATCCGCAGGGACAGGCCGCGCGGCTCCTGGACGTCCAGCCAGTTCCGATGGACAGCAGCCGAGCCCTGGCCCGCCCGGGAGCCCGCAGCAGCACAGGCGGAACTGGCCCTGCGCTGGCTCCGCTCGTACGGCCCAGCGACCGAGGCCGACCTGAAGTGGTGGACGGGCTGGAGCCTGGGCCAGGTACGCCAGGCGCTGGAAGCCGCCGGAGCCGAGGAGGTCCGGCTCGACAACGGTGCCACGGGCTGGGTCTCGCCGGGGGACACGGAACCCGAACCGGTCCTGGAACCCTGGGCGGCGCTGCTGCCGGCCCTCGACCCGAGCGCGATGGGCTGGGCCGATCGCGGCTTCCACTTTCCGGCCGAGTACCGGGCGGCGCTATTCGACCGGGCCGGCAATGTCGGACCGACGGTGTGGTGGAACGGCCGGATCGTGGGCGGCTGGGCTCAGCGCGCCGACGGTGAGACGATGTGGCGGCTGTTGACCGACGCCGGCCGGGAGGCCACCACCGCGATCGAGGCGGAGGCGTCCCGGCTGTCGGGATGGGTGGGTGAAACGCGGATCACTCCGCGTTTCCGTACGCCATTGGAAAGGGAGTTGACGGCCTGAGCGGCCCGCGTCGGCGGCCTGTATCGGTCACCGCGCGTCGCGTTTCACGTGAAACCTGAGGCCGACGCGGCACAGGGCCGCGACGGCGTGACACTCAGGCGCCGAGGCCTCGCCAGCCCTCTGCGTCCACCCCACCGGGGACGGCCGATGCAGGGTCGTACGGTTCACGCGTGAAGACGAACGACCCCAGGTCGAGGTGGCTCACGCTGCCGTCGCCGGCCCTGACGACGCGGAGCGTCTCTCCGGCGTAGTACCCGTCCAGACCGATCCAGCTGCCGTCAGGCTGCGCGACGAAGCGGGCGCCACGGCCACTGCCACGCAGCGGCTGCAGTGTCAGCCCCCCGTCCGCGGTCAGCTGCAGGATGTTCGGACGCGTGCCCCAGTACCAAGGACCGGTGAGGGCGAGGAGTTCCGCGTCGACCTCGGTCAGCGGACGCCAGGGCTCCGGGATACGGGGCTCGGCCTCGGCGACGATCCCCACGAGGTCTGCGGCGACCTCACCGACGAACAGTCCCGAGGTGGTGTTGGTGAGCACCACCGCAGCCACATCGTCCTCGGTGCTGAGCCAGAGCGCTGCCAGGAAGCCCGGCAGCGAACCGGTGTGCCCGAGAAGGGTGCGCCCGTCCTGGTGTACAACCTGCAGGCCGAGACCGTAATTGCCCTCCCAGTCACCGGACTCGGGCGGCGCCGACGGCGCGCGCATCTCCTCCACCGAGGCGGCGCCGAGAACCCGGTCGTCCCCCTCGGCGAGGAAGGAGGCGAATCGGAGGAGGTCGGTGGCCGTGGACCAGAGCTGCCCTGCCGGAGCCATCAGGCCGAGGTCCTCGGCAGGTTCGGGCAGCAAGGCATCGGCCCAGGGATGCACCGCCCAGCCACCCGCGTGCGGCGCCTGCGGCTGGGTGGACGTACGGCTCATGCCCAGCGGCTCCAGAATCTCGCGCTCCAGCACCTCCGCCCAGGATGCCCCGCGTACCGCCTCGATCAGCGCGCCGAGCAGTGTGTAGCCGGGGTTGGAGTAGTGATGCCGTCGGCCCGGAGGATGCATCCGGGTCTGCTCGCCGAGGACATCGGCGAGTTCGGGACGGAGCGTGCCCGGCGTCCGCTCCCACCAGGGTGCGGGCGACTCGGCGCCCAGTCCCGCGCTGTGGCCGAGCAGCTGAAGGATGCTGACACCGCCGACGCCTGTGCCGGGCAGATGCTTCTCCAGTGGGTCGTCGAGATCCAGCAGGCCCTCGTCGCGCAGCCGCAGAACCAGTACGGCGGTGAAGGTCTTGGTGAGGGAACCGATCCTGAACTGCGTATCGGCGTCAGGGGCATGGCCGTCGACGCAGCTGCGGGAGCCGCTCCAGACGGTCCGGCCCTGGCGCTGCACCGCGGCGACGATTGAGGGGGCGCGGCCTTCGGCCTGCGCAGTGGCGATGCGGTGCAGCAGAGCGCGCTGTGTGCCGGGAAGCAGTTCTTCTGAGTGGTAGGTCATGGTCAACAAGTACCGGCGCAACCGCTCCGTGGCGACCTCATTTCGCTGTATGCGGGCCGAGAGGTCAGCGCTTGCGGCTGTACGTCCTGACCAACACCCCGTTGTCGAAGATACGCACCGACTCCAGCGCGAACTCGGTGGCCGCGAAATCCGAACCGAACATGGGCATGCCCGATCCGTAGACCAGCGGATACGTCTTGATCACGAGCTCGTCGATCTCGTCGAGCAACTCCCCCGCGAGCTGTGAGCCGCCGCAGAGCCAGATTCCGAGCTCGCTGTCCTGCGCCTTGAGTTCCCGCACCCTGCCGACCACATCGTCCGAGATGAGCTCGACGTTCGGGTCGGGCGATTCCTTCAGGGTCCGCGAGGCCACGAGCTCACGCAGCTGGGCGTACGGACTGGTGATGTTCATGTCCAGCGCCAGCTGGTAGCTGCCCCTTCCCTGGATCACGGTGTCGAACTTCTGATTCTCCGCGTCGTGAAAGCCGAGCTGGCGGCGGCCCTCGGTCGCAACCGTCTCCGGATACTGGGACGTGAGGAACTCGATGAACTCCTCGTTCACGAACGGGTACATGGACGACGCGTCGCCGCCCGGGTCCCCGATGAAGCCATCGATGGAGCAGGCAATGAAGTAGGTCAGCTTTCGCACGAGGTCCCCGTTCGATGAGGGTTGGCGGAGCGCTCAACCACTACACTCATAGTGCTTCATATGTAGTGGTTGAGCAATCCCTTTCCACCGATGAGCCAAAGGATGCGGAGATACGCATGGTCAGGAACCCCGAGCGCAGGACGGCGCTCGTCGACGCGGCCATCGAGGTGCTGGCGCAAGAGGGCGCACGAGGACTCACCTTCCGCGCGGTCGATGCACGGGCGGGCGTCCCCGTGGGCACATCGTCCAACTACTTCACCGGTCGGGACGATCTGTTCATGCAGACGGGTGTCCGGATCACCGACCGGATGACACCGGACCCGGTCGGGGTCGAGGAGGCCATGCGCCCGACGCCCTCACGCGAGCTGGTCACCGAGCTGATGCAGTGGCTGGTGCAGCGCATGGCGGACGACCGCACCGGCTATCTCGCCATGCTGGAACTGCGTCTGGAGGCCACCCGCCGGCCGGCCCTCCGCGACCACCTCAACCGAACTGTTCGCGCCGACCTGGACGAGAACGCCCGCTTCCACCGGGAGGCCGGCCTGCCGGGCGATGCCGACGCCTTCCTCGTGCTCTACCTCGCCATGACGGGCCTGCTGCTGGATCACTTCACCTTGCCCGGCATGCTCACCGGCGGCGACACCGCCGACCGCGACCTGGCCCGGCTGGTGGAGACGATCGTCACGCGGATCATCCCGACGGAGTGACCACGTCGGGCGAACGCGGCAAGCATGGCCGGGCCGCCCTCGCGCAATCCCGGCCCCCGGTGCGTCACACACGGCCCACCGGGGAACGCACCCAGGTCACGGCGATGTTCCGCCGGGCACACCTCAGGTCTGCGCCATGTCCACGAAGCGTGAGTAGTGGCCCTGGAACGCCACGGTGATCGTCGCCGTCGGACCGTTACGGTGCTTGGCCACCATCAGGTCCGCCTCGCCCGCTCGCGGGGACTCCTTCTCGTACGCGTCCTCGCGGTGCAGCAGGATCACCATGTCGGCATCCTGCTCGATGGAGCCGGATTCACGCAGGTCGGACACCATCGGCTTCTTGTCCGTGCGCTGCTCAGGACCACGGTTCAGCTGGGACAGCGCGATGACCGGCAGCTCCAGCTCCTTCGCCAGCAGCTTGAGGTTTCGGGACATGTCCGAGACCTCCTGCTGACGGCTCTCGGCCCGCTTCGAACCACCGGACTGCATCAGCTGCAGATAGTCGATGATCACCAGCTTGATGTCGTTCCGCTGCTTCAGACGGCGACACTTCGCCCGGATCTCCATCATCGACAGGTTCGGCGAATCGTCGATGTAGAGCGGGGCGGCCGAGACGTCCGGCATCCGGCGGGCCAGCCGCGTCCAGTCCTCGTCGGTCATCGTGCCGGAGCGCATGTGGTGCAGCGCCACCCGCGCCTCGGCGGACAGCAGACGCATCGCGATCTCGTTGCGCCCCATTTCGAGGGAGAAGATCACGCTGGGCAGGTTGTGCTTGATGGAAGCGGCCCGGGCGAAGTCCAGGGCCAGCGTGGACTTACCCATGGCCGGGCGTGCCGCGATGACGATCATCTGGCCTGGGTGCAGGCCGTTGGTCAGCGCGTCGAAGTCGGTGAAGCCGGTCGGTACACCGGTCATCTCACCGGAGCGCGATCCGATCGCCTCGATCTCGTCGAGTGCGCCTTCCATGATGTCGCCGAGCGGCAGATAGTCCTCGCTGGTGCGCTGCTCGGTGACGGCGTAGATCTCGGCCTGCGCGGAGTTGACGATCTCGTCGACATCGCCGTCGGCCGCGTATCCCATCTGCGTGATCTTCGTGCCGGCCTCGACGAGCCGCCGCAGGACCGCCCGCTCGTGGACGATCTCCGCGTAGTACGAAGCGTTCGCCGCGGTCGGCACGGACTGGACGAGAGTGTGCAGATAGGGGGCGCCGCCCACCTTGGTGATCTCGCCGCGCTTGACCAGCTCGGCCGCGACCGTGATCGGGTCGGCCGGCTCGCCCTTGGCATAGAGGTCGAGGATCGCCTGGAAGACGGTCTCATGGGCGGGGCGGTAGAAGTCGTGCCCCTTGATGATCTCCACAACGTCGGCGATGGCGTCCTTGGACAGCAGCATGCCGCCGAGAACCGACTGCTCGGCGTCGAGGTCCTGCGGAGGTACACGCTCGAAGCCGGGCGATCCGCTGTCCCAGCCGCTGCTCTCCCGGCCGCGGTCGTGCTGCTCACCACGTTCCCGGCTGTCACCGCGACGCTGGCGAGAAACAGGCAGACGGTCACTGGGACCGGCGTCGGTCCAGGGGTCGTCCAAAGGCTCGGGAATACTCACCGGCCACCTCCTCCCGTCCGCTCCGCGGACCCTCGCCGTGCCACTCCTTCTTACGGCACAGCACCGACAATCAAGACGCTCGACTCCGGTTCCATCACGTCGAGCTTCTGTGGGATTCCAGGGCTGAAACGGGGTGTGGGCGCCGGTCCACGGTAGGCGCCCCGGCACCGTCAGCCAATCTGGTTATCCACAGGGCATGTGGACGACGGATCAGATGCTGTGGAGAACTCCGCAGAACCTGTGCACGGAGCGGGGGACAGCACTGTGGACAAACTCATAACGCGGCCATGACCACTGCCGTGACCTGGCCTTTCTCCGTCCACGGGCTGTGGGGGAGAAAAACTTTCCGACTCGGCACAAGATCACGGCAAACCAGGTGCAGAAGAACACAACACACCAGCAAATGTAAGGACCACTATCGCATTGCATCCGTTACCTGTGGAAGGTTAGATTGGCGCCTATGACCCTGGCCCCAGCGACCTCGCACTCCAGCCGCCGACGGCACGATCGCGAGATCATCGCGCTCGCCGTCCCCGCCTTCGGCGCACTCGTGGCCGAGCCGCTCTTCGTCCTGGTCGACAGCGCCATCGTCGGTCATCTGGGCACACCGCAACTGGCCGGCCTGGGCGTCGCCGCGGCACTGCTGACCACCGCCGTCAGCATCTTCGTCTTCCTCGCGTACGCCACCACGGCAGCGGTCGCCCGGCGGGTAGGGGCAGGCGATCTTGCCTCCGCGATACGGCAGGGTATGGACGGCATCTGGCTGGCCCTGCTCCTCGGCGTCGCCGTCATAGCCGTGACGCTTCCCTCGGCCTCCTGGCTCGTCGGGATCTTCGGCGCCTCCGACACCGCTGCCCCGTACGCCACCACCTATCTGCGGATATCCAGTCTCGGCATCCCCGCCATGCTCATCGTGATGGCCGCGACCGGCGTGCTCCGCGGCCTGCAGGACACCAGAACCCCGCTCTATGTCGCCATCGGCGGCTTCGCGGCCAACGGCGCCCTCAACGCGGGTCTTGTCTACGGCGCCGGGCTCGGCATCGCCGGATCGGCCTGGGGCACGGTCATCGCCCAGTTCGGGATGGCTGCCGCCTATCTGATCGTGGTGGTACGGGGAGCACGTCGGCACGGGGCTTCGTTGCGCCCCGACGCGACAGGGATCAGGGCCAGCGCGCGGGCCGGCGTCCCCCTGCTGGTCCGTACGCTGTCGCTCCGTGCCGTACTGATGATCGCCACCGCCGTCGCCGCACGCCTCGGCGACACCGATATCGCCGCCCACCAGATCATCCTCTCCCTGTGGAGCCTGATGGCTTTCGCCCTCGATGCCATTGCCATCGCCGGGCAGGCCATCATCGGCCGCTATCTGGGAGCCAATGACACCCAGGGCGCACGTGAGGCATGCCGTCGCATGGTCCAGTGGGGCATTGCCTCGGGTGTGGTGCTCGGGGCACTGATCATGCTCGCCAGACCCCTGTTCATCCCGCTCTTCACCGGCGACGGAGCAGTGCAGGACACACTCATCCCGGCCTTGCTGGTGGTGGCGCTGTCCCAGCCGATCGCCGGCGTGGTCTTCGTCCTGGACGGTGTACTCATGGGCGCGGGGGACGGCCGTTACCTCGCCTGGGCCATGCTGATCACTCTGACCGTCTTCGCTCCGGTCGCCCTGCTTGTGCCCACGATCGGCGGGGGGCTGACGGCTCTGTGGTGGGCGATGACCCTGATGATGACAGTGCGCATGGTGACGCTCTGGCTGCGGACTCGTTCGGGCAAGTGGATCGTCACCGGGGCCACCCGCTGACCACCGGCCGCGGAGCCTGTTTCACGTGAAACGACGAGGGGCCGCACTCCCGTGGAGTGCGGCCCCTCACCTGCTCTGGTGAGCTCTGCCCTTAGGCAGCAACGACCTCGATGCCGAGCTTCGCCGCAACCTCGGGGTGCAGACGCACGGACACCTGGTGTCCGCCGAGCGTCTTGATCGGCGAGCCGAGCTCGACGCGACGCTTGTCGACGTCCGGGCCACCGGCAGCCTTGATCGCCGAGGCGATGTCGGCCGGGGTGACGGAGCCGAAGAGACGGCCGGCGTCGCCGGAGCGAACAGCCAGACGGACCTTCACGGCCTCGAGCTTGGCCTTGACCTCGTTGGCCTGCTCGATCGTCGCGATCTCGTGGATCTTGCGGGCGCGGCGGATCTGCGCCACGTCCTTCTCGCCGCCCTTGGTCCAGCGGATGGCAAAGCCACGCGGAACCAGGTAGTTACGGGCGTACCCGTCCTTGACGTCGACGACGTCGCCGGCAGTGCCGAGGCCGGAGACCTCGTGGGTGAGGATGATCTTCATTATTCGGTCACCCTTCCCTTATCGCGCGGTGGACGTGTAGGGCAGCAGCGCCATCTCACGGCTGTTCTTGACTGCCGTGGCGACGTCACGCTGGTGCTGCGTGCAGTTGCCGGTGACGCGGCGGGCACGGATCTTGCCGCGGTCGGAAATGAACTTCCGCAGCATGTTCGTGTCCTTGTAGTCCACGTACTGGGTCTTGTCCTTGCAGAACGCGCAGACCTTCTTCTTAGGCTTGCGCACAGGCGGCTTCGCCATGGTGTTTCTCCTGTGTGATCAAGAAGTGGGGGTACGAGCTTCCCTAGAAGGGAGGCTCGTCCGAGTAGCCGCCACCAGAACCGCCGGAACCGCCGGAGCTTCCGCCCCAACCGCCTCCGCCGCCCTGCTGACCCCCGCCCTGCTGGCCGCCGGCCGGCGCGCTGGTGGCCCACGGGTCGTCGGCGGGAGCACCGCCGCCACCCTGCTGGCCACCGCCACTGGGACCGCCGCCCCAGTTGCCGCCGCCCTGCTGGCCACCGCCGTAACCACCCTGGCCGCCCTGGCCACCGCGACCGGTGGTTTTGGTGACCTTGGCCGTGGCGCTCTTGAGGCTGGGGCCGACTTCCTCGACGTCCAGCTCGTAGACCGTGCGCTTCACGCCCTCGCGGTCTTCGTACGACCGCTGCTTCAGCCGGCCCTGCACGACAACGCGCATGCCTCGCTGGAGCGACTCGGCGACGTTCTCCGCCGCCTGTCGCCAGACCGAGCAGGTGAGGAACAGGCCTTCGCCGTCCTTCCACTCATTGGTCTGCCGGTCGAAGATGCGGGGAGTGGACGCGACACGGAACTTCGCGACCGCCGCACCGGACGGGGTGAAGCGCAGCTCGGGGTCGTCGACGAGATTGCCGACGACCGTGATGACGGTCTCGCCTGCCATGGGTGAACCTCTCGGCGGGGATTGCTTCTGGCTGCTTGCTGCTACTCGAACCCGATGACCGCTGAGCTAGATGCTCAGTGGATCTCGGGACGGAGGACCTTGGTCCGGAGGACCGACTCGTTCAGGTTCATCTGGCGGTCGAGCTCCTTGACGATCGCAGGCTCGGCCTGCAGATCGATGACCGAGTAGATGCCCTCGGGCTTCTTCTTGATCTCGTAAGCGAGACGACGACGGCCCCAGGTGTCGACCTTCTCAACCTTTCCGTTGCCCTCACGGACGACGGAGAGGAAGTTCTCGATCAGCGGGGAGACAGCGCGCTCCTCGAGATCGGGGTCGAGGATGACCATCACCTCGTAGTGACGCATGTGGAACCCACCTCCTTTGGACTCAGCGGCCACGGTCGTTCCGTGGCAGGAGGGTCGTGATGCGTAAAGCAACAGTGTCTCCGAGTAAAACAGCCGACACTGACAACGCCCTCCATCGAGAGGGGCTGATGTGCTGGCCTGGGCAGACACCGGTGCAGACCGTACAGAGTACCCGCACACCGGCTTCCGGTTGAAATCCGGTGCTCAGGAGACGCAATCTGTACACATCGGGTGTGAGCGGCGACACCATGCGCCGCCTTTCGGCCAGGAGGTACTCCATGGCACAGACAATGCGAACCCGCCCTGCCGTTTCCCTGCTGGCCACGGACGGCAGGCCCCATCCGCTCCAGGACACCCTGGTGGCGGTGACCATCGTTCTCGGCCTTCTCGCCTTCGTGACGGCGATGTTCCACAGTCTGCATCTGATCAGCTCGTGGGCCGGACTCGTCGGGATCCTGACGGGTGCGTACGGGCAGTACATCTCGGTGACCACGCGCGAGAGGTTCCCGCTGATCCTCGGCATGGGCGCGTCCGCCATCGGATTCTTCCTGGGCATGGCCCATGGAGGCCTCTTCGGCGGCGTGGTCGGCTGATCCCGGCCCGGACCCGGCCGAACACATCGGGACCCGGCGCCGGTCCACACCACGGGACCGTCCAGGTCCCGGTGGACCGGGCCGCCGGGTTCCACCGGGTCGGCAAGGTCCCATAGGGCCAGACGGGGCGCTCCCCGGTCGCAGTAGGCTTCGGCGCGAGAGCCGGAGCCCCTGACCGATGGGGACACACCTGCCGAGGAGCGCCCCGACATGAGCCTGACCCTGAGGACCATCAGCCGAGAGCAGCATCTGGCGTACATCCAGAGTCTGCCTTCGGCCAGTCACTGCCAGGTCCCGGCGTGGGCTGATGTGAAGACCGAATGGCGCTCGGAGAATCTGGGATGGTTCGACAAGAGCGGCAAGTTGGTCGGCGCCGGCCTAGTCCTGTACCGCCAGCTGCCCAAGATCAAGAGGTACCTCGCGTACCTCCCCGAGGGCCCGGTCATCAACTGGTACGCCCCGAACCTGGACGACTGGCTGCAGCCGATGCTGGCGCATCTCAAGCAGCAGGGGGCCTTCTCCGTGAAGATGGGCCCGCCGGTCGTCATCCGTCGCTGGGACGCGGCCGCCATCAAGTCCGGTATCCAGGACCCTGATGTGAAGCGTCTGCGCGACGTCGAGGCCACCCACATCGAGCCTCGTGCCTTCGAAGTCGCTGACCGGCTGAGGAAGATGGGCTGGCAGCAGGGCGAGGACGGCGGCGCCGGATTCGGTGACGTACAGCCGCGGTATGTCTTCCAGGTCCCGCTGGCCAACCGGTCGTTGGAAGACGTCCTCAAGGGCTTCAACCAGCTGTGGCGCCGCAACATCAAGAAGGCCGAGAAGGCCGGTGTCGAGGTCGTCCAGGGCAGTTACGAGGACCTCGCCGAATGGCAGCGGCTGTACGAGATCACCGCGGTCCGCGACCACTTCCGGCCGCGCCCGCTCTCTTATTTCCAGCGCATGTGGACGGTACTCAACTCCGAGGACCCCAACCGCATGCGGCTCTATTTCGCGCGGCACAACGGCGTGAACCTGTCGGCGGCGACGATGCTCGTCGTCGGTGGCCACGTCTGGTACTCGTACGGCGCATCCGACAACATCGGGCGCGAGGTCCGGCCCTCGAACGCGATGCAGTGGCGCATGCTGCGCGACTCGTATGCGATGGGCGCGACCGTCTACGACCTGCGCGGCATCAGCGACTCGCTCGACGAGACGGACCACCTCTTCGGTCTGATCCAGTTCAAGGTCGGTACCGGCGGCGAAGCCGTCGAGTACGTCGGCGAGTGGGACTTCCCGCTCAACAAGCTGCTCCACAAGGCTCTCGATATGTACATGTCGCGCCGCTGACGAAACCGGCTTCATTCGTTTCAATAGGTGCTTCAGCAGGCATGCCTGAAGGCAGGCCAACAATCTCAGGCACTTCATCAAGCTCCGCATACCTCTGATACACCGCAGCCACCAGAAAGGTTCCGGACCAGCCATGGCGCTCTCCCTCTACGTCGACACCGCGCGCTGGCGGGCGCACCAGAAATCCGTGCTCGACCAGTTCCCCGGGCTCGTCCCGGTCTGCAAGGGCAACGGATACGGCTTCGGTCACGAGCGGCTCGCCGACGAGGCGATCCGCTTCGGCTCCGACACCCTGGCCGTCGGCACCACCTATGAGGCGGCCCGCATAAAGGACTGGTTCAGCGGCGATCTGCTGGTGCTCACCCCGTTCCGGCGGGGCGAGGAGCCGGTGCCGCTGCCCGACCGCGTCATCCGGTCCGTGTCCTCCGTGGACGGTGTGCACGCCCTGGTCGGGGCCCGTGTCGTCATCGAGTGCATGAGCTCGATGAAGCGTCACGGCGTCAAGGAGGAGGAGCTGGGGCAGCTGCACGCCGCCATCGAGGACGTACGCCTCGAAGGTTTTGCCCTGCACCTGCCGCTGGACCGGACGGACGGCTCGGACGCCGTCGAGGAGGTCATCGGCTGGATGGACCGCCTGCGGGCGGCCCGGCTGCCGCTGCACACCATGTTCGTCAGCCATCTGCGTGCCGAGGAACTGGCCCGGCTTCAGCAGCAGTTCCCGCAGACCCGCTTCCGCGCCCGTATCGGCACGCGGCTGTGGCTCGGCGACCACGACGCGACGGAGTACCGGGGCTCCGTCCTCGACGTCACACGTGTCGTCAAGGGCGACCGGTTCGGCTACCGCCAGCAGAGGGCCGCCTCCGACGGCTGGCTGGTGGTCGTCGCCGGCGGTACGTCGCACGGCGTGGGTCTGGAGGCCCCGAAGGCCCTGCACGGCGTGATGCCGCGGGCCAAGGGCGTCGCCCGCGCCGGCCTGGCCACGGTCAACCGCAACCTGTCACCGTTCGTCTGGGCGGGCAAGCAGCGCTGGTTCGCCGAGCCGCCGCACATGCAGGTGTCGATCCTGTTCGTACCTGCGGACGCGCCGGAGCCGAAGGTCGGGGACGAGCTGGTCGCCCATCTGCGCCACACGACCACCCAGTTCGACCGTCTCGTCGACCGCTGAGGCGCTGGGCCGACCCGGAGAACGACCGTTGAGGCCAGGGCCTCGCCGAGGGCTCGCAGCCTTCCGGCGAAGCCCTGTTCAGTCGGCGGCCGATTCTTGCGCCGCGCCCCACTCCACCCACGGTCCCTCGACCGCGTGCGCCGCGTGCCGCGGCCGGTGCGTCGCTGCGTGGCCCAGCACAAAGACGTCCTCGGCCCCGTCGAGCACCCCGCCCGACGGATCGTCCGACCCGTCGCGGCGTACGACGTCCCGCTCCGGCATCAGGATGTCCCGTACGACGACGGCGCAGAGGTACAGCGTGCCCAGCAGATGCACGGCGATCGCCAGCTGGTAGCCCTCCGTCGGCAGCCCCTGGTGCTTGTCGCCGCTCGTCGTGTACGCGAGGTACATCCAGATCCCCAGGAAGTACATGACCTCGCACGCCTGCCAGATGAGGAAGTCCCGCCAGCGCGGCCTGGCCAGCGCCGCAAGAGGGATCAGCCACAGCACGTACTGCGGTGAATAGACCTTGTTGGTGAGGATGAACGCCGCGACGACGAGAAACGCCAGCTGAGCGAAGCGGGGCCGGCGCGGGGCCATCAGTGTCAGCACGCCGATGCCCGCGCACAGCAGGATCGTCAGCAGCAGCGAAATGTTGTTGACGGTGTCGACCGAGATGGAGATCCCGGCACGCTGCGCGATGATCAGCCAGAACGAACCGAAGTCGAGCGGCCGGTCATGGCTGAACGTGTAGAACTTCTTCCACCCCTCGGGCGCGAACACCATCACCGGCAGGTTCACCACCAGCCAGGATGCGGCCGCGCCGAGCGTCGCCACGAAGAACTCCCGCCATTTGCCCGCGCGCCAGCAGAGCACGAAGATCGGCCCCAGCAGGAATACGGGATAGAGCTTGGCGGCCGTGGCGAGGCCGATGAGGACGCCGAACGCCAGCGCCCGCTGCCGGGACCACATGAGCATGGCCGCGGCCGTCAGGGCGACGGCCAGCAGGTCCCAGTTGATCGTCGCGGTGAGCGCGAAGGCGGGCGCCAGGGCGACCAGCAGCCCGTCCCACGGGCGGCGCCGGTGCGTACGGGCGACACACACGGCCATGACCGCGGTACAGATCATGAGCATGCCCGCGTTGACCATCCAGTACATCTGCTCGCGGTACTGCATGGAGCCGCCGGGCGTCAGCCAGGCCGCGACCTGCATGAACACACCCGTCAGTACGGGGTACTCGAGGTACTGCATGTCGCCGCTCAGCCGGTCGAAGTACGGCACGAGGCCGTCGGCGAAGCCACGCCCGACGAAGAGATGCGGAATGTCGGAGTAGCAGGCATGCGTGTACTGCGAACTGGCACCTCTGAACCATGCCCAGTTGTAGCAGGGCGCCTTCTGCACCATGCCGAGCGCAAACATCCCGATGGCCACCAGCGCGACGACACGCACGGGTGTGAGCGGGCTGGTGCCGGTCCTCGCCCAGCGTCCCGACCGGCCGCCGATCAGCTCGCTGCCGGCCGCCGCGATCTCGTCCTGTTGCGTGGGCCGTACGACGGGCCGCTCCTGGTGCACGCTCGTGTCCTCTGCGCTTGGCATGCCGCACATCCTGCCGTACGGGACTGTGGAAACGGCGAGGGCCGCCGCACCGAGTGGTGCGGCGGCCCTGGGGACGTCTCCTGCGGCTCCCCCTTCGCCGGCCTGTCGGCCGAGTGGAGCGCTTGCCTGCCGGGCGCTACCCGGCCGGACCTCCGAAGATGTTCCCGTTCCCGTTGCCGTTGCCGTTGCCGCCACCGGCGCCCCCGGGGGACGACGTCGGGTCTGTCGAGGGCACGGGCGTTCCTCCCGTGCTGCCGTCGGTCGTTCCGGTGCTGCCGCCTGTGTTGGTGCCGCCATTGCTGTCCTGGCAGTTCCAGTCCCACGCCTTGCAGCTCTTGCTCGGGCCGGGGTTCGGGAAGGACGGGGTGCTCGAAGGCGTCGAGGACGGTGTGCTGGAGGGGGTCTCCGAAGGGACGATGCTCGGCGTCGGGCTGGGGCTCTTCGCGCCACCGCCATAGACCGTGTCGCCCCAGGGCTCCGGCTTCGGGAAGCTCTCGGGCGGAGTTCCCTTCAGCGCTTCAAGCATGTAGTCGTGCCAGATCTGGGCCGGGAACGACGCACCGTGGATCGTCCTCTCGCCACCCGTCCCGTACATCTTCTCGAACTTACGGTTCTTGTGCTTCTCGTTGTCGTCCAGCCGGTACATGCTGATGGCCGTCGACAGCTGCGGGGTGTAGCCCACGAACCAGGCGGACTTGTTGTCGTCCGTCGTACCCGTCTTGCCCGCCACGTCGCGGCCGGGGAGCTGGGCAGGCGTGCCGGTCCCCTTCTCCACGACGTTCTTCAGAACGTCGGTGACGTTGTCGGCGATGGCGGTGTCGAAGGCGCGCTTGTTGACCTTCTTGTGCTGATAGATGACCTCGCCGCGGTACTTGACATTTTCGACCGAGTACGGATCGTGCTGCATGCCGCTGGTGGCGAAGGTGCCGTACGCCCCCGCCATCCGGATGGCACTCGGCTGGGACGTACCGATGGAGAAGGACGGAACGGTCGAGTCCGCCATGGAGCTGTCGTCGCGCAGGCCTGCGGCGATGGCGACGTCCTTCACCTTGTCGGTGCCGACGTCCATGCCGAGCTGGACGTACGGGGAGTTGGCGGACCACTGCATGGCCTCGCGAAGGGTGATGTTGCCCCTCGACTCATGGCCGTCATTCGACTGCAGCCACTCCTTGCCATTCTCGTCGGTCCAGACCTCACCGTTGTACTTCTTGATCTTCAGCAGGTCGTCGGCGTTGTAGATGCTCTTCGGCGAGACCTTCGTAGTCTGCGATTCGTCCTGATCCGGGCCGCCGGCCGGGTCACGTTTGCCGTACTCCATCGCGGCCGTCAGCACGAACGGCTTGAAGGTCGAACCGACCTGCGCACCGGTGGTGTCGGCGTTGTTGGTGTAGTGCGTCGTCGCATTCTGGCCGCCGTAGATCGCGGCGATGGCACCAGTTTTCGGATCCACCGAAGCTCCACCGAACTGGACGTGCGTGTCCGTCTTGGGGCGCTGCTTCGGCTTGATCTTGTTGTCGTAGACCTTCTTGACCGCGGCGTTGAGCTTGTCCACCTTGCCCTTCACGAAGGTGGTGTGGATCTCGTATCCGCCCTGGGCAAGCTTGTCCGCGGTGATGCCCTTGGTGTTGTTGTTGAGGAAGTTCGACTTGGCCAGGTCCACCAGATAACCGATCTGGCCGTCCAACTCCGCACCCTTCTTCGGCGGGTCCGGCATGGGGAATCCCTGCTTCAGGAACTTCTGGCGATCCTCGGGCTTCATCCGGCCGTCCTTCACCTCTTCCTCGAGGATCCAGGCCCAGCGCTTCTTCGCGCGATCCAGGTTCTTCGCCCGGGTGGCCTGTATGGGGTCGTACTCGGGCGCACCCGCCGGGTCGTAGTAGGTCGCGCCCTTGAGCAACGTGGCCAGGAAGGCACACTGGCTCGCGTCCAGGTCCCTGGCGTCCGTCCCGTAGTACGTACGAGCCGCGGCCTGGATCCCCGATGCACCTCGTCCGTAGTACGAGATGTTGAGGTAGTCGGCCATGATGTCCTTCTTGTCCATCGTTTTGCCGACCTTGAGCGTGATGAACAACTCCTCGAACTTGCGGCTCAGCGTCTGATCCTGAGAGAGCCGCGAGTTCTTCACATACTGCTGGGTGATCGTCGAGCCACCCTGGGTCTCACCACCCTTGGCCATGTTGTAGAGGGCCCGGGCGATACCCATGGGGTCGATACCACTGTCCGTTTCGAACGACTTGTTCTCTGCTGAGATGACAGCGTTCCGCATGGCTGCGGGGATCTGCGAGTAATCGATGATCTGACGGTTGGTCCCACCACCCGTGGCGACCATCTGCTTGCCGTTCGCCCAGTAGTAGACGTTGTTCTGCGCCTTGGCAGCATCCTTCACCTTGGGCGTGCCGACCATCGCGTACGCCAGCCCGGCGAAGCCCATGAGCAGGCCGAGGAAGCCGATGCACAGACCGGAGACCAGCCTCCACGACGGCAGCCAGCGCCTTGCTCCGTACTTGCCGGCGCGCGGGTAGTCGATGAAGCGCTTCTTGGCAGGAGGCTGATTGCCGCGCCCCCGACCCCGGCCGGGGCCTTCGCGCCCGTCGCCGCCACCACGACGGCGACCTCCTCCGCCATAACCTGCGCCACCCCCCTCGGCGGCACGACGCCCGCCACGCTGGGCGGCCCTCCTGGCCTCGGCGCGTCCGCCGTACGGACTCTCCCCGCCATAAGAATCGGAAGGTGACTCGGACGTTACTCCGCGTGACGGCGCTGCACGGCGTCCTGAGGACGACTGGGCGGCTCGTCTGGCCGCGGCACGCCCGCCACCTTGCGGTTGCTGCGTTTTGCGACGGTGCTCGCTCATCGAACGACTACTCCTCGGGCAGGCGAGAACGCCTGGAAGCGGCAGTTGAGATCCGGTCCCCCCGAATTACGGACCAGCCCTGCGACAGGCTCATCCGCAGCCGATCCGGTCGGTCCGCGATGACTGACGCGCGCGGACGCCACACGGTTCCCGGTGGTCTGCATCCCGCACAGACTACGCACGGCCAAAACCCCCCTAGAGCCGAAGTTCACCCCAAATAACGCAAGTCGCTTCCTACGAATTGATGATGTGACGCCGTTCACGACGGTCCCACTTGTCGCAACGCGACGAGCGATCTATCGTCTGGATGTATCGAGTCGATACATCAGCTCGGCATAGGGCTCCGCGAGAGCACTCGGAGTAAGGAGGAGGCGAAGTTGAGCAGACGCTCCGGCATCCTCGAATTCGCCGTACTCGGCCTGCTCCGCGAGTCGCCGATGCACGGGTACGAACTGCGCAAACGCCTCAACACCTCGTTGGGGATCTTCCGCGCCTTCAGCTACGGCACCCTCTACCCCTGCCTCAAGACGCTGGTCGCCAACGGCTGGTTGATCGAGGAGACGGGAAATGCTCCCGTCGACCTCCCGCCCGTCACCGGCCGTGCGGTCGCCCCTGCTTCTTCACTGGCTGGGCGCCGCGCCAAGATCGTCTACCGGCTGACGGCAGAAGGTAAGGAGCACTTCGAGGAGCTGCTCTCGCACACCGGCCCCGACTCCTGGGAGGACGAGCACTTCGCAGCCCGCTTCGCCTTCTTCGGGCAGACGGAGCACGAGGTGCGGATGCGCGTGCTGGAAGGCCGCCGCAGCCGGCTGGAGGAGCGCCTGGAGAAGATGCGCGCCTCTCTGGCACGAACCCGCGAACGACTCGACGACTACACACTTGAGCTGCAGCGACACGGCATGGAGTCCGTGGAGCGCGAAGTGCGCTGGCTGAACGAGCTCATCGAGAGCGAGCGGTCGGGACGGGATCAGCGACGATCCTCGCCCGAGGGCTCGGCTCCGCAGAACACAGCAGGAGAGTCGGACGGCCTGCCCCGGCATCGGGGTCATACCCCGCCGGATCCGTCCGACGACACCGGCAAATGAAGTCCCGGCAGTTCCGCAGGGCCTTCATCGGAATCACCGAGAACACTCAACACAGGGAGCAACCGGAATGGGTTCGGTTCGCGTAGCCATCGTCGGCGTGGGCAACTGCGCCGCCTCGCTGGTGCAGGGCGTCGAGTACTACAAGGACGCCGATCCGGCCGGCAAGGTGCCCGGTCTGATGCACGTCCAGTTCGGCGAGTACCACGTGCGTGACGTCGAGTTCGTCGCCGCCTTCGATGTCGACGCGAAGAAGGTCGGCCTCGACCTCGCGGACGCCATCGGCGCGAGCGAGAACAACACGATCAAGATCGCCGACGTGCCGAACACCGGCGTGACGGTCCAGCGCGGCCACACCCACGACGGTCTGGGCAAGTACTACCGCGAGACCATCGAGGAGTCCACCGAGGCCCCGGTCGACATCGTCCAGGTCCTCAAGGACAAGCAGGTCGACGTTCTCGTCTGCTACCTGCCCGTCGGTTCCGAGGTCGCTGCGAAGTTCTACGCGCAGTGCGCCATCGACGCCAAGGTCGCGTTCGTCAACGCCCTCCCGGTCTTCATCGCCGGCACCAAGGAGTGGGCTGACAAGTTCACCGAGGCCGGTGTTCCGATCGTCGGTGACGACATCAAGTCGCAGGTCGGCGCCACCATCACGCACCGCGTGATGGCGAAGCTCTTCGAGGACCGGGGCGTCGTCCTGGACCGCACGATGCAGCTGAACGTCGGCGGCAACATGGACTTCAAGAACATGCTCGAGCGTGAGCGCCTCGAGTCCAAGAAGATCTCCAAGACGCAGGCCGTCACCTCCCAGATCCGTGACCGTGAGCTGGGTGCGGACAACGTGCACATCGGCCCGTCTGACTACGTGGCCTGGCTGGACGACCGCAAGTGGGCGTACGTGCGCCTCGAGGGCCGCGCCTTCGGTGACGTTCCGCTGAACCTGGAGTACAAGCTCGAGGTCTGGGACTCCCCGAACTCCGCCGGTGTCATCATCGACGCCGTGCGTGCCGCGAAGATCGCCAAGGACCGCGGCATCGGTGGCCCGATCCTCTCCGCGTCCTCGTACTTCATGAAGTCCCCGCCGGTCCAGTACTTCGACGACGAGGCCCGCGAGAACGTCGAGAAGTTCATCAACGGCGACGTCGAGCGCTGACCCGACCGGAAACGGCGCGTCATCGTAGGAGGGCGATGAGCGGCAACGCTCTTCCTCTCCCGCATCGTTGAGGGTCCCCGGGTAATCCGCCCGGGGACCCTCAACGTATGTGACCCTTGCCCTCATGCCCGTCGTACGTGATCTGCGCGTACTCCTGCGCCTTCGGAACTTCCGTCGTCTGCTCGCCGTACGGCTCCTCTCCCAGTCCGCCGACGGCGTCTACCAGGTCGCCCTCGCCGCACACGTCGTCTTCTCCCCGGAGAAGCAGACATCGGCGGGAGCCATCGCCTCCGCGATGGCCGTACTACTGCTTCCGTACTCGCTCATCGGCCCCTTCGCCGGCGTCTTCCTGGACCGCTGGCCGCGCCGCCAGGTCTTTCTGTACGGCAATCTGCTGCGCAGCGCCCTCGCCTGCTGCACCGCCCTGTTGATCCTCGGCACCGCGCCCGACTGGCTCTTCTACGCCTCGGCCCTGTGCGTCACCGCCGTCAACCGCTTTGTGCTGGCGGGCCTTTCGGCCGCACTGCCCCGGGTCGTCGACGAGGACCGGCTGGTCATGGCCAACTCGCTCTCACCGACAGCGGGAACGCTCGCCGCCACGGCAGGCGGGGGCCTTGCCTTCGCCGTGCGTCTGGTCGCGGCGGACTCCGATGCGGCGGTCGTGCTGCTGGGAGCGGGGCTCTACCTTGCGTCGGCGCTCGCATCCCTGCGCCTTGCGGCCGATCTCCTCGGGCCGGATCCGGGCAGCCCCCGTCTCCGGCTGAGGGACGCCCTGGCCGCCACCGCACGGGGACTCGTCGGCGGACTGCGCCATCTGGCGGAACGGAAGGACGCAGCACGGGCGCTGGCCGCCATCACGGTGATCCGGTTCTGCTACGGGGCGCTGACCGTCATGGTGCTGATGCTGTGCCGGTACGCCTGGTCCGACAGCAACTCCGGCGGACTGGCGCTGCTCGTCCTTGCCGCGGGGTTCTCAGGTGCGGGATTCTTCGCGGCGGCCGTGGTGACGCCCTGGGCGGTGGGGTGGCTCGGCCGGTTCCGCTGGATGGCGGCCTGTGCAGCCGCGGCCGCCGTCCTCGAACCCGCACTGGGGTTGTGGTTCAGCCCGGGCCCGATGTTGGTCGCGGCGTTCGTCCTCGGACTGGTCACCCAGGGAGCGAAGATCGCAACGGACACCGTCGTACAGACGTCGGTGGACGACTCCTTCCGCGGCCGGATCTTCTCCCTGTACGACGTGCTGTTCAACGTGGCCTTTGTGGGCGCTGCCGCAGTGGCCGCCCTTGTCCTGCCTCCTGACGGCGAGTCGGCCGCAGTGGTGATCGGAGTTGCCGCGCTCTACACGATCGTCGCAGTGACGATGTTCCGGTGGAGCCGTGTCGCTGGAGTGCTATGACGGCGGCCACCCCGGCGTTCCGCCACCGCAGGGCCGGCCGCCCCAAAACTTCAGACCTGTGAGCGCACCGAGCGCCACCACGGAAACGAGGACGCCGTGAACCGCCAGGAAGACCGCGACGAGGGGCACTGTTTCACGTGAAACAGTGCCCCTCGCCCCATCGGTCGCGTCATGTTTCACGTGAAACATGACGCCGGCTCCGACCTCAGGTCTGCGCGGCCCACCACTTCTTGAGCTCAGCGACCGCGGTGTCGTGCCCCATCGGGCCGTGTTCCATCCGCAGCTCCAGCAGGAACGCGTACGCCTTGCCGATGACCGGCCCAGGACCGACACCCAGCGTCTGCATGATCTCGTTGCCGTCCAGGTCGGGCCGGATGGCATCCAGCTCTTCCTGGTTCTTCAGCTGTGTAATGCGCTCCTCGAGTGCGTCATACGTCCGCGAGAGGGCACCGGCCTTGCGCTTGTTCCGCGTCGTGCAGTCCGAGCGGGTCAGTTTGTGCAGCCGTTCCAGCAGCGGACCCGCATCGCGCACATACCGACGAACTGCGGAGTCGGTCCACTCCCCGTCGCCGTAGCCGTGGAAGCGCAGATGCAGCTCCACCAGCTTCGAGACGTCCTTGATCATGTCGTTGGAGTACTTGAGCTCGGCCATTCGCTTCTTGACCATTTTGGCGCCCACCACCTCGTGGTGATGGAACGAGACGCGCCCGTCCTTCTCGAAGCGCCGGGTCCGCGGCTTGCCGATGTCATGGAGCAGCGCAGCGAGCCGCAGGGTCAGATCGGGCCCGTCCTCCTCCAGATCGATCGCCTGCTCCAGGACGGTCAGCGAGTGCTCGTAGACGTCCTTGTGACGGTGATGCTCGTCACTTTCCAGTCGCAGCGCGGGCAGCTCCGGCAGCACCTGCTGTGCCAGTCCCGTGGAGACCAGCAGGCCAAGGCCCTTCCGGGGGTGAGCGGAGAGCAGCAGCTTGTTGAGCTCCTCACGGACCCGTTCCGCTGAGACGATCTCGATGCGTCCTGCCATCTCGGTCATCGCGGTGACCACGTCGGGGGCGACGTCGAAGTCCAACTGCGCGGCGAAGCGCGCGGCGCGCAGCATGCGCAGCGGGTCGTCGGAGAACGACTCCTCGGGCGTCCCGGGGGTGCGCAGCACGCGCTCCGCCAGGTCCTCGAGGCCGCCGTGCGGGTCGATGAAGTCCTTCTGCGGCAGCGCGACGGCCATCGCATTGACCGTGAAGTCGCGACGTACGAGGTCTTCCTCGATGGAGTCGCCGTAGGAAACCTCCGGCTTGCGCGAGGTCCTGTCGTACGCCTCTGACCGATACGTGGTGACTTCGATCTGGTAGCCGTTCTTCTGGCACCCCACCGTGCCGAAGGCGATACCGACCTCCCACACCGAGTCCGCCCACGGACGGACGATCTTCAGGACGTCCTCGGGGCGGGCATCAGTGGTGAAGTCCAGGTCGTTCCCCAGCCTGCCGAGAAGCGCGTCCCGGACCGAGCCGCCGACCAGGGCGAGACTGAATCCGGCATCCTGGAAACGGCGGGCGAGGTCGTCGGCGACCGGGGACACTCGCAGCAGTTCGCTGACTGCGCGGTGCTGCACCTGGGTCAGGGCACTGGAGATGTCTTCATTGGCGTTCGGCACAACAGAAAAGGGTACGTGCCCGGACCGGCCCGGGCGTCATCGTTTCTTTCCGCCCTGCAAGACTCTCCCGATCACCACCAAGCGCACTCCCCAGCACGTGGCCCCCGCGCACATCGTTACCATGCGGGGACGCAGCAACCGACAACGATCGACAGCAGCTGACTACGACGAGGGACGGACAGGCGCGTGGCCGAGGCGGCAGACATTCAGGGGATCAGTCACTCTCCTGCCCGCCGGTGGCTGCGGCGCACAGCCTCCGTGATCCTCGGAGCGCCGCTCGTCGCCGCTCTCCTGGCCGGTCCGGCCGTGCCCGGAGCGCAGGCCGACGAGGCGAGCAAGGCTCCGACCGGCTCCAGCACCGTCGACGTGACCCTGGACTCCCTGGCGCCCAGCGCGCCGGTGAAGGGGGACACACTCACTGTCTCCGGCACTTTGACCAACAGGAGCAAGGAAGCGGTCACCGATGCCCGGGTCGACCTGCGGGTGGGGCCGCGACTGTTCGGCAGGACATCCATCGACGCGGCAGCCGAACGCACCGGGTATGTGCCCGGCAGCGATCCGGCGGCGATCGGCGGCAAGTACACGCTGAAGATCGCGAAGCTCCCGTCCGGGATCACCCAGAACTTCACGCTGTCCGTGCCCGTGGGCAAGCTGGGGCTCGACGACGCCGGTGTCTACCAGTTCGGCGTCTCGCTGTCCGGACAGACCTCCCGTGCCCCGTACGAGCAGGTCCTCGGCATCGAGCGGACCTTCCTTCCCTGGCAGGAGGACGAAAGTGACTCCAGGACCCGGATCACCTATCTCTGGCCGCTGATCGCGTCGGCCCACCTCACTGCCGAGACGGGTTCCGACGAGCAGCAGACCCCGGTCTTCGCCGACGACGACCTCGCCGCGGAGCTCGCTCCGGGCGGGCGCCTCGAGCAGATGGTCTCGCTGGGCACCCAGCTTCCTGTGACCTGGGTGATCGACCCGGATCTGCTGGCCGGTGTCGACGCGATGACGAAGAGCTACCGCATCAAGGTCGGCGATACCACCATCGCCGGGAAGAACCAGGCCGTCGCCAAGCAGTGGCTCACCAAGCTGGAGACAGCTGTGGCGGACGACAAGGTCGTCGCGCTGCCGTTCGCCGACCCGGATCTGGCGTCCCTCGCCCACCGCGGAAAGAACGTCTCGGGAAGCCTCAGCCACCTGCAGAACGCCACCGAGGTGGCCGGCCCCACGGTGGAGACCGTCCTGCATGTGAAGCCGTCCACGGACTTCGCGTGGCCGGTCGAAGGCGCCATCGATCCGTCGATCGTCGATGTCGCCACATCGGCCGGCGCGCACAACGTGATCGCCCGCAGCGACAGCCTCCAGGAGACCGGGGGACTGCCGTACACGCCGAGCGCGGCCCGTCCGATCGGTGGCGGCACCACCGCTGTCGTCGCCGACTACCGGCTCTCCAGGGCCTTCGAGGGGGACATGTCCAATGCGGGGAATTCCACCCTCGCCGTTCAGAAGTTCCTCGCCACGACCCTCGCCCTGAACAACCAGGACACGGACGCCGAACGCAGCATCGTCGTCGCACCGCAGAGGATGCCGACCGCCGCTCAGGCACAGTCGATGGCACGCGCCCTGCACGCCCTCGACGACGAACGGTGGACGCAGCCCCTCGACCTGGTGGACGCAGCCGAGGCGAAGCCCGACGCCGACGCGACGACGAGGGTTCCCGGGACTTCCCAGTACCCGAGGAAGCTCCGCAGCCAGGAGCTGCCCACCCAGGCCTTCCAGGACATCAAGGCCACCCAGGCCTCACTCGACAGCTTCCGGGTCATCCTCACCCAGCCCGAGCGGGTGGTCACACCCTTCGGCAACGCGATCAACCGGTCCATGTCGACCTCGTGGCGCGGCAAGCCGCTGGAGGCACAGCAGTACCGGGACGCGGTTCGCACGTATCTGCACGGCCTCACCAACGAGGTGCAACTCATCTCCAAGTCGGACGTCACCCTGTCCGGCCGCAGTGCCACCATCCCGGTGACCGTGCAGAACAAGCTGGTGCAGGGTGTCGATCATCTTGTTCTCCGGCTGAAGTCGGACAACGCGACGCGGCTCAGGCTGAACGACGGCGGCGCCGTGGCGGAGAAACCGATCCGCATCGCGGGTGGCCACAGCCAGTCCGTGAAGTTCGACGCCTCGGCGAACGCCAACGGCCAGGTGCAGGTGAGGGCGCAGCTCTACACCGAGGACAACACGCCGTACGGCGAGGAGATGACCTTCACGGTGAAGGTCTCAGAGGTCACACCGACCGTGCTGCTGGTGATCGCCGGCGGACTGTTGCTGCTGGTCCTCGCGGGCATCAGGATGTACACCCATCGCAAGCGTGCCAACGCGGACGGCCCGTCCGGAGGCGAAGGCGGTGAACCCGAGCAGCCGAGTGACCCGACGCCGGACACCGGTCCGGAAAGCGGGGAGCCGTCGGGCACGGGTGAGAAAGTGGACCGTTGAGCGATGTCTGTCGTGGCCGGTCGGCCGGGGACAATGAGGTGGGGTATCGATGAACGCGCCGTACGACGGTGACCGCGGTCAGGGTGCGGGCGGAGCTGGGCCTTCCGACGGATCCCCGACGCCTTCGGACCCGGGGCAGGTGGATCCGGCGCCGGACCCGTACCTCCAGGACGCGTACAACCACGATCCCTACCGCGCCCAGGACCTCTCCGCCCAGGACCCGGTGGCCGAGGTGCTGTACGACCGCGCCGCGCACCCGCCCCCGCCCCCTGGCACATACCAGTCTCCGCAGCCGCTCTACCAGCAGCCGCCCGCGGCGCAGTACGCCCCCGATCCGCGCGTCTGGGCGCAGACCCCGCCGCCCGAGCCCGCCGGGCCGTCCCGGCATCTGCCGTACGGCGAAGACGCGGCAACCACCCAGTTCGTCGGCGTCGACGACCTCGTCACCCAGGCGTCCGGGGGCCACGAGGAACCGGATGCGTTCGCGCACCTGTTCCGGGACCAGGAGGGGCCGGCCGGGCCCCCCGTTCCGCCCGAGCCCGAACCGGCTCCGACGCCCGCCCCGCCGAAGTCCGGCGGCCGGGCCTCCAGCCTGCTGAAGTCCAGCGCGGTGATGGCGGCCGGCACCCTGGTGTCCCGGCTCACCGGATTCGTACGCAGCCTGGTGATCACCGCTGCGTTGGGTGCGGCGCTGCTCGGTGACAGCTTCACCATCGCCTACACGCTGCCGACAATGATCTACATCCTCACCGTCGGCGGCGGACTCAACTCGGTCTTCGTTCCTCAGCTCGTCCGTTCCATGAAGGACGACGAGGACGGCGGCGAGGCCTATGCCAACCGTCTGCTGACCCTTGTGATGGTCGCGCTCGGCGTGATCGTGGCGATCGCGGTCTTCGCCGCACCCCTGTTGATCCACCTGATGTCGAGCACGATCGCGAACGACCCGGCGGCCGACAACGTCGCCACCACGTTTGCCCGGTACTGCCTGCCCACCATCTTCTTCATGGGCGTGCATGTGGTGATGGGCCAGATCCTGAACGCCCGCGGCAGGTTCGGCGCGATGATGTGGACCCCGGTCCTCAACAACATCGTCATGATCTTCACGTTCGGCATGTTCATCTGGGTCTACGGCACCTCCGCCGAATCCCACATGGGTGTGCAGACCATTCCGCCGGAGGGCATCCGGCTGCTGGGCATCGGCACGCTGCTCGGTCTGGTCGTCCAGGCCCTGGCGATGATTCCGTATCTGCGCGAGGCCGGGTTCCGCTTCCGTCCGCGCTTCGACTGGAAGGGCCACGGCCTCGGTAAAACGGTCAAGCTGGCCAAGTGGACCGTCCTGTTCGTCTTCGCCAACCAGGCCGGTGTCCTGGTCGTCACGCAGCTGGCGACCGCGGCCGGCAAGGCTTCCGGTAGGAACGGCGCGGGTTTCCTCGCCTACTCCAATGCCCAGCTGATCTGGGGAATGCCGCAGGCGATCATCACCGTCTCGGTCATGGCGGCCCTGCTGCCCCGTATCTCCCGCGCCGCCCACGACAACGACCCCGGCGCGGTCCGTGACGACATCTCCCAGGGGCTGCGCAACTCCGCCGTGGCGATCGTGCCGGTGGCCTTCGCATTTCTCGCGCTCGGCGTCCCGATGTGCACCCTGCTGTACTCGTCCAGCGGCACCGAGGCTGCCCGGTCCATGGGCTTCATCCTGATGGCGTTCGGACTCGGCCTCATCCCGTACTCCGTGCAGTACGTCGTGCTGCGCGGCTTCTATGCGTACGAGGACACCCGCACGCCGTTCTACAACACGGTCATCGTCGCCGCGGTCAACGCTGCCGCCTCCGCTCTCTGCTACGTGGTCCTTCCGGCCCAGTGGGCGGTCGTCGGCATGGCGGCCTCGTACGGGCTGGCCTACGCCGTCGGCGTGGGCATCGCCTGGCGTCGACTGCGCAACCGGCTGGGCGGCGACCTGGACGGCGCCCATGTCGTGCGTACGTACGCCCGCCTGTGCCTCGCAGCGATCCCTGCAGCGATCATCGGCGGCGGCGTGGGCTTCGCCCTGCTGCTGAGCCTGGGCGAGGGTGCTTTCGGTTCGCTGGTCGCGTTGATCTTGGGCGGGGCCGCGCTCATGGGGGTCTTCTTCGTCGCTGCGAAGCGGATGCGGATCGAAGAGATCAACGGCATGGTCGGTATGGTCCGCGGACGGCTCGGACGCTGAAGACCGGCAGCCCGCACAACCATCGCCGGTCTCCGTGTGTCGTGCATAGCGCTGGAGTGTGGGCACAATTGGCGTGACTGTGCAGAGCTGGCTGGCATCGCGCAACGGATGGGGAGGCAGGAACGACGGTGGCGGAACGTAGCACGGCTGCCGTCGACGTGGCCGACAACAGCGGTGATGAACCGCTGACCGCCAAGGCGGACGAGGCCACGACCGACGGGACGACAGAAGCCCAGGACACGGAGGGCACAAGCCCCCAGGACGCGGACGGTGAGCGAAGCAGCTCTGAAGCCGCCGCAGCGACCCCGGACCTGCACAGCGGTCACAAACTGGCCAGACGCTACCGGTTGGAGGAGTGCGTCACCCGTCTGGACGGATTCAGCAGCTGGCGTGCTGTCGACGAGAAACTGCGCCGCGCGGTGGGTGTCCATCTGCTCCCGGCGGACCATCCGCGAGCCCGTTCCGTGCTGGCCGCGGCCCGGTCCTCCGCGCTGCTCGGGGACCCGCGATTCGTGCAGGTTCTCGACGCGGTCGAGGAGGACGACCTCGTCTATGTCGTCCACGAATGGCTCCCCGACGCCACCGAGCTGACGGCTCTGCTGGCCGCCGGTCCGATGGACGCTCACGACGCCTACCAACTGGTCAGCCAGGTATCCCAGGCCATGGCGGCCGCGCACCGTGAGGGCCTCGCGCATCTGAGGCTCACCCCGGGTGCGGTACTGCGGAGTTCGACCGGCCAGTACCGGATCCGTGGCCTCGCCGTGAACGCCGCCCTGCGCGGCATTACCGCCGACGGTCCGCAGCGCGCGGACACCGAGGCGATCGGCGCCCTGCTCTATGCCGCATTGACGCAGCGCTGGCCGTACGAGATCGATGCCTACGGTCTCACCGGGCTCCCCAAGGGTGTGGGGCTGATCGCCCCCGACCAGGTGCGGGCCGGAGTTCACCGCGGTCTCTCCGAACTCGCCATGCGTGCCCTCGTCAACGACGGGGCCACCGCTTCCCGGCAGGAGCAGCCGTGCACCACACCGGACGAGCTGGCCAAGGCGGTCGCGGCGATGCCCCGCATCCGCCCGCCGGAGCCCACCTTCACGGCTCCGCCGGAGTACCAGCGCACGACCTATCAGCAGGGCAGCTACGGGCGTCCGCCCGCCAGCCCCGGCGTTCCCGTGACGCAGCCCGTGATGGCCACACCGCCGGCACCGCTCCAGAGTCGCACCGGCAAGGCGCTCAAGTGGGCCGTGTCAGCCCTCCTCATCGCGGCCCTGGGCCTCGGCAGCTGGCAGCTCGCGGAGACACTCCTCGACCGAGGCAAGGAGACGGACGACCCGGGGACCACACAGACGGATCCGGAGAACGGTGACAAACCTTCGCCTGCCCCGGCCAAGCCGCTGCGGCTCAGCGGTGCGACAGAGTTCATGCCCAGCGGGTCGGGAATCAAGCAACAGGACGCACCGAACGCCGTCGACGGCAAGTCCGACACGGCCTGGATCACCCCCAGGTACGAGGGCTACCCGAATTTCGGGAACCTCGCGCCCCGCAGAGACGGCAGCGGCATAGTCGTTGACCTGGGCAGTGTGCAGAACGTCAGAGGCATCAAGGCCCAGCTGTACCGCAGCGGCCAGAAGATCGAAGTGCTCGCAGCTGCCGAAGACACCTCCGCTCCGTCGTCGCTTTCGGACTTCCCGCAGCGCCTCACCAAGCTGAGCAAGGCAGGAAGCATCCTGGAGGAGACACTCACCAAGCCCGTACGCACCCGCTACGTGCTGATCCATGTCACAGAACTCCCACCGGACGGTTCGGCAAGTTCCTTCCGTGGCGGGATCTCGGAGATCTCCGTACTCGGCTGACCGAGCAGGCCGGCAGGGACCAACCTCCCTGCCGGCCTGCCGCATGTCCGGCCGGTGGTGATCGCAGCCTTCGCTGAACCGATCTTCCTCATCTCTATGCCGCACGACATATGAATCGTGATAGACAGACGGCCCCGACGCACAGAGGGAGGGAGGGGAGGTGGCCTCCGAGCCGTCAGAGCCACTCAGCGACTCAGACCTCCTCGCTCGCCATGTAGCCGGTGAACCGGATGCTTTCGGTGAGCTCGTCCGACGCCACCGAGACCGGCTGTGGGCCGTGGCACTACGGACCCTGGGTGACCGTGAGGAAGCAGCCGATGCGGTCCAGGACGCCCTGGTCTCCGCCTTCCGGGCCGCCCATACCTTCCGTGGCCAGTCCGCCGTCACCACCTGGCTGCACCGCATCACTGTCAACGCATGCCTCGACCGGGTCCGTAAGGCCGCCACACGCAGGACCTCACCGGTCGACGACACCGAGCGGCTCGAGCAGCTTCTTGAGCCTCACGAATCCGCCGAGGCGCCGGCCGAACGCCAGGATCTGCACCGTGAACTTCTGGCAGCGCTCGGCACCCTTCCCGCCGAGCAGCGCGCCGCGCTTGTCCTCGTGGACATGCAGGGATACCCCGTGGCCGAGGCCGCCCGCATCCTCGACGTACCGACCGGCACGGTGAAGAGCCGCTGCGCGCGGGGCCGGGCCCGGCTCGCTCCTCTGCTTGTCCATCTGCGCAGCGAGGGCGGAGAGGCCGGTGAACTAGGCGTCAGAAGGAACCGGACGCAGAGAGCATCCGTCCCACCCGCGTCGGGGCCGAGGGACGCAGGAACCAGTGATCCTGCCGGAGCGAAGGGCGGAGGTGGGCAAACATGACATCAACGGCCGACACGACCCAGCACCCGGATGTCTCGGAGATCTCCGACCTCACCGAAGGGCTGCTGTCTCCGTCCCGCACGGCGGAAGTACGCCGTCACGTGGACGAGTGCGGCATCTGCAGAGAGGTCCTGGTCTCTCTCGAAGAGATCCGTGCGCTGCTCGGCGCCCTGCCTGCTCCCGAGCGCATGCCCGACGACATCGCAGACCGCATCCATGCCGCACTGGCCGCCGAACCACTTCGCACCCCGGACGACGCGGCAGATGTTTCACGTGAAACAGAGGCCGTCGTAGGACACGATCAGGAAGCCGGAGATCAGGAGGCAGAGGGCCAGGAGACACAGCCCGCCCTCGCGGACCGCCCCACGGGACACCCGCGGGCCACCACCGGCCCCGGCCGCCGACCCGCACGACGCCGCCGCCGCGGCATCGTTCTCGGCACAGCCCTCGGTGCAGCCATGGTCGGCGTGAGCGTCCTCATGCTGCAGACGGTCCAGAATTCCGCGGACTCTTCAGGGGCCAGCAAGGCCAAGGCTGCCGACAGCGGCGTCAGCGCCCCCGAGGACGGAGTGAACGCGTTCTCGGGTTCTCCGCTCAGCCGACACGTGGAAGCGCTCCTGAACAACACCGGCATGCCCGCCTCAGGGGAATCAGACGAGAAGCGAGCACCGTCCGTCGAGATGCAGTCGACGCCGGATACCGAGTCCGCCACGCCCTCCTCGCCCAAAACGCCGCTGCGTACCCCCGCAGTGACAGTCCCGGCCTGCATCCAGCAGGGCATCGGACGAAGGACTGCCGCTCTCGCCATCGAGGAAGGCACCTACGAAGGAACGCACGCCTACCTCGTAGTCCTGCCGCACCAGACCAGCGCGGCGCTCGTCCAGGCCTATGTCATGGACGCCAGCTGTGTCGACGCAGACCCCACGGGCAAGGGCAAGCTGCTCCTGACCCACAGCTACGCCCGCCCCTGAGAATCGTGCCGGGCGCCGCTCCGGCACGTCGGGAATGCATCCCCCGTAGGATCCGTTGGGTGGGGTGTGAGTCGTTGAACCGACCCCATTAGGCGTGGACAGTAGGCAGTCTGCAGAGACGAGGAAGAAACCCGTGAGCGACGTCCGTAATGTGATCATCATCGGCTCCGGGCCTGCGGGCTACACCGCGGCCCTCTATACCGCGCGTGCGTCGCTGAAGCCCCTGGTGTTCGAGGGCGCCGTGACTGCTGGTGGCGCTCTGATGAACACCACCGACGTGGAGAACTTCCCGGGGTTCCAGGACGGCATCATGGGCCCCGAGCTCATGGACAACATGCGCGCCCAGGCGGAGCGGTTCGGTGCCGAGCTCATCCCCGACGATGTGGTTGCCGTCGATCTGGCCGGTGACATCAAGACCGTCACCGACACGGCAGGCACGGTGCACCGCGCCAAGGCCGTCATCGTCACCACCGGCTCTCAGCACCGGAAGCTCGGCCTGCCGAACGAGGACGCCCTCTCCGGACGTGGTGTCTCCTGGTGCGCGACCTGTGACGGCTTCTTCTTCAAGGACCAGGACATCGCCGTGGTCGGCGGTGGCGACACGGCTATGGAGGAGGCAACGTTCCTCTCCCGCTTCGCCAAGTCGGTCACGATCGTCCACCGCCGCGACTCGCTGCGGGCCTCCAAGGCCATGCAGGAGCGAGCCTTCGCCGACCCGAAGATCAAGTTCGCCTGGGACAGCGAGGTCGCCGGGGTCCACGGCGAGCAGAAGCTCTCCGGGCTGACGCTACGCAACACCAAGACCGGCGAGATGTCCGAGCTCGCGGTCACCGGCCTTTTCATCGCTGTCGGCCACGACCCGCGTACGGAGCTCTTCAAGGGCCAGCTCGACCTCGATGACGAGGGCTACCTCAAGGTCAGTGCTCCGTCGACGCGCACCAACGTGACCGGCGTCTTCGGTGCCGGCGACGTCGTCGACCACACTTACCGGCAGGCCATCACCGCTGCCGGCACCGGCTGCTCCGCCGCCCTCGACGCCGAGCGCTTCCTTTCCGCGCTCGCCGACGAGGAGAAGGCCGCTGCGGCCGCCGTCTGATCCACGCCTCTCACCCCACACCCCGCAAAGTTAAGGAGGCCGCCGTGGCCGGCGCCCTGAAGAACGTGACTGACGACTCCTTCGACGAGGACGTCCTGAAGAGCGAGAAGCCCGTACTGGTGGACTTCTGGGCCGCCTGGTGCGGTCCGTGCCGCCAGATCGCCCCGTCGCTGGAGGCAATCGCGGCTGAGCACGGCGACAAGATCGAGATCGTCAAGCTCAACATCGACGAGAACCCGGCCACCGCTGCCAAGTACGGCGTGATGTCCATCCCGACGTTGAACGTGTACCAGGGCGGCGAGGTCGCCAAGACCATCGTCGGCGCCAAGCCGAAGGCCGCCATCCTCCGCGACCTCGAAGGCTTCATCGCCGAGTAAGGCCACGGTCCGCTGTTTCACGTGAAACGGGTCCATCCCCTGGGGATGGACCCGTTTCACGTTGTCGTGGCTCCCGGATCACAGCGGGCGCAGCGCCGGCTCCTTCTGCACGGCACCGAGCAGCCGGTCCAGCGCCAGCTCGACGTCTTCCTTCCACGAGAGCGTCGTGCGCAGCTCCAGTCTCAGCCGTGGATGAACCGGATGCGGACGTACGGTCTTGAAGCCCACCGCCAGCAGATGGTCTGCCGGGAGCACACACGCCGGTTCCTTCCACCGGGCATCCCCGAACGCCTCGATCGCCTTGAATCCCCGTCGCAGCAGATCCTTGGCGACGGTCTGCACCATGACACGCCCGAGTCCCTGGCCCTGGTAGCCGGGCGTGATCCAAGCAGTCATCAACTGCACGGCGTCAGGGGAGACCGGGCTGGTGGGAAAGGCCGTCGAGCGCGGCACATACGCCGGTGGTGCATAGAGAACGAAGCCGACCGGTACGTCGTCCACGTAGACGACACGGCCGCAGGATCCCCATTCCAGAAGGACAGCGGAGATCCAGGCCTCCTTCTCCAGCTCCGGGGTCCCTGCCTTTATCGCAGCTTCCCCACTGACCGGATCAAGTTCCCAGAAGACACACGAGCGGCACCGCTTGGGGAGATCGGGAAGGTTATCCAGTGTGAGCGGTACGAGCCGCCGTCCCATGAAGGCTGTTCCTCGCTTCCTTCGCCCGCCGCATCGCGTGCGGCGGCCAATGCGCTCCGTTCACGGAGCAGGCCGCCGACAAATCCTCCGACAGCCCCCAGGCCCAGCCCCACTGTCACCAGTTGGCTGCGGCTCACTGATCGCATGGCCCTCCCTCCGCCGAGGTGGATCAAGCTGATGTGCCATACCAGAACGAATCGTATCCACCCGGAGATGAAGTCGATACCGTGAGAAAGCAAAGGGCGGGCTGTATTCCGGCATGTTCCGGAATACAGCCCGCCCCGACGTTCCGCCGGACGTCAGCTCTCGCCGTCCTCGGCAGTCTCGTCGGAGAGACCCCGCTCCAGCACCCGGCCCTCTCCTGGCGCCAGGCTGCCGAGAATGCGGTCGAGATCTTCCATCGAGGCGAACTCGACGACAATCTTTCCCTTCTTCTGTCCGAGGTCGACCTTCACCCTGGTCTCGAAGCGGTCGGAGAGCCGCGAAGCAAGGTCGGAGAGCGCGGGCGACAACCGGCCGCCGGCCCGAGGTCCCTTGGACTTGGGAGTGCTGCTGGGGCGGGAGCTCATCAGCGTCACGATCTCCTCGACCGCTCGCACGGAGAGCCCCTCGGCCACGATGCGATGGGCCAGCCGGTCCTGCTCCTCGGAGTCGTCCACGGACAGCAGCGCCCTCGCATGGCCAGCGGACAGCACCCCGGCAGCGACCCTGCGCTGCACCGGCGGAGACAGGCGCAGCAGTCGCAGCGTGTTGGACACCTGCGGACGGGAGCGCCCGATCCGGTCGGCCAGCTGATCATGCGTGCACTTGAAGTCCTTGAGCAGCTGGTCGTACGCGGCTGCCTCCTCCAGCGGGTTCAATTGAGCCCGGTGCAGGTTCTCCAGGAGCGCATCCAGAAGCAGCTTCTCGTCGTCCGTGGCCCGGACAATGGCCGGGATCCGCTCCAGACCGGCCTCACGGCAGGCCCTCCAGCGCCGCTCGCCCATGATGAGCTCGTACCGTTCCGGCCCCAGCTTCCGCACGACTACGGGCTGGAGCAGGCCGACCTCCTTGATGGAGGTGACCAGCTCCGCGAGCGCGTCCTCGTCGAACACCTCACGCGGCTGACGAGGGTTCGGAGTGATGGATCCGATAGGAACCTCGGCGAAGTACGCCCCCGCGGCATCCGTCGGTCCCGCGGACGACTCGGAGTCGGCGGGTGCGCTCGGCTCCGGCACCACGGGAGCAGCCGTGAGTGTGGTCACCTTCGCGGCGGCCACGCCTCGCTCGGAGGTCATCACCGGGCTCACCCCCGGCGAGTCCGAACCCGCTCCGGAGGCCGGCACCTGACGTTCCTGCGGGGCAGCGGGAATCAGCGCACCGAGCCCACGCCCCAACCCTCTACGACGCTCACTCACTGGATCCCCTCCGAAATGTTCTGCTGGCTGTTCTGGCTGCCCGTCTGGGCATGCTGAGCCTCGTAATGCACCCCGACCCCCCGAAAGGCGATCTCACGAGCGGCTTCAAGATACGACAGGGACCCGCTGGAACCCGGGTCGTAGGTCAACACGGTCTGTCCGTAGCTCGGCGCCTCCGAGATCCGTACGGATCGAGGAATGCTTGTGCGCAGCACCTCCTTACCGAAGTGGCTGCGCACCTCCTCCGCCACCTGAGAAGCGAGCCTGGTCCTGCCGTCGTACATGGTGAGCAGGATCGTCGACACATGCAGATCGGGGTTGAGGTGCCCCCGAACGAGGTCGACGTTCCTCAGCAGCTGCCCCAATCCCTCCAGCGCGTAGTACTCGCACTGAATAGGAATCAGCACTTCGGCGCCAGCGACCAGGGCATTGACCGTCAGCAGACCGAGCGAAGGCGGGCAGTCGATGAGGATGTAGTCCAACGGCTGCTCATACGCCTGAATCGCCCGCTGCAGTCGACTCTCCCGCGCCACCAGCGACACCAGCTCGATCTCCGCACCGGCGAGATCGATGGTGGCCGGGGCGCAGAAGAGACCTTCGACGTCCGGGACGGGCTGAACCACGTCGGAGAGCGGCCTGCTCTCGACCAGGACGTCATAGATCGAGGGAACTTCGGCATGGTGATCAATGCCCAGTGCCGTGGAGGCATTGCCCTGCGGGTCGAGGTCGACCACGAGAACGCGTGCGCCGTGAAGGGCCAGCGAGGCGGCAAGGTTGACCGTCGTAGTGGTCTTGCCCACCCCGCCCTTCTGGTTGGCCACCACCATGACGCGCGTCTGGTCAGGACGGGGCAGCCCCTCGCCGGCACGGCCGAGGGCCTCGACGGCCAGCTGGGCTGCACGGCCGATGGGTGTGTCATCCATCGGCGGCGGTGTTTCACGTGAAACACCGTCCCCCGCCGATTCGGTTCGGGGACCGGGGACCGGATCGGTCATCGGTCCCGCGATGTTGGCGTCGGACCGCACGGATTCACTCTCCTCGACTTCAGGCTCGCAATGAGCAGAGCCTGCCATGCTTTCGGGGTCGCGAACCAGCGAGGCCCACTCTTCTGTGGATGAATCCACTCCTGTGGACAACCCCGTAGCCCTGACGGGCTTGCGATGCCGCGGCGCGGCAGCCGCGCGACCGCGACTGATGATTCCATGCAGCAGAGAGCGACGTTTCACGTGAAACACGATGCCCCTGCAGCGTAGCTACAGGGGCACGACACTCCGCATGCGGTGCATATGGCCGCTTGCGCGGAGCATCACTGGTAAACGGCGCAAACCGTATGTAACTGGCTATGCCACAGCGTTACGGCGCGGCCTCAGCGACGCCGCCGTGTACGGCTGACCCTGGCAGCCTTCGCCCTCTTTGCGGCGAACCTCACACCGCCCGGACTCTCACCGACCACCACCCGCACCACGGTGGACATCGGTTCGACCACGCCCTCACCGACGTGCAGCACCTCGGTGTCCACCACACCGAGCTTGCTCAAGGCCGCACGCGCGCCGCTGAGCTCCTCCTCGGCGGTATCGCCCTTGAGCGCAAGCATCTCTCCGTACGGACGCAGCAGTGGCACGCCCCAGCCCGCCAGCCGATCGAGCGGCGCCACGGCGCGAGCGGTCACGACATGAACCGGCTGCAGCGTCCCCAGGACCTCCTCGGCCCGGCCGCGGACGACCGTCACGTGGTCCAGCCCCAGCAGCTCGACAACTTCCTGAAGGAAATTCGTCCGCCGCAGCAGCGGCTCCAACAGGGTGATCTTCAGATCCGGACGCACCAGCGCCAGCGGAATACCCGGGAGACCGGCGCCGGAACCCACATCGCAGACCGTGACGCCCTCGGGCACGACCTCGGAGAGCACCGCACAGTTCAGCAGGTGCCGCTCCCACAGCCGCGGCACCTCACGAGGACCGATCAGCCCTCGCTTGACCCCGGCATCGGCAAGCAGCTCCGCGTACCGGACAGCCTCCGGGAAGAACTCACCGAAAACCGCCCGCGCCCCTTCGGGCGCCTGGGGAAGTTCTACCTCCGCCGTCACGGGAACCGTCCTTCCGTACCGCATTACCGCACTGTGGGTGGCTGACTATCAGGCTGACAAAGATCGGCCCCGCCTGCGAACAGACGGGGCCGACAGAACAGGGGTCCGGTCAGGCCGGGAGTACGACGACGAAGCGCTGCGGCTCCTCGCCCTCCGACTCACTGCGCAGACCTGCGGCCGCAACCGCATCATGCACAACCTTGCGCTCGAACGGCGTCATCGGGTCCAGCCTGACCGGTTCGCCGGTCTTCTTGACCTCGTCCGCGGCCTTGGCACCCAGCTCCGCGAGGACCGCACGCTTCTTGGCCCGGAAGCCCGCGATGTCCAGCATCAGCCGGCTGCGGTCACCGGTCTCCCGGTGCACGGCCAGTCGCGTCAGCTCCTGGAGCGCCTCCAGCACCTCACCGTCGCGGCCCACGAGCTTCTGCAGTTCACGTGCCGAGTCGCTGATGATCGAGACCGCGGCCCGGTCCGCCTCGACATCCATGTCGATGTCACCGTCGAGGTCGGCGATGTCGAGCAGGCCCTCGAGGTAGTCGGCTGCGATCTCCCCTTCCTGCTCGAGGCGGGTCAAGGTGTCGCTGCCCTCAGCGGCCGTGGAGGTGGTGCCTTCCGTCACGGATGGACTCCTTCTTACTTCTTGGACGGGTGCTTGGGCCGCTGCGGACCCTTGCGCTGTCCGGACTTGGCTTGGCGTGAGGAGCCGGACGCGGGCTTGCCCGCCGGCTTGGGCTTGTCGTCCTGCGGTGCGTCCTGCTTCTCCAGCGAGGTCTTGGGCTCCGATTCGGGGGAATCGGCCTCCTTCGCCGCGCCCTGCTGGGCGGCACCGCTCTGACGCTTCGCCTTGGTCTGGCGCTTGGGCTGCTGGCGCTTCTGCGCGGCTCCGCCCTCGGCCTCGGCGAGAGCGGTGTCGCTCTTGATCACCGTGCCGTCCTCCTGGGCGGCGAGGCCGAGCTTGGACAGTCCGGCGATGAACTTCCGCTCGATGTCGTTGCGGTCCGAGCCCTTGGAGACGATCCGCTTGACGGTGTTGCGCTTGGTCCTGCCGCGCACCTCACCGTGAGCGGTAACGCTCTTCAGCAGACGTCCCAGGTACTGGTCCTGCGCCTTGCTGCCCGGGGTCGGGTTCTGGTTGATCACGTACATCTGCTGACCCATGGTCCAGACGTTGGTGGTCAGCCAGTAGACGAGGACACCGACGGGGAAGTTGATGCCCATGACGGCAAAGATCAGCGGGAAGATGTACATCAGCATCTTCTGCTGCTGCATGTACGGCGTCTTGACCGTCAGGTCGACGTTCTTCGTCATCAGCTGGCGCTGGGTGAAGAACTGCGACGCCGACATCATCACGATCATGACCGCGGTGACGACGCGGACGTCGGTCAGCGAGGCACCGAGAGCGGCGACCTCCGACGCGCTGTCGGTGAACTTCGCAGCCAGTGGAGCGCCGAAGATGTGTGCCTGCCGGGCACTGTCCAGCAGCGGCTGGTTGATGACACCGATCGTCTTGCCCGAGGCGATGGCCGAGAGCACGTGATAGAGGGCGAAGAAGAACGGCGACTGCGCCAGGATGGGAAGGCACGAGGAGAGCGGGTTGGTACCCGTCTCCTTGTACAGCTTCATCATCTCTTCGGACTGACGCTGCTTGTCGCTCTTGTAGCGCTCCTGGATCGCCTTCATCTTCGGCTGGAGCACCTGCATGTTCCGGGTCGACTTGATCTGCTTAACAAAAAGCGGGATCAGGCAGATCCGGATCAGCACCACCAGGGACACGATGGACAGGCCCCAGGCCCACCCTGTGTCATCGCCGAAGATCGCTCCGTACAGCTTGTGGAACTGGACGATGACCCACGAAACGGGGTAGGTGATAAAGCTGAACAGACTGGCAATCGTGTCCACTAATCAGGCTCCTTGAGCTTTGGGCGAGGTCTCTGAGGCCAGGCTGGGAGGTTCGGAGACCGTCCCCCCAGGAGGCACATCAGCGGCGGAGTCCCCGCCCTTGTTGCCACGTATTGCATTACGCAGCAGTTCGTGCCAACGCGGGCGTTTGCGTGGCGGAACGTGATCCACGCCGCCGGGTGACCACGGATTGCATCGCAGGATGCGCCATGCGGTCAGCGCCGTTCCCTTGATCGCTCCGTGCCGGTCGATCGCCGTATATCCATAGTGGGAACACGACGGGTAGTAACGGCAGACGGGCCCGAGTAGTGGGCTGATCGTCCACTGATACAGCTTGATAAGAGCCAGCAGCGGGTACTTCATCGCACGCCCCCTCCCAGCAGCCGCTGAAGGGCGGCGTCCAGGTCTCGGGCCAGCTGTTCATGGTCGGCGTCGCCCGATCCGGGCAGCGCTCGTACGACAACCAGGCTACCGGGGGGCAGCAGGGCCAGTCGTTCGCGGACCAGATGGCGAAGCCTCCGCTTCACCGCTGTGCGTACGACCGCGCCACCCACGGCTTTGCTGACAACGAAACCCGCACGCGGCGGGGGAGCACTCTCCCCAGTCACGTGCGGGTCCGTTGCACCGCTGCGTAGATGAACGACGAGTAGCGGGCGGCCGGCCCGGCGTCCTCGACGTACTGCGGTCGCGAAGTCCTCGCGCCGCCTCAGCCGATTCTCGGTAGGCAGCACGTCATGACCTGTACGCGATCAGGCGGACAGGTTGGCGCGACCCTTGCCACGGCGGGACGCGAGAATCGCGCGGCCGGCACGGGTGCGCATACGCAGCCGGAAGCCGTGGGTCTTCGCGCGACGACGGTTGTTCGGCTGGAAGGTGCGCTTGCTCACTCGGGGGCTCCAGAAATGATCGTGTGTTGGCGGGACATCGCCTGGCTGTCACCGTGCGCCCACGAGAGACTCGCGTAAACGCCTTAGTGCACCGCTTCACAATCACTGATCGTGATCTTTGCCCATCGGAGGCAGGCGGCAGCAGCCATCGACAACTCGACCTGGTCACGGTACGCGCGGCTACGCCATCCGGTCAAACCGGCTCTGCGGTGGCCCTGCGACGGCCTTACCACGACCCGCGCTGTACACAGCCTGTGGACAACAACTTGAACGACGCGGGTCGGCCTGACTACCGTGGCTGAACTCCGGTTCTTTTTCTTCCCGCCTGCCGGGCCTTACCCATCCCGTCCCGAGAACCACACATTCGTGGGACCAGCGAGAGAGCGTGCCTTGTGGCTGACGTACCTGCCGATCTTGCCGCAGTGTGGCCACGAGTGCTGGAGCAGCTCCTCGGGGAGGGCCAGCAGGGCATCGAGCCGAAGGACAAGCAGTGGATCGAGCGCTGCCAGCCGCTCGCACTCGTCGCCGACACTGCACTGCTCGCCGTCCCCAACGAATGGGGCAAGCGTGTCCTGGAGGGCCGGCTCGCGCCGCTCATCAGCGAAACGCTGAGCCGGGAGTGCGGCCGCCCGATCCGGATCGCGATCACCGTCGACGACTCCGCCGGCGAACCGCCGAACCCGCCGGCGCCCCCGATGCACCAGTCCCAGCAGCCGCAGCAGCACCGCTACCAGGGACCGCAGCACGACGAACGGCAGCAGGACGACGGGTACGAGGGTTACGGCCACCGGCCCGCGGACGACGGCATGCCGACGGCCCGGCCGGCCTACCCCGACTACCAGCAGCAGCGCCCCGAGCCGGGCGCCTGGCCGCGCACTCCTGAGGATCTTTCCTGGCAGCAGCCCCGGCTCGGCGGTTTCCAGGAGCGCGACACATCCGCGGAGCAGTGGCGTGAGCAGCAGCACGACTACCGTCCGCAGCAGCCGCAGCACGACTACCGGTCGCAGCCGCCCGAGCGCCAGGGTTACGAGCAACAGCGCCCGGGGCGTCACGCCCTGCCCGAGCCCCAGCACCGGCAGGGTGGTCCCGGCACCGGACGCCCCGGCGGCGCCACCGGGCCGATGGGCGCACAGCCCGCACCCGCGCCCGGTCCCGGCGAGCCGCATGCCCGGCTGAACCCGAAGTACCTCTTCGACACCTTTGTCATCGGCGCGTCCAACCGGTTCGCGCACGCGGCTGCCGTCGCCGTCGCCGAGGCACCCGCGAAGGCGTACAACCCCCTCTTCATCTATGGGGAGTCGGGGCTCGGCAAGACCCACTTGCTGCATGCCATCGGGCACTACGCGCGCAGCCTCTACCCGGGCACCCGGGTGCGCTACGTGAGCTCCGAGGAGTTCACCAACGAGTTCATCAACTCGATCCGCGACGGCAAGGGCGACACCTTCCGCAAGCGGTACCGCGATGTGGACATCCTGCTGGTCGACGACATCCAGTTCCTGGCGAGCAAGGAGTCGACGCAGGAGGAGTTCTTCCACACCTTCAATACGCTCCACAACGCCAACAAGCAGATCGTGCTGTCCTCGGACCGGCCGCCCAAGCAGCTGGTCACCCTGGAGGACCGGCTGCGGAACCGCTTCGAGTGGGGGCTGACCACCGATGTGCAGCCGCCGGAGCTGGAGACGCGGATCGCGATCCTCCGCAAGAAGGCTGTGCAGGAGCAGCTCAACGCCCCGCCGGAGGTCCTGGAGTTCATCGCGTCCCGTATCTCGCGCAACATCCGCGAGCTGGAGGGCGCGCTGATCCGGGTGACGGCCTTCGCCAGCCTCAACCGGCAGCCGGTGGACCTCGGACTGACCGAGATCGTGCTCAAGGACCTGATCCCGGGCGGCGAGGACTCGGCCCCGGAAATCACGGCGTCGGCCATCATGGCGGCGACCGCGGACTACTTCGGTCTGACGGTGGAGGATCTCTGCGGATCCTCGCGCAGCCGGGTGCTGGTGACAGCTCGCCAGATCGCGATGTACCTCTGCCGCGAGCTGACCGATCTCTCGCTGCCCAAGATCGGCGCGCAGTTCGGCGGTCGCGACCATACGACCGTGATGCACGCTGACCGCAAGATCCGTGCGCTGATGGCGGAGCGACGCTCCATCTACAACCAGGTCACCGAACTCACCAACCGCATCAAGAACGGCTGACGGAGCGCCGGTACGGCATCTGTCACGTTCTCTGTACGGCGCCGGACGGGCGCCCCGGACGGACTCTCACACAGTCCTCGGGGCGCCCTTCGTCGTTTCGGGGACGCCCGCGAAGGTCTCCCCGAGGTCCTCCAGGGGGCTTCTGAAACGTCTCCGCGGACCCCCGCACCGTCTCGACGGGCCTCAAGAACGCTTCCGACGGGCGTCCGGAGCGCGTCCGAGACCCCTTCGAACGGCTTCCGTGCGTCTCCGTCGCGACCCCGGTGTTCGAATACATGCCTCCGACCTGGGGTTCTCCACAGATCTGGGGAGAATTCGCCCTCCACAGCCTGGGGACCACCAAGTTGTCCATACTGCTTCCACAGGGACGACGGCCGATACTTCATCAGGCCAGGTCAAGAGCCTGGGGATTTGTGGCCAACAGTGATCCACAGCCTGTGGACAGAATATTCGTCCACAAGGAGCATCCGATGTTGTCCACTGGCGGCCCACAGGCAGGGCCATGTTGTCCCCAGCTTCTCCACACCCCTGTCCACTGTTCGGCAACGTGACACCGCCTTTCACCGCGCAGAGTGAAAGGCGTCACACCAAGGAGCCTGGTTGGGCTGTGGGGAACCTGGGTAAAGCTGGGGACAGCCCTGGGGAGAAACACCCCCGCCCTGTGCATCGGGTGTGCAGAACTTTCGTGTGTCCACAGAAACACCGGGTTGTCCACCGGTGCCGCCCACAGGGCCGGTGGACAAAAAATGGGGTCTGACCTGCGGAAACGACGTTATCCACGGTTTCCACAGCCCCTACTACTACTGCCACTTAGAGTTAGCTCGGAATCTGCTTCGAAGTGGGGCCTGTGCACAACTCGACGCCGGAGCTCCCCGAACCTCTTGTCGCGACTTGACCCCGAGCAGCACCGAGTGTCGGTGCCGTACGTCAGACTGGTCCCCGGCGTCCTCCTCCTGCCATCGGCGGAGTGACCCCGACCAGACGACGAAGGCCAGCAGGGCGAGCGAGCAACAGCAGGAGGCGGTTCCGGTGAAGATCCGGGTGGAGCGCGATGTACTCGCGGAGGCGGTGGCCTGGGTGGCTCGCAGCCTTCCGGCCCGTCCGCCGGCGCCCGTTCTTGCGGGCCTTCTGCTGAAGGCTGAGGACGGGGCTCTCAGCTTCTCGAGCTTCGACTACGAGGTCTCGGCCCGGGTCTCGGTGGACGCCGAGGTCGAGGAGGACGGCACGGTGCTGGTCTCCGGCCGACTGCTCGCCGACATCTGCCGCGCCCTTCCCAACCGCCCGGTGGAGATTTCCACCGACGGTGTACGGGCCACGGTGGTCTGCGGCTCCTCGCGATTCACACTCCACACCCTTCCTGTGGAGGAGTACCCGGCGCTGCCGCAGATGCCGACCGCGACGGGCACGGTCCCCGGCGAGGTCTTCGCCTCCGCCGCCGCCCAGGTCGCCATCGCGGCGGGTCGCGACGACACGCTGCCCGTCCTGACCGGTGTGCGGATCGAGATCGAGGGCGACACGGTCACCCTGGCCTCCACCGACCGCTACCGCTTCGCGGTCCGTGAGTTCCTGTGGAAGCCGGAGAACCCGGACGCCTCGGCCGTCGCCCTGGTGCCCGCCAAGACGCTGCTGGATACCGCCAAGGCGCTGACCAGTGGGGACACGGTGACTCTGGCCCTGTCCGGCTCGGGTGCCGGTGAGGGCCTCATCGGCTTCGAGGGCGCGGGCCGGCGAACCACCACGCGGCTGCTCGAAGGTGATCTGCCGAAGTACCGGACGCTGTTCCCCACCGAGTTCAACTCGGTCGCGGTGATCGAGACCGCCCCGTTCGTCGAGGCTGTCAAGCGTGTGGCTCTCGTCGCCGAGCGGAACACCCCGGTGCGGCTCAGCTTCGAGCAGGGTGTGCTGATCCTGGAAGCCGGTTCCAGCGACGATGCACAGGCTGTGGAGCGTGTCGACGCCGTGCTGGACGGCGACGACATCTCGATCGCCTTCAACCCGACGTTCCTGCTCGACGGGCTCAGCGCGATCGACTCCCCGGTCGCCCAGCTCTCCTTCACGACGTCCACCAAGCCTGCGCTGCTCAGCGGCCGGCCCGCGGTGGATGCCGAGGCGGATGACGCGTACAAGTACCTGATCATGCCGGTCCGCCTCTCCGGCTGATACGACCGTCGGTCCGTCACGGCAGATCCCGACGGGCACGCTCAGCGCCGAGCATGCCCGTCGGCCTGTCCCCGCCCGGGCGTACGCTCGGCTTTGGGTACGAATCGGCACAACGCTTAAGGAATCTCTGATGGAGCTCGGTCTCGTCGGCCTCGGCAAGATGGGCGGCAACATGCGCGAGCGCATCCGCCGCGCAGGCCACACCGTCCTCGGTTATGACCGCAATCCGGACGTCTCCGATGTCCACAGTCTCGAAGAGCTTGTGGGCAAGCTGAAGGGCCCGCGGGTCATCTGGGTGATGGTCCCGGCCGGTGCGGCGACACAGTCCACGATCGACGAGCTGGCCGCGCTGCTGTCGCCCGGCGACATCGTCGTGGACGGCGGGAACTCCCGCTGGACGGACGACGAGAAGCACGCGGTCGAGCTGGGCATCAAGGGCATCGGCTTCGTCGACTGCGGTGTCTCCGGTGGCGTCTGGGGCCTGGAGAACGGCTACGCGCTGATGTACGGCGGCGACGCCGCCCACGTGGCGAAGGTCCAGCCGATCTTCGACGCCCTGAAGCCGGAGGGTGACTTCGGCTCCGTCCACGCGGGCAAGGTCGGCGCCGGCCACTTCGCGAAGATGGTCCACAACGGCATCGAGTACGCCATGATGCAGGCCTACGCCGAGGGCTGGGAACTGCTGGAGAAGGTCGACTCCGTCACCGACGTACGTGAGGTCTTCCGCTCCTGGCAGGAGGGCACGGTCATCCGTTCCTGGCTGCTCGACCTGGCGGTCAACGCGCTGGACGACGACGAGCACCTCGACAAGCTGCGCGGCTTCGCCGCCGACTCGGGTGAGGGACGCTGGACGGTGGAGGCGGCGATCGACAACGCGGTGCCGCTGCCCGCGATCACCGCGTCGCTCTTCGCGCGTTTCGCCTCGCGGCAGGACGACTCCCCGCAGATGAAGATGATCGCGGCGCTGCGCAACCAGTTCGGCGGCCACGCGGTCGAGAACAAGAAGTAACCGCAACGCAAGGCGGGCCGGACCAGCATCACCGGCCCGCGCTACGGAGCACGGAGCAGGAAGCCGGGAAGGTCGGCGTACACCCATGCATGTCACGCATCTCTCGCTGGCCAACTTCCGCTCGTACGCCCGGGTCGAGGTACCTCTTGATTCGGGCGTCACCGCGTTCGTGGGTGCCAACGGTCAGGGCAAGACGAATCTCGTCGAGGCCGTCGGCTACCTCGCGACGCTCGGCAGCCACCGCGTCTCCTCCGACGCGCCGCTCGTACGGATGGGCGCGGACCGGGCTGTCATCCGGGCCGCCGTCGCACAGGGCGAGCGCTCCCAGCTGATCGAGCTCGAGCTCAACCCGGGCAAGGCCAATCGCGCCAGGATCAATAGATCGTCGCAGGTCAGGCCGCGTGATGTGCTGGGGATCGTACGGACGGTGCTGTTCGCTCCGGAGGATCTGGCGCTGGTCAAGGGCGATCCCGGGGAGCGCCGGCGCTTCCTCGACGAGCTGATCACGGCGCGTTCGCCGCGGATGGCGGGGGTCCGCTCGGACTACGAGCGGGTGCTGAAGCAGCGCAACACCCTGCTGAAATCTGCGGCGATGGCGCGCCGGCACGGTGGCCGGTCGATGGATCTGTCCACCCTCGATGTGTGGGACCAGCATCTGGGCCGGGTGGGCGCGGAGCTGCTGGCGCAGCGGCTCGATCTGATCGCGACCCTGCAGCCGCTGGCCGACAAGGCGTATGCGGATGTCGCGCCCGGCGGTGGCCCCGTGACCTTGGAGTACCGCAGTTCGGTCGGTGCGGGCGTGGAGCCGGCCCGTACCCGGGACGAGCTGTACGAGCAGCTGATCGCCGCCCTCGCGGAGGTGCGTAAGCAGGAGATCGAGCGGGGTGTGACGCTGGTCGGCCCGCACCGCGACGATCTGCTGTTGGGGCTGCGCGGCATGCCCGCCAAGGGGTACGCGAGCCATGGCGAGTCCTGGTCGTACGCGTTGGCGCTGCGGCTGGCTTCGTACGATCTGCTGCGCAGCGAGGGCAATGAGCCGGTGCTCGTCCTGGACGATGTCTTCGCCGAGCTGGATGCGCGGCGCAGGGAGCGGTTGGCGGAGTTGGTGGCTCCGGGCGAGCAGGTGCTGGTGACGGCCGCGGTGGACGATGACGTTCCGGGCGTGTTGGCGGGTACGCGGTACACGGTTTCGGCGGGCGAGGTGGAGCGCGTATGAGTGGCTCCGGTGGTGCGGCGAAGGGCATGGGCGCTGCCGGCGGCTCGGGCCCGCAGGAACCGGCGCGCGAGACGAAGCAGCCGGAGGCGTCGGGGGTCGATCTGGCTCGGGTGGCGTTGCGTGCCGCGAAGGAGCAGGCCCGGGCGCGGGGCGCTGCGGCCCAGCAGAAGAAGCAGGCCAGACGGGGTGGCGGTCTGCGTTCCGGGGCGCGGGCGGACGGCCGTGATCCGTTGCCGCTGGGCGCTGCGATCAATCGTCTGATCACCGAGCGTGGCTGGGAGGCGCCTGCTGCGGTGGGCGGGGTGATGGGTCGGTGGCCGCAGATCGTCGGTGAGGATCTGGCCAATCACTGTGTGCCGTTGCGTTATGACGAGGACCCCGAGGAGCGGGTGCTCACGGTGCAGTGCGACTCGACGGCGTGGGCGACGCAGCTGCGGCTGCTGGCGCCGCAGCTGGTGGCGCGGCTCAATGCGGATCTGGGGCACGGCACAGTGAAGTTGATCAAGGTGCTGGGGCCGGGCGGTCCGCAGCGCAGGTTCGGTCCGCTGCGCGCGCCGGGGAGCACCGGCCCGGGCGACACGTACGGCTGACCTGCACTTTCTCTCCTTGTTCGGCCCTCTGTCGGCCTCCGGCGGCAACCGTTCCCGGTTCCGCCGAGGCTCGGCTGTGGCGGTGTGCTGCCTGGTGCGTTGTGCTGCCCGCGGGTTCCGGGATATGTCGTTCTGTGGCGATTGAAACCGTACGGATCGGCTGATGCGTCCCTCACCGTAGCGGGAGGTTGACAGGCCGAAGCGCTCAATGCCCGCGTGAGCCTCTTAGGGCCCCATCCTGAATATGGGGAGTCGTCAGGCGCTCATTCAGGGCGGCACATGCGGACTCAGGTACCGGCAAACCCCCATTCATGTCGGCGCTACCGGTAGACTGGTGAACAATCCCGCATCTTCGCGGGAGTCGTCGATACAAGCCGAACGACGCAGCCGCTCCCGCCTGCCCGGAGAACGGCCTGTGCTGTGCCAGAAAGGGCGCTTCGTGGCCGATTCCGGCAACCCCAACGAGAACATTCCGTCCACACCCGGTGAGAGCGGCGGGGTAACTGCCTCGTACGACGCCAGCGCGATCACCGTCCTCGAGGGCTTGGACGCGGTCCGCAAGCGACCTGGTATGTACATCGGCTCGACCGGTGAGCGTGGCCTGCACCACTTGGTGCAGGAAGTGGTCGACAACTCGGTCGACGAGGCCCTGGCCGGGCACGCGGACACGATCGACGTTACGATCCTCCCCGACGGCGGGGTTCGTGTGATCGACAACGGCCGTGGTATCCCGGTCGACATCGTGCCGTCGGAGAAGAAGCCGGCCGTCGAGGTCGTGCTGACCGTGCTGCATGCCGGCGGTAAGTTCGGCGGCGGCGGTTATGCCGTCTCCGGCGGTCTCCACGGTGTAGGTGTCTCCGTGGTGAACGCGCTGTCGTCGCGCGTCTCCGTCGAGGTCAGGCGGGACGGCTACCGCTGGACCCAGGACTACAAGCTCGGTGTGCCGACGGCGCCGCTGGCCCGTAACGAGGCCACCGAGGAGTCGGGGACGACGGTCACCTTCTGGGCCGACGGTGACATCTTCGAGACCACCGAGTACTCCTTCGAGACTCTGGCGCGCCGCTTCCAGGAGATGGCGTTCCTCAACAAGGGTCTGACGATCAAGCTCACCGACGAGCGTGAGTCGGCGAAGGCGACGGCGGGTGCGGATGTCGCGGAGGCGGTCGAGATCGCCGAGGAGGAAGCGGCCCGCACGGTCACGTACCACTACGAGGGCGGCATCGTCGACTTCGTGAAGTACCTCAACTCCCGCAAGGGCGACGTCATTCACCAGTCGGTGATCGACATCGAGGCCGAGGACAAGGAGCGACTCCTCTCGGCCGAGATCGCGATGCAGTGGAACACGCAGTACAGCGAGGGTGTGTACTCCTTCGCGAACACGATCCACACGCATGAGGGCGGCACCCACGAGGAAGGCTTCCGTGCGGCGCTGACCACGCTGGTCAACAAGTACGCGCGGGACAAGAAGCTGCTGCGTGAGAAGGACGACAACCTCACCGGTGACGACATCCGTGAGGGTCTGACGGCGATCATCTCGGTGAAGCTGGGCGAGCCGCAGTTCGAGGGTCAGACGAAGACCAAGCTGGGCAACACGGAGGCGAAGACCTTCGTCCAGAAGGTCGTCCACGAGCACCTCACGGACTGGTTCGACCGGAACCCGAACGAGGCTGCGGACATCGTCCGTAAGGGCATCGCGGCGGCCACGGCCCGCGTTGCGGCCCGCAAGGCGCGCGATCTGACGCGTCGCAAGGGTCTCCTGGAGAGCGCCTCGCTGCCGGGCAAGCTGAGCGACTGCCAGTCCAACGACCCGACGAAGTGCGAGATCTTCATCGTCGAGGGTGACTCCGCCGGTGGTTCGGCGAAGTCCGGCCGCAACCCGATGTACCAGGCCATCCTGCCGATCCGAGGCAAGATCCTGAACGTCGAGAAGGCCCGGGTCGACAAGATCCTGCAGAACACCGAGGTCCAGGCGCTGATCTCGGCCTTCGGCACCGGAGTCCACGAGGACTTCGACATCGAGAAGCTCCGCTATCACAAGATCATTCTGATGGCGGACGCCGACGTCGACGGTCAGCACATCAACACCCTGCTGCTGACGTTCCTCTTCCGCTTCCTGCGTCCGCTGGTCGAGGCCGGGCACGTCTACCTTTCCCGCCCGCCGCTCTACAAGATCAAGTGGGGTCGGGACGACTTCGAGTACGCGTACTCGGACCGCGAGCGCGACGCCCTTGTCGAGCTCGGCAAGCAGAACGGCAAGCGGATCAAGGAAGACTCGATCCAGCGCTTCAAGGGTCTCGGCGAGATGAACGCCGAGGAGCTGCGCATCACCACGATGGACGTCGACCACCGGGTGCTCGGCCAGGTCACGCTGGACGACGCGGCGCAGGCCGACGACCTCTTCTCGGTGCTGATGGGTGAGGACGTCGAGGCGCGGCGCTCGTTCATCCAGCGCAACGCCAAGGACGTCCGCTTCCTCGACATCTGAGTCGGCCGTACCAGCAAGCCGCCGCTCGAAAGGACTTTGACCAGCAATGGCCGACGAGAACACCCCTGTGACGCCCGAAGAGGAACCCGCAACCGCGGGTGTGGGCATGCGTGTCGAGCCCGTCGGGCTCGAGACGGAGATGCAGCGCTCCTACCTCGACTACGCGATGTCCGTCATCGTGTCGCGTGCGCTGCCCGACGTACGGGACGGTCTCAAGCCCGTCCACCGCCGTGTGCTGTACGCGATGTACGACGGCGGCTACCGGCCTGAGAAGGGCTTCTACAAGTGCGCCCGTGTCGTCGGTGACGTCATGGGTACGTACCACCCGCACGGTGACTCGTCGATCTACGACGCACTGGTGCGACTGGCGCAGCCGTGGTCGATGCGGATGCCGCTGGTGGACTCCAACGGCAACTTCGGTTCTCCGGGCAACGACCCGGCTGCCGCCATGCGGTACACCGAGTGCAAGATGATGCCGCAGTCCATGGAGATGGTCCGGGACATCGACGAGGAGACCGTCGACTTCCAGGACAACTACGACGGCCGTAATCAGGAGCCGACGGTCCTGCCGGCGCGCTTCCCGAACCTGCTGGTCAACGGTTCCGCGGGTATCGCGGTCGGCATGGCGACCAACATTCCGCCGCACAACCTGCGCGAGGTCGCGTCCGGTGCGCAGTGGTACCTGGAGCACCCGGAGGCCTCGCACGAGGAGCTGCTGGACGCCCTGATCGAGCGGATCAAGGGCCCGGACTTCCCGACCGGTGCGCTCGTCGTGGGCCGCAAGGGCATCGAGGAGGCGTACCGCACGGGCCGTGGGTCCATCACGATGCGCGCGGTCGTCGCGGTCGAGGAGATCCAGAACCGGCAGTGCCTGGTCGTCACGGAGCTTCCGTACCAGACCAACCCCGACAACCTCGCGCAGAAGATCGCCGACCTGGTCAAGGACGGCAAGGTCGGCGGGATCGCGGACGTCCGTGACGAGACGTCCTCGCGCACCGGCCAGCGCCTCGTGGTCGTGCTGAAGAGGGACGCGGTCGCCAAGGTCGTACTGAACAACCTGTACAAGCACACCGACCTGCAGACGAACTTCGGCGCGAACATGCTGGCCCTGGTCGACGGGGTGCCGCGCACGCTGTCGATCGACGCGTTCATCCGCCACTGGGTGACGCACCAGATCGAGGTCATCGTCCGGCGTACGAGGTTCCGCCTGCGTAAGGCGGAGGAGCGGGCGCACATCCTGCGCGGTCTGCTCAAGGCGCTCGACGCGATCGACGAGGTCATCGCCCTCATCCGGCGCAGCCAGACGGTCGAGATCGCCCGTGAGGGCCTGATGGGCCTCCTGGAGATCGACGAGATCCAGGCGAACGCGATCCTGGAGATGCAGCTGCGCCGACTGGCCGCGCTGGAGCACCAGAAGATCACGGCCGAGCACGACGAGCTCCAGGCGAAGATCAACGAGTACAACCAGATCCTGGCGTCGCCCGAGCGGCAGCGGCAGATCGTCAGCGAAGAGCTGGGGGCGATCGTCGACAAGTTCGGCGACGACCGACGCTCCAAGCTGGTGCCCTTCGACGGTGACATGTCCATCGAGGACCTGATCGCCGAGGAGGACATCGTCGTCACGATCTCGCGCGGCGGCTATGTGAAGCGTACGAAGACGGACGACTACCGCTCGCAGAAGCGCGGCGGCAAGGGCGTACGCGGCACGAAGCTCAAGGAAGACGACATCGTCGACCACTTCTTCGTGTCGACGACCCACCACTGGCTGCTGTTCTTCACCAACAAGGGCCGGGTCTACCGGGCCAAGGCGTACGAGCTTCCGGACGCCGGCCGTGATGCGCGTGGGCAGCATGTCGCCAACCTGCTGGCCTTCCAGCCGGACGAGCAGATCGCCGAGATCCTGGCGATCCGCGACTACGAGGCCGCGCCGTATCTGATCCTGGCCACCAAGGGCGGCCTGGTGAAGAAGACCGTGCTGAAGGACTACGACTCGCCGCGCTCGGGCGGTGTCATCGCGATCAACCTCCGTGAGACGGAGGACGGCAGCGACGACGAGCTGATCGGTGCGGAGCTGGTTTCGGCCGAGGACGATCTGCTGCTCATCAGCAAGAAGGCCCAGTCGATCAGGTTCACTGCGACGGACGAAGCGCTGCGCCCGATGGGCCGTGCCACTTCGGGTGTCAAGGGGATGAGTTTCCGCGAGGGCGACGAACTGCTCTCGATGAATGTCGTCCGGCCAGGTACGTTCGTCTTCACTGCCACCGATGGCGGGTACGCGAAGCGGACCGCCGTCGACGAGTACCGCGTTCAGGGTCGCGGCGGCCTCGGCATCAAGGCCGCCAAGATCGTGGAGGACAGGGGCTCGCTGGTCGGCGCGCTGGTGGTCGAGGAGACGGATGAGATCCTTGCCATCACGCTCGGCGGTGGTGTGATTCGTACGCGAGTCAATGAAGTCAGGGAGACGGGCCGTGACACCATGGGCGTCCAACTGATCAATCTGGGCAAGCGCGATGCCGTCGTCGGTATCGCTCGTAACGCCGAGGCCGGCCGCGAGGCCGAAGAGGTCGACGGGGCCGATGACGCCGAGGGCGAGACGGCTGAGACGACTGCCGAGGTGACGACAGCCGAGTCGACTGTCGAGGGCACTGTCGAAGGCATGTCGCCTTCGGCCGGGGAGCACGAGGAGTAGAGCGTGAGTGGAGCCACGGGCGCCGGTTCGGCCGCTTCCGGAGCTGGAGCGAACGGTGCCCGTGGCCCTGCCACGGACTCCCAAGGGGGCACTGTGACAGACACCCGGGGGCCTCAGCCCCAGTACGAGGGATACGCGACCGGGCCGCTGCCCGGTGAGCGCGAGCCCGCACCGGGGCAGGCAGGCGGGCCTTACCACCCGCCACAGGCGTACGCCTCGCCCGCGGGCGGGACGCAGGGCGGCCGGCCCCAAGGAGCGCAGCAGCACGGCACACAGGGCGCCGGTGGCACGCAGGCGACCCGTCTGCCCCGGACGGGGGCGCGGACAACTCCGCGCATCCGTAAGGCGCGACTGCGGGTGGCGAAGGCCGACCCGTGGTCGGTGATGAAGGTCAGCTTCCTGCTCTCCATCGCGCTCGGCATCTGCACCATCGTGGCGGCCGCGGTCCTGTGGATGGTGATGGACGCCATGGGCGTCTTCTCCACCGTGGGCGGCACGATCAGCGAGGCGACCGGTTCCAACGAGAGCAACGGCTTCGATCTGCAGTCGTTCCTGTCGCTTCCGCGCGTTCTCATCTTCACGTCGGTCATCGCGGTGATCGACGTGGTGCTGGCCACCGCGCTGGCGACGCTGGGCGCCTTCATCTACAACTTGTCGGCGGGCTTCGTGGGCGGCGTGGAGCTCACGCTGGCCGAGGACGAGTAGGGCTTCGGGTATCGATTTTGGGACTGGCCCCGACGTGCGCTAATCTTCAGAAGTCAGCGCGCAGCGCGGCGGGGCTATAGCTCAGTTGGTTAGAGCGCATCCCTGATAAGGATGAGGCCACAGGTTCAAATCCTGTTAGCCCCACCAGTACAAAGACCCCCAACCGATCATGGTTGGGGGTCTTTGACATCTCCGGCTGACATCAGCCAATGAGCAGATCTGCCAGCAGCCCCGAGTGCAGTGGGTTCGGCTGCTGTGCCGAGGCTCACACCTCAGGGACAGCGGGGGCGCCATGACTGATCACGGTTGGTCCGACAGCACCGATGACGGGGATCCCTTCGAGCGCGGGAAGCTGGATTGGGCCTTTGTGCGTTGGATCCTTCTCGCGGGATTCGTGATCTGCGTGATCGGCGTGGCGTGGTTCGCTTGGGCCTTCGCTCAGCGGAGCCCCTAGCCCTCTCGCCGATCATGCTTGCGCTCGTGATTGTCGGCCGACATCAGGCCGATGAGCGGATCTCCCAGAAGGTCGGCGAGCATGGCCGCCGCTTCCCGCGGGTCGTCATCCACTCGATGCGATCGTCCCGGACCGCGCCGTCAGGCATCTACGCGATCTCCGGCACCCTGGAGAAGTCGCTCGTTGAGATCTTCATGCGCGACCACGCCGGTCGTCTGGAGCAGGCACGGCAGCGTTTGCCCGACGCCATGGGTGCGACGAGGACGAGGAAGGCGAGGCGGCACAAGGCGCCCCAAGAGAGCCATCCGGCGATGACATCAGTGGCTGACACCAACACTGCCGGTACCGGCGAATCCCGCCGGACTCACGCGGCAGGTGGACCCAGCACCGGCCAGGACTGGCCGTGGTGCGCGACGCCCACGGACCGACCTGGTAAGGATGAGGCCATAGGTTCAAATCCTGTTGGCCCCACAGGGACAACAGAAGGCCCGGTATCTCTTCGGAGATACCGGGCCTTCTGTGTGCGCGGGGGTGTGCGGGCTGCCTGCGCGTGTCGGGGTTCTCCGTTGTCTGCGGTTCGCCTGGCGCTGTTGGGGGATCGGTTGCGCCGGGGGCGGTTGTGGTGGGGGCTTACGGGCCGGCCGGGTGCGGTTGTCGCGCGTGGGACGGTGCAACGCCGCGAGGGCGTCCGCGGGCGCACGAAAAAGCCCCCGTCCGGTGTGAACCGGACCAGGGGCCCTGTGCGTCGGGTGCGCCGCTCTCACGGTGGAAGGGGTGATGCCTTTCCCGCCGGGGCGCCGTGAGCGATGCGGGCGGCACCTGTGGTGCCTGTGGCGCCCAGGGTGTTCCTCGTGTCCACGGTCAGATTCCTGGCGGCCGGTGACGAGCCGTGCGCCTCGGCGCGGATGCGCTGCTTCATGGTGGGGGGCAGCGCCCTGTCACGCGGAAGGGTCCATCGCACCGACGGAGTGGTCGCGGTTGCGGTGGCAGCACCCGTGTGCTCCTGGTTCGTGGCCGTCGGCTGCTGCGCGGTCGCGGCGGGGGCGCTGATGAGCCCCATCGACGCGAGAAGCGCGAAGAAGGCGGTGATGAAGGCGGTCCAGATGCTCTTGACCTTGAAGGCGCTCATGGCCCCTCGCTTTCGGGTGGTCCGGTTTGCTTACCTTTCTGATGATGTGGATCCGGCTTGCGATTTCAGGGATCGACGCCAGCGATCCGCCGATCTTCAGATGAACACCACTCGTATGGTTCAACCGGGCTGGACGAGTCGGCGCGGGCTGGTCGGGATGGTGGGGTTTGCCCGGGCGCCGGCCGGGTCGCGGGGAGGTAACCGATCGATATCGGCCGGTGTGTATAGTCGGGCGGCAGAAGTCTCCTACGTCAAGGAAAGACGAGGTCGCGCGGTGAAGAAGCTTCTCCTGGTCGCACTGGCCGCCATCGGCGGGCTCCTCGTGTACCGCCAGATCCAGGCGGATCGCGCCGAGCAGGATCTGTGGACGGAGGCGACTGACTCCGTGCCCGCAGGTTCGGGTGTGTGAGACAGAACAGCCTTTTGCGGGGCCCCGGTCGCTGAGCGGCCGGGGCCTCGTGCTGTTGCGGGACCGTGACACCTGTGCCCTTGAGTTCACCTACGCAAATCAATAAGTTGCGTGAGCAAAGAAGCCGGAATTTCGGCCGAGGGGGCACGGGTGAGAGGACTCAATCACCGCTGGACTGCAACAGCAGTGGGGACATGGGCCGGCGGGGCGCTGCTCGCCCTGATGGCAGGAGCGCTGCCGGCCGCGGCGGCGGGATCCGGAGCCCACGGCGCCCATGGTGCAGCTGCCGCGCCGCCGGGCATGGCTGCCCCGGACAACAGCAGCCTTGTCATGGTGCTCGACTCCTCCGGATCCATGGCGGACGACGACGGCACCGGCCGGACCCGGATGGAGACTGCGCGTAGCGCAGTGGGCACGGTCGTGGACGGTCTGGCGAGTTCTGCATTTCCGTGACGCTGGGTGCGCGGGCCGCTGAGATCGCCGAGAACCCGCAGATCGGCGTGGTGCTTCGGGTATCAGTGCTCGGCGACGAGCGGGCCGGACCGGAGCACGGTGCGGCCGTCCTCGGGAAGAAGACGGACAACGGGCCGGACAAGAGGGGCAATTCGACTGCGGCCGCAGACAGCGATGGTACGGGCGGGGCAGGATGGACGGGCATCGCGGCCGCTGCCGGGGCGGGCGCCGTGGTGGTTGTGATCGCGGGGCTCGTGTTCGTGCGCAGCCGCCGCAGGGTGGCCACCCAGACGACGAGGGGAAGCGCGTGATGAGGCAGCGCAACAGGGGCCGGGCGACGCTGACCGCGGTCGCGGCGATGTGCGCGGTGGCGGCGCTGCCGGGGCAGGCGTACGCGGCCGGGGAGCCTGCTCCGTACACCTTCGACCCCGAGGCCAAGGCGGTTCGGGGCGCGGAGGTCAGCACCGACGCGTCGGCACTGACCCCCGGATCCGTGTACAAGAGCTCGATCAAGCCGGGCGAGAAGCTCTACTACCGCCTCGACCTCGATGCCGACACGAATGCGTATGTCTCGGCGGTGGCGGTGCCCAAGCTCGGTGGTCAGGTCGCGTACGGGGACGGCATTAAGGTCAGCATCCGGGACAGCACCGACCTGCAGTGCAGCTCGGAGGATGCCAGGTTCGAGTCGGCGGAGTTCCCCCGCCCGATCGCCGCTTACGCGTACCGGGTCCCGGAGAAGGACAGCACCACCTGCAACGAGGCCGGTACGTACAACGTGCTGGTCGAGCGGGAGGGCAAGGAGACCTCGACTCCGGAGGAGTGGGACCTGGAGCTCCGCTACGAGTCGGAGCCGAAGCTGAAGAAGGGCGGGTCGGTACCGACCGAGGCGCCGGCGAACTGGCCGTCGGCGTCGCCGTCACCGCCCACCCAGGCCGCGCAGGAGCGGCCGGGCGGCACCAGTTATTACGACGCCACCAGCCTGGAGACCGGCGAGTGGGATGACAGCATCGAGCCGGGGCAGACCCGCTTCTACCAGGTGCCGGTGGACTGGGGACAGCAGATCTTCGCCACCGTCGATCTCGGCAACAGCGTCGACGGATCGGACGAATACGTAGGCAGCGCGCTCGCGCTGTCCCTGGACAATCCGGCGCACGGCCATGTCGACGAGGCCTCGCCGCTGTCGTACTCCGGCAGGCCGGCCTCCGTGTCACTGGATCCGCTGCCCCCGGTGGCGTACGAGAACCGGTTCGCCTCCGGCGCCGATGTCAGCGCCATGCGGTTCGCGGGCTGGTACTACCTGTCGGTGACGCTGAGCCCGGAGGTCGAGAAAGCTTACGGCAAGAAGGCGATCCCGATGACCCTCAAGGTGAAGGTCGAGAACGCCGCGGGTCCGTCGCCGTACGAGGGTTCCGCCGGGGTCTTCGGTGTCACACAGGACGACAAGGACATGGCCAGGAGCGGGCAGAGCGCCCCGCAGGCCGCCAAGAGCGACACGATGAAGGTGGTTGCCGCCGTCGGGATCGGCGCGGGCGCCGTGCTCGTGCTCGGGCTCGGGGCGTGGACGCTGCTCGCGCGGCGACGCGCGGAGACCGTCGCGGGCGGGCAGGCAGCCGTGGGCACGGCCGGACAGCCGCCGTACGGAGGTCCGCCGCAGGCCTGGTGATTCCGGGCGCGGGCCTGGCGGTCCGGAGCCGTCAGCGGCTGAGGGCGGCGAACTCAGGTCTGCGTCAGCGCCCAGATGCCCACGGCGAAACAGATCAGCGCCACCAGCAGGACCGGGACCGCCACCTTCGGGGGCGGTCCCGGACGCTTCTGCGGAACGTGCGCGGGAACTCCCACTGTGGGATGGGGAACCTGCGGCTGCTGAGCGGTGTAAGCACGAGTGAGAGCTTGTTCGTGCTGCACCGCGGCTGTCGGGGCCTGGGAGGGATCCGGCGCGGCGGCAGGGAAAGGGGAGCCTGTATGCGCCGGGAGCGGATGGGGGAAAACGGCCGGCTGCACCGGCTGGGGCTGGGCCTGTGGCTGGGGGCTGGGTGGCTGCTGCGGAGGCGGGGCGAGGTGGAAGCTGCCCGTCTCCGACATCTGGGACGGCGACGGGGTGTGCGGCTGCGGTACGGACGGCTGTACAGGCGGCTGTTTGGACAGATGGGCGTCCTGCTGGAGTTCCTGGCCCGTGGGTGTGATCTGTACGTTCTGCGAGGCATGCGTGGGTTGGGCGGGAGTTCGGGGGGCCGCGAGGGGGCCTGCGGGACCGAATCCGGCGGGCAGCGGGCCGATCTGGTCGAAGACCTCCACCGGTTCGTCGTCGACGCCGGGCTCCGGCAGCATCTCGACAGCGGCGGTCAGGGCCTTGCGCGCGCCCGTGGCCGTCCGGAACCGGGCATGAGGATCCGGCTGGAGCAGGCCCGCGAGGACCTGCCACAGCGGTTCCGGGATGCCTTGCGGGGCGCTGGGCGTGCCGTGCGACGCGAAATGCTCGACGAGAGCCCTGGAGTCGGGCTTCTGACCCTGCAACAGATACAGCGCGACGAGACCGACGGCGAAGAGATCCGCCGGGAAGTCGGGCTCCGCACCCATCATCTGCTCGGGCGCGAAGTAACCCGGCGTTCCCACCACATAGTTGGTCTCGGTGAGGCGCGGCTCGCCCTTGCGCATGGAGATACCGAAGTCGGAGAGCCGCAGATGCGGCCGGCCGGTGCCGGTGGCCTCCATCAGGATGTTGGCGGGCTTGATGTCGCGGTGCACGACCCCCTCCGCGTGCACCGTCGACAGCCCGGACAACAGCTGGTCCAGCAGCGTGCAGACGAAGCGCGGGGGCAGCGGGCCGTAGTCGCCGATGACATGTGCCAGCGAGCCGCCGCTGACCAGATCCATGGTGAACAGGACCTTGTCGTCGTCCGCAGCCCAACTGGCCGGGGCGAGCACATGCGGATGCTCGATCCGCAGTGCCTGCTCGCGGACGAAGCGCAGCAGCGTGTGCGCGTCGCTCTGCTGGAGCACCTTGGCCGCCACGTACCGGCGGCGCCGGTGGTCCCAGGCACGCCAGACGGCGCCGACGCCACCACGTCCGATCGGATCGATCAGCTCGTACCGACCCGCGAAGACCTCACCCATTGCGCTGCGCCCGCTCCCAGTTCCTGTTTCGGCTCGTGCCCGGCTCTCGGGGTAGTGCCCTAGGACTTGTCGGACAGGCCCTAGCCCTGGTGTCCCTCGTAGTGCGCGACAGCGTCCGCGGTGCGCCCTGCTCCGTACACCTTGAGGAACTCTGCCAGTTCCGGGTGGGTCGGGGCGAGGGAGTCGGCGGCATCGATGATGTCCCCGGCGGCCGATACCGACCGCAGCAGCGACTGGATCTCGCGGACCACACGCCGGACGGTGGGTGCCCCGCCGGTGGTCGAGGTCTGACCGGTGCCGGTGAGGACGGAACCGCCCTGGGACTTCTTGATCTCTTCCATGCGGTCGGTGGCCTCCCCCGCGCTGACGCTGCCGTCGGCGACATGGCCGGCCAGTTCCTGCAGGGCCTGGACACGCTGGACGACCGCCGGGTTGCCGATCTTCGCGCGCTGGCCGCTCATCAGCTGGGAGAGCATGGGGGCGGACAGCCCGAGTACGGCGGCGAGCCGGGCCTGATTCAGGCCGAGATCATCGATCAGCCTACGGAAGAGCGCCCCCAGTGGCTCTCCGTACCAACTGCGCTGAAGCTCCCTGGCTCTTGCCGTTGCCTCTTGCTGAGCTGCGTCCATTGCGTCTCCCCTTCGCTGCGGCTTCGCTGCTGCGAACCTCGACGAGCATCTTACGGAGAGGGGTTGCCGACCGGGAGCCCCAATCTTTTTGGAAGATTCAGGGGGTCACCCGGTAGTCTGGTCTGCGGCGGTGACCGAGACGCTGATGCGTCCGGTGCTGTCCGCTTTTCGGGGCCTTAGCTCAGTTGGTAGAGCGCTGCCTTTGCAAGGCAGATGTCAGGAGTTCGAATCTCCTAGGCTCCACATCTGTAGAGACTCCCCTGGCCTGTGGAAACGCAGACCAGGGGAGTCTCTGCGTTTCTGACGTCAGCACCGTGTCAGTGCGGGTCCGCTGTACCGCCGCCGTGTGGCATCCATCGGGAAGCGGGACGAAAGCGAGTCCGCGGCAGTGGCTGACGAGGACCGCGCGAAGCCCGCTACGCGAGTCCGGCGTCGGCGTCCGCATCGCTCCAGCGCCGCTGGATCAGCCTCGCCTGTTCGGTGAGGGCCTCCACCAGCTCGCGAATGCTGCGCGCGGCGGTGGTACGGAGCACGGCAACGCTGATCTCCCGTGCCAGCGGGGCGCCCTTGAGCCGTCGTACGGCGACGTCCTCGCGCGCGGGGCCGAGGGCGAGCCGGGGGATGAGCGCCACGCCCGCGCCTGCTGCGACGAATCCCTGGACGACTGCGTAGTCGTCCGTACGCAGGGTGTGCACGGGCTCGAAGGAGTGCTGGGCGCAGGCCCACGACACGAGGCGTTCGCACGGGTCACGGGGATCGGCCGCGCCGATCCAGTCGTCGTGCCTGAGTTCTTCGAGCGATACGTGTGCCAGCCCATTTCGTGGGTGACGACGACCATGGTCATGCCGTCTTCGGCGAGGCCGCGCATGACGTCGAGGACGTCGCCGACGAGTTCGGGGTCGAGAGCGGAGGTGGGCTCGTCGAAGAGCATCAACTTGGGTTCCATCGCCAGGGCGCGGGCGATGGCGACGCGCTGTTGCTGCCCACCGGAGAGCTGGGAGGGGGTAGTTGCCGGCCTTGTCGGCCAGGCCGCGCACGCGAAGTCGGCGACTCCCTCGTCTTCATGGACGACGGCGTAGTGCATTCGTGGGAGAGGATCGGGGCGGAAGCGGAAAGTCCACTCTTCTCTTCTGCCGATGGTCACCACGGACAACACAACGGGCGCCGGAAAACCTCAGGGTTTTCCGGCGCCCGTTCTGTTGGGCCGGTGGCTCAGCGGCGGTCGTCGAGGTCAGTTCCGTCCACCTCGTCCGTCCCGTCGGGGCCGGTGTCGTCCTGCTTGGCCCGGACCTCGGGGTCGAGGACCGTCGGGCCGCTGCCGTCGACCGAGGCCAACGGTGCGCGGTCGGAGACCTCCGTGGGGGCGGGGGGTTCGACCAGCCAGTCCGGGTTGGCCTGCTTGTCCCACCACCGCCAGGCGGCATAGGCGGCGGCCGCCAGCAGGGAGACCACGGCGAAACCCTTGAGCGCGCGGCCGGCCTTGGCCCGCCTCCTGTTCCTTCTGGCCAGCTGCTGGATCTCCTTCGGCGTGACCTGCCCGCGCAGGGCGGCCAGGGCCGCGATGCTGCGGGACGTGGCCTCCTCGGCGACGGGCTGGGCGGCGGCCACCGCGGACTCGACGCGGGGCACGGTGTACTCCGCGGCGTTCTTGGCGGCCCGGCGGGTGCGGAGCGCGGCGCGCTGCGCGGCCTCGTCGACCTTGGGTGGCACATGAGAGCGGGCCAGTTCGATATGTGGTGCCAGATATGCGTCGTACTGGACGCGGGCCTGTTGGGCTGCTTTCGACGCCTTCGGCGCGAGCCGCGTACGGGCCTCGTGCGCATAGCGTGCGGCCTGGTCCTTGGCCGTTTCGGCGTAGGGCGCCACCACTTCCGCGGCGTGCTGCACGCTCTCCTTCGCCGAGTCGGTTGCGGCGCGCACGCTGTCGATGCGGGTCACGGGATCCTCCTCCTTGGTGGCGGGTAGTACTCCGCCTTTCCACCCATTTCGAGATCATGCCTGCCGGTGGCCCAAGTGGCATGTGGGGCGGGCATCCGGGTCATGAGCGACCGTTGTGAGGGACGGTCGTGAGAGACGTCCTCGGGCAATGCGGTGCAAGGGGAGCTTGCCGACGACAATGCCACGGTTCAGCTCAGTACGCGCCGGTTCGTCACGCGCTTGGCCTCATTTGTTCCTGCGGGAAGCGGCAGGCGAGCGGCGTGAAATCAGGCAAGAAGGTGAGGGATGTCCGTTCGCGGGTGGCGGTCGGGCGCCGTGAGGGATGGTCCGTGCGAGGATCGGTGGACGTCAGCGAAGACTTACGGAAGGCAGATCGTGGCCGAGCAGCTTTACGCCACCTTGAAGACCAACCAAGGCGACATCGAGATCCGGCTTCTGCCGAACCACGCGCCCAAGACGGTCAAGAACTTCGTCGAGCTCGCCACGGGCGAGCGCGAGTGGACCCACCCCGCGACCGGCAAGAAGTCCAAGGACCGGCTGTACGACGGCACCGTCTTCCACCGTGTCATCAGCGGCTTCATGATCCAGGGTGGCGACCCGCTGGGCAACGGCACCGGTGGCCCGGGCTACGAGTTCGGTGACGAGTTCCACCCGGACCTCAGCTTCAACAAGCCGTATCTGCTGGCCATGGCCAACGCCGGCCCGGGCACCAACGGCTCGCAGTTCTTCGTCACCGTCTCGCCCACCGCGTGGCTGACCGGCAAGCACACCATCTTCGGTGAGGTGACGGACGAGGCCAGCAAGAAGGTCGTGGACGCCATCGCCGGCACCCAGACCAACGCCCGCACCGACCGTCCGGTGCAGGACGTGGTGATCGAGTCGGTCGTCGTCGAGACCCGATGATCTCCGGTGGTCACCAGGTGATCACTCTCTGATTCCTCTGACGGGAACCAACCGCCCTGCTTGTCCGTACTGCTTACATAGCGGATGAGCAGGGCGGCTTTGTGTGCGCTGCCGCTCACGAGAGATACCGAGGGGACCAGGAAGTGATGGGACCGATGGACGAGCAGCCGCCCGGCAGCCGGGACCACTCCGCCGCCACCGACGGCCCGCTCGGCTGCTACCGCCACCCGGGCCGTGAGACAGGGATCCGCTGCACCCGCTGCGACCGCCCGATCTGCACCGAGTGCATGGTCAGCGCCTCGGTCGGCTTCCAGTGTCCGGACTGCGTCCGCCAGGGATCCGGCACGGGGCACGGACCGGCGGCCAATCAGCCGCGCACCCTCGCCGGCGGCACCGTCGCGGCCGACCCCCGGCTGGTCACCAAGATCCTGCTCGCTCTCAATATCGCCCTGTTCATCGTGGTTCACGTGAAGGGGGCGCTGCTCCAGGACCTGACGCTCTTCGGCCGGGCCAACCTCTACTACGGCGGCCCGCCGGAAGGTGTTGCGGAGGGCCAGTGGTACCGGCTGGTGACATCGATGTTCCTGCACCAGGAGGTGTGGCACATCGCGTTCAACATGCTGGGACTGTGGTGGCTCGGCGGCCCCCTGGAGGCAGCGCTCGGGCGCGCCCGCTATCTCGCGCTCTATCTGCTCTCAGGCCTGGCGGGCAGCGCTCTCACCTACTGGCTCGCCGCACCGAATCAGCCCTCGCTCGGTGCCTCCGGCGCCATCTTCGGTCTGCTGGGCGCCACCGCCGTGCTCATGCGCCGCCTGAACTACGACATGCGGCCGGTCCTCGTGCTCCTCGCGCTGAACCTGCTCTTCACCTTCACCTGGGGTGGAATCGCCTGGCAGGCGCATGTCGGCGGTCTGATCGCGGGCACGGTGATCGCCATCGCCATGGTGCATGCACCGCGCGGGCGGCGTGCGCTGGTGCAGTACGGCACCTGTGCGCTGGTCCTGGCGGCAGTGATCCTCATCGTGGTCGCGAGAACGGCCGCACTGACCTGATCACAGGGGTGATCGCGGACCGGCCGAGGTCGCCCTTCGTGCAGTTGTCCACAGCAGGGGCGTGATCTTGTGCATTCTGTGGGTACAACTGTGCCCCTTGTCGCTGAGCTGGGTTTTTCCAGCCCGGACAAGGGGCGTGCCACCCCTCGACGGGGGAGGCTGCAGTCACACCGGCGTCAACATCCAAGGAGTTATCCACAGATCGTCTGACCTTTTCCCCCGCCTGTGGATAACGCTGTGGGTAACTCAGGGCAAGGGTTGCAATACCGGGGTCAGCTGTGGTGCCGGGTACGAGGTGGAGCTACTTCCACTGTGTGGAGACGCCGAAGCCGCCGGCGATGAAGCCGAAGCCGACGACGATGTTCCAGTTCCCGAGCGCATTGATCGGCAGATCGCCGTCGGTCACATAGAAAACGACGATCCAGGCCAGACCGATCAGGAAGAACGCCAGCATCACCGGCGCCACCCAACTGCGGTTGGTCAGCTTTATGTTGGTTGTCTGCTTCGCCGGGGGCGGCGTGAAGTCGGCCTTCTTGCGGATACGTGACTTCGGCACGAGGAACTCTCCTGTCGATGCGCTGCGTGACCGCGCAGGGAACTATGGCTGGCGCCGGGGCGCGAGGGGGAATGCTGCCTCCCCCGGGCGTCCGTTAGCGTAGTGCTTCCGTGGCGCCGAAGGAGATAAGGGTACGTTGAGCAATTCTGCCGACTCTCCCCAAGACCCGGTCCGGCGCCCCTTCAGGCACCCGGTCCGGGTGCTCACCGCTGCCGTGTTCGCCCTCGCCGGACTGATCTTCGTCACCAGCGCCAACACGGCCAAGGGCACCAACATCCGCACCGACTCCTCGCTGCTGAAGCTCTCCGACCTGATCCAGCAGCGCAGCGGGAAGAACGCGGCGCTCGACGACTCCAACGCGTCCCTGCGCGACGACATCGATGCTCTCGCCCAGCGCGACGACGGCAGCACGAAGGCGGAGGACGCCAGGCTCAAGGCGCTGGAGCGGGAGGCGGGCACCACGAAGCTCTCCGGCCGGGCCGTCGCCGTCACCCTCGACGATGCCCCGCCGGACGCCACCGCGAAGCCCGGCTACCCCGACCCGCAACCCAATGACCTGGTCATTCACCAGCAGGATCTGCAGGCGGTCGTCAATGCTCTCTGGCAGGGCGGCGCCCGCGGTATCCGGGTCATGGACCAGCGACTGATCTCCACCAGTGCCGTGCGCTGCGTCGGCAACACCCTGATCCTGCAGGGCCGGGTCTATTCACCCCCGTACAAGATCACCGCGGTCGGCAACCCGGACAGCCTCAAGAAGGCCCTCGACAACTCCCCGGCGATCCAGAACTACCTGCTGTACGTGAAGGCGTACGGTCTGGGCTGGAAAGTCGACGAGCGCGAGGCGGTGACTCTTCCCGGCTACTCGGGCACAGTGGATCTCCACTATGCGAAGCCGGTGAAGTAGCGAGCGGTTCCGGGGAGGCCGACCGGTGTCGGTGCGACTGATCGTCAGGACGTTCAGCGAACTGTGCATCACCGTTGGCGCCCTGATCATCCTCTTTGTGGTGTACGTGCTGTTCTGGACCGGGGTGAAGGCCGCCGGCGCGACCGAGGGGCAGATCGACGGCCTTCAGGACCGGTGGGCTCGCGGGGCCGTGTCCGCACCCGCGCCGACCGTGTCGCCCTCGTCCTCGCCCACCGCCAATGCGTCCGCTTCCACCGCGCCCGCGCCGCCCGCACCCGCCGCGTACCCGGACGGGAAGGCGTTCGCGATGCTGTACATCCCCCGCCTCGGCAAGGGCTGGGAGTGGCCCATCCTGGAGAACACCAAGGTCAGAACGTTGCAGAAGGGCCTCGGTCACTACCGGGGAACCGCCTCCCTCGGCGCGACAGGCAACTTTGCCGTGGCCGGACACCGACGCACGTACGGGGACCCCTTCAAGGATTTCCCGAAACTGCGCCCCGGCGACGCGGTGATCGTGACGGACGGCACGACATGGTTCACGTACCGAATCGACAGGGAGCCCTACCGGACCGTGCCGAACGACACCGGTGTGATCGACCCCGTCCCCCGCAAGTCCGGCTTCGACGGCCCCGGACGCTATCTGACGCTGACGACCTGCGACCCCGAATGGGGTAGCAGCCACCGGCTGATCGCCTGGGCGCATCTCGACGCGACCCAGCCTGTGACCGACGGCAGACCCGCAGCTTTCCACAGCTGACCCACGCCCAAGCCCCGGCCCTTTAGTCTGGTCCCGTACCGAATGGAGGGGACAGCATGTACGGCTGGATCTGGAAGCATCTGCCGGGCAATGTGTGGGTGCGCGGGCTCATCTCGCTCGTCCTGGCGCTCGCCGTCGTCTATGTGCTTTTCCAGTACGTCTTCCCGTGGGCCGAACCGCTGCTCCCGTTCGGCGACGTGACGGTCGACGGCACGAGCGGAACGGGGGCCGGCCAGTGAGCGCCCGCATCCTTGTCGTCGACAACTACGACAGTTTTGTCTTCAACCTCGTTCAGTACCTCTACCAACTCGGCGCCCAGTGCGAAGTGCTGCGCAACGACGAGGTGACCACGGCCCATGCCCAGGACGGCTTCGACGGCGTCCTGCTCTCGCCCGGCCCCGGCACCCCCGAGCAGGCCGGCGTCTGCGTCGACATGGTGCGCCATTGTGCTGCGACCGGCGTTCCGGTCTTCGGTGTCTGCCTCGGCATGCAGTCGATGGCCGTGGCATACGGCGGTGTGGTGGACCGCGCCCCGGAGCTGCTGCACGGCAAGACGTCGCCGGTGACCCACGAGGGCAAGGGCGTTTTCGCCGGACTGCCGTCCCCGTTCACCGCGACCCGCTACCACTCGCTCGCCGCCGAACCGGACACGATCCCGCAGGAGTTGGAGGTCACGGCGCGCACGGCCGACGGCATCATCATGGGCCTGCGCCACCGGGACCTGGCGGTGGAGGGCGTGCAGTTCCATCCGGAGTCGGTGCTGACGGAGTACGGCCATCTGATGCTGGCCAACTGGCTGACGCAGTGCGGTGATGCGGGCGCTGTCGCGAGGTCGGTGGGGCTCGCGCCGGTGGTGGGCAAGGCCGTCGCGTGACCGCACTCCGTCCCGAGCACGACCCCGGACAGGACGGCCCGTACGAGCAACATGCGTACGAGGCCACGGGCGCGTTCGAGGCGGCAGTCGACCAGTTGGCGGATCCCCTGAACGATCCACTGCCGGGGCAGCACGCCTCGCCGTGGTTCCAGGGGGAGAACCCTCCGGCGGAGGGGGCCGACACCGGGGCGGCGCAGGGCGGGCAGCCACAGGCGTCACAAGGGGCTCAAGAGCCCCAGGGGCCGCCGCGCGAGTGGTACGACCCCGAGGGGTACGAACGGGACTGGTACGGGCAGCAGGAGCCCGTCACGGCGTCTTCGCCTCAGCCGCTCCCCCTCAACGACGAGACGGTCGGTCTGCGGACGGCCGATCCCCGGCGCACGGCCGATCGTGCGATGCCTCCACCCGCACCTCCACTGCGACCGGTGGCGGAGCCGCAGTACGTGTCCGAGTACGCACCGGAGCCCGACGCGGACAGCACGGCGGCTGCCGACTCCCGCCCGGAGCCGGCCGAACCCGGACCGCGGACGGACCCACCCGTCGGCGGCCGCGCCGAGCGCCGGCGCGCCGCCAAGGGGCACGGCCGTCGACGCGCCGACCCGCGGCCGGAAGGCCGGTCGGAATCGACGGCGCCGGACGGGAGACCGCTGACGCGCGTCGAGGCGAGGCGCGCCGCCCGCGCGGCCAAGGACAGCCCCGCCGTCGTCGCCAGCCGGGTCGTCGGCGAGCTGTTCATCTCGCTCGGTGTACTGATGCTGCTGTTCGTCACATACCAGCTGTGGTGGACGAATGTGCGCGCGGACCAGATCGCCGGCAACGAGACGCACAAGATCCAGGACGACTGGGCGAAGGGCGACCGCAAGCCCGGAGCTTTCGAGCCGGGGCAGGGCTTCGCCATCATCCACATCCCGAAACTCGATGTGGTCGCGCCGATCGCCGAGGGCACCAGCAAGGAGAAGGTCCTCGACCGCGGCATGGTCGGTCACTACGGCGACGGCGCGCTCCGTACGGCGATGCCGTCGGCCGCGAAGGGCAACTTCGCGCTGGCCGGTCACCGCAACACGCACGGCGAACCGTTCCGCTACATCAACAGGCTGCGCAAGGGTGACCCGATCGTGGTCGAGACGCAGGACGCGTACTACACGTACGAGATGACCAGCGTCCTTCCGCAGACGTCGCCGTCCAACGTCTCCGTGATCGGACCGGTGCCACCCGGATCGGGTTTCACAAAGCCCGGCCGCTACATCACTCTGACGACCTGTACGCCCGAATTCACAAGTACGTACCGGTTGATCGTCTGGGGCAAGATGGTCGACGAACGGCCGCGCAGCAAGGGAAAGCCCGACGCGCTCGTCGGCTGAACATCATCACAACAGGGACGGGTGCGGTGGCAGCGAGGACCCAGCAGCAGGAAGAACAGACCGACGAGTCCGCGCCCCCGGTGCGGAGCAGGGACCGTCACCCCGTGGCGACCGCGGTCAGTCTCTTCGGTGAGCTGCTGATCACTGCAGGCCTGGTGCTGGGCCTGTTCGTCGTCTACTCCCTGTGGTGGACCAATGTGCTCGCCGACCGCGAGGCCGAGAAGCAGGGACACACCGTCCGCGACCGCTGGGCCGACGGACCAGGCGCCCTCGACACCAAGGACGGCATCGGCTTCCTGCACGTGCCCGCGATGAAGAACGGCGAGGTGCTGGTCAAGAAGGGCACCGACACCGAGAACCTCAACGACGGCATCGCCGGCTATTACACGGACCCGGTGAAGTCGGCTCTCCCCTGGGACAAGCAGGGCAACTTCACGCTGGCGGCGCACCGCGACGGGCACGGGGCGAAGTTCCACAACATCGACAAGGTGAAGACGGGCGACGCGGTCGTCTTCGAGACCAAGGACACCTGGTACGTCTACAAGGTCTTCAAGGAGCTTCCCCAGACGTCGAAGTACAACGTCAAGGTGCTCCAGCCGGTCCCGAAGGAAGCGGGCGTGAAGAAGCCCGGCCGCTACATCACGCTGACGACGTGCACGCCGGTCTATACGTCGAGGTACCGGTACATCGTGTGGGGCGAGCTGGTGCGTACGGAGAAGGTCGACAAGGACCGTACGAAACCGGTGGAGCTGCGCTGACCCTAGGATGGCGAAAGGCCCGAAGCCGCAACTTCCTTTTGCGACTTCGGGCCTCTCTACGTCCGGTGGACTCTTGATCGGCTACTGCAGGACCGGGAGTGGCACCCCGGCGCTCCACTTCTCGAGGTGGCCTCGGTCCACGGCCGTGATGCCGTGGGTCTCGGCTATGGCGCGTGCATCGGGTGTGAAGGAGGTGGTCGCTACGAAGAGAGCCACGTCTGCCCGGTGCTGGACCCTGGAGGCGCCCAGGAACTTCTGTACTTCGCCACTCCAGACCGGACGGTAAGGGGCGAAGCTCTTGCACTGCACGACGACACTGCGGCCGTCCGCAGTCAGTGCGGTGACGTCCACTCCACGGTCGCCGGGGCCGCCGTGCACCACGACGTCGGTGCAGCCGTCGCGGCGAAGCAGGACGGCGACGTGATGCTCGAACTCCCTCCAGCTCATGGCGTCGATCGACGCCATGACGCCGGTGTACGGGCGCGGGCCCTGAGCCTGTTCGAGGCGCCTGAGCCGGTGGTGATGGTTGCAGAGCTTCCGCTCGATCTTTTTGACGTCGTCCCGTAGAGAGATCAGCTCCTTGTGCTGCTCACCGGAGGCCTCGATGAGGGCGTTGAACATGGGGACGACGGTCTTGCCGAGAATGTGGGTGATGCGTCGGTCGATGCAGGCGTCGAGGGACTCGGGCTCACCATGGACAAAGTTATCCACAGGCTGGGTCCGCGCCGCGTACTCCCTGTCGAGCAGGTATGTACGCACCTGACGTGCGACTTCGCTGTCCCGGAGGAGCATGGCGACGTTGAGGACGGCTCGGCGACTGAAGATGGCGAGCGACGGTGTGCGCGACTTGACCTGACTGAGGTCCTTGAAGGACCTCAGTTCCGGCCCAGTCAGGAGACGGTAGCCGTTGCTTCGTATCTCCTCGCGGTGATCTTTGACCAACGATTTGATGGCTGCAATTCCTACCTCGAAGCACGCCGCCACCATCGCCGTCGTCACATGCATGCCGTCCGGCAGCAGCGACAACACCTTGACCCTGTCCAACGCTTCCGTCTGTTCCCCGATGCTTGCTCGTAGAGACCTCAACTCCAGCAGTACTGCATCGTTGATCACGTTCATGTCCTTTCGACTCGTCTCGGATGCCGGTGCGAGCTGGGTGAGGTCTGATCCCCACGCCACCCCAACGGTCCAACGATTCGGGACATATGACGATACGATCGGTTTGCGACTGCACGTGCGGTATGCCGGGACAGCAGGCATCGCGGCGCGCACAGCAAAGGGCCCCGATCACCGTTGCGGTGCCGGGGCCCGATGAGTGGTGCGGTGTTCTGAGGGTCAGTTCGTCAAGCCGGACGGGCCGCCGAAGATATTGCCGTCCCCGCCGCCCCCGACGGTCAAGAGGGTGACCGTGCTGCCCTTGGCTACCGGGCTGGTGGGGGCCGGGTTGCTGTTCACCACCGTGGCGCCCGGCTTGTCGACCGAGTTGGGGGCGAGCGCGACCACCAGACCCATGCCTTCGAGCTGGGCCTTCACATCTTGGTACCGCTTGCCGTAGATGTCGCCGGGGATCGTGACCTGCTCCGGCTGGGCGGGGCCCTTGGAGACCTTCAGAACAATCTGGGTGTCCAGCGGCTTCTTGCCATCCGTCGGCGAAGGGGTCTGGTCGATGACCTCACCCGCCGGCTTCTCCGAGTCGACGGGGGTCTGCGAGACGTTCTGGAAGCCGACTCCGTTGAGTTGGGCCACCGCCTCGTCGTACGACTTGCCGATCACGGGGGGAATGTTCTGGGTCTTCTGCCTGGCGACCGTGATCTTGACCTCGGACTCCCGCTTGGCCTTCGCGCCGCCCTTGGGGTTCTGGTCGAGCACGGTGCCGGGTTCCGCGTCGGAGGACTCGGACGCGACGACCCGCACCGTGAAGCCCTTCTCCTCCAGTGTCTTGCGGGCGTCGTCCTCGGACTGATTCGTGACGTCCGGGACCTCGACCTTCGGCGCACCGCTGGAGACGACGACCGTGACGGTCTCGTTCTCCCGCATCTGGCCGTCCTTGGGGGTCTGGCTGCAGATCTTCCCGTTGGGCTGGTCCTCGCAGGGTTCCTTCGAGCCGACCTTGAGGAGGACGCCGGCGTTGGTCGCGAGATCCTTCGCCTCGTCCACGGTCGACCCGACCATGTTCGGCACGTCGACCTTGCCGTTGTCGCTGTTGTCGCCGCCGAAGACGGATCTGCCGATCAGGATCGCGCCGATCAGCACCAGAATGCCCGCCGCGATCAGCAGGATCGTCGAGGTGTTGCTCTTCTTCTGGCGCCGGCGGTCCGGGCGGTCGTCGTGTCCGTAGCCGCCGTCGTCCGGGTTGACCGGGGGAAGCATGGAGGTCTGGGCGCCGTGCTGGTCGGCAGCGCGCAGCGCCGTGGTCGGCTGGTCCTGCCCGTACCCGTCGTAGCCGCCGTAGCCGGCCGCGCCCATCGCCGCAGTGGCGGCGACCGGTCGGCCGTCGAGGCAGGCCTCGATGTCGGCGCGCATTTCATCGGCCGACTGGTAGCGGTAGTCCGGGTCCTTGACCAGGGCCTTCAACACGATCGCGTCCATTTCGGGCGTGATCTCGGGGTCGAAGTTGCTGGGGGGCTGCGGTTCTTCCCGTACGTGCTGGTAGGCAACCGCGACAGGTGAGTCACCGATGAACGGCGGCCGGACCGTCAGCAGCTCGTAGAGCAGGCAGCCGGTCGAATACAGGTCGGAACGCGCGTCGACCTGCTCGCCCTTGGCCTGCTCCGGGGAGAGGTACTGGGCGGTGCCGATGACGGCCGACGTCTGGGTCATCGTCATGCCGGAGTCACCCATGGCGCGGGCGATGCCGAAGTCCATGACCTTGACCTGGCCGGTACGCGTCAGCATGACGTTCGCCGGTTTGATGTCGCGGTGGACGATGCCTGCCCGGTGCGAGTACTCCAGTGCCTGGAGGATCCCGACCGTCATTTCGAGGGTGCGCTCGGGCAGCAGTTTGCGGCCGGAGTGCAGAAGTTCTCTGAGCGTCGACCCGTCGACGTACTCCATCACGATGTACGGGATGGAGACCCCGTCGACGTAGTCCTCGCCGGTGTCGTAGACGGCAACGATCGCCGGGTGGTTGAGCGAGGCGGCGGACTGGGCCTCACGGCGGAACCGGGCCTGGAAGGACGGGTCGCGGGCGAGATCGGTCCGCAGCGTCTTCACAGCGACGGTGCGGCCGAGCCGGGTGTCGTGAGCGAGGTAGACCTCGGCCATGCCACCACGGCCGAGCACCGAGCCCAGCTCGTACCGGCCGCCGAGGCGACGCGGCTCTTCCATAACTGTTCCAGCCCTCTCCGTCAGTCCCGACCACACCGGTGTGTGGTCCGGCGGTGTGCTGCTCGCGCATACGCTACCGGCCACGCACTACCTGATCGGCCCAGAGCCGTCACCTGATATCTGACCGGTATCCCAATGTGCAGATATGGCGCCCCATGTGATGGGCGTCACTACTTGTTGTCGATGACCGCCTTCATCACGTCCCGGGCGATCGGAGCGGCGAGGCCGCCACCGGAGACGTCGTCCCTGTTGGCCTGGCTGTCCTCGACCACTACGGCCACTGCGACCGGGGAGCCGCTGGCGGTCTTCGCGTACGAGATGAACCAGGCGTACGGCTTCTCGCTGTTGTTCAGACCGTGCTGGGCGGTACCGGTCTTGCCGCCGACAGTGACGCCGTCGATGAGGGCGTTGGTTCCCGTGCCGCTCTTGACGACGGTCTCCATCATCTGCTGGAGCTTCTGCGCGTTCTCACCCGAGAGGGGCTGGCTGAGCTGCTCCTTCTCGTGGGTGTAGATGACGTCGAGGTTGGGAGCCTGCCGCTCGGCGACCATGTACGGCTGCATGAGCTTGCCGTCGTTGGCGACCGCGGCAGCGACCATGGCCATCTGCAGTGGAGTGGCGCGGTTGGACGCCTGGCCGATACCTGCCATGGCGTTCTGCGGCCGGTTGTCCTTCGGGTAGATACTGGCGTCGGCGCGGACGGGCGTGAAGATTTCCTTGTTGAAGCCGAACTTGTTGGCTTCGTCAATCATCTTCTGGTTGCCGAGGTCGTCGCTGATCTTGCCGAAGACGGTGTTGCAGGACATCCGCAGCGCTTCCTTGAGCGAGGCGTTCTCGCACGGGATGTTGCCCTCGTTTGCGAGGTTGTCGCTGGATTGCGGGAGTTGCCAGGGCAACGGGGAGTCCGTCTTGCCGTCGATGTCGGTGTAGAGGCCGTTCTCCAGGGCCGCGGCGGCGGTGACGACCTTGAAGGTCGAGCCGGGCGGGTAGGTCTCGCGCAATGCCCGGTTGAGCATCGGCTTGTCCTTGTCCTTGAGGAGCTTCTGCCAGGCCTTCGTGTCCGAGTTGGAGTTGCCCGCGAAAGTCGAGGGGTCGTACGAGGGGGTGCTGGCGAGGGCGAGGATGGCGCCGGTCTGCGGGTCGAGCGCGGCGACGGCACCCTTCTTGTCGCCCAGTCCCTGGAAGGCGGCCTTCTGGGCGGCTGCGTTGAGGGTGGTGACGACGTTGCCGCCCTGCTTCTTCTCGCCTGTGAACATCGACAGGGTGCGGTCGAAGAAGAGCTGGTCGTCGTTGCCGGTGAGGATGCCGTCCTCAAGGCTTTCGAGCTGCGAGGCGTCGAAGGCCTGTGAGGAGTACCCCGTGACGGGCGCCCACATGGGGCCGTTCTTCCAGGCCCGCTTGTACTTGAAGTCGCTGCCCTTGGTCTCGACCGAGCTGGTCACGGGGTTGCCGTCGACGATGATGTTGCCGCGCTCATGGGCGTACCGCTCGATGCGCACGCGGCGGTTCTCGTCGCGGGTGTTCAGCTCGTCGGCGCGGACGTACTGGAGGTAGTTGGTCCGCACGAGCAGGGCGAGGATGAGGACGCCGCAGAAGATCGCGATCCGGCGCAGGGGCTTGTTCACGGTCGGACCACCTGGGTCATTTCGGCGTCGGAGGAAGGAGCGGGGGCCGGTGCGGGGCGGCGTGCGGTGTCGCTGATCCGGATCAGGATGCCGATCAGGGCCCAGTTGGCGATCACGGAGGAACCGCCGGCGGCGAGGAACGGCATTGTCATACCGGTCAGCGGGATGAGCCCCATGACACCGCCGGCGACGACGAAGACCTGGATCGCGAAGGCGCCGGAGAGGCCGATCGCGAGGAGCTTGCCGAACGGGTCGCGGGCGGCGAGAGCGGTGCGCACACCGCGCTCGACGATCAGACCGTAGATCAGCAGGACGGCCATCATTCCGGCGAGGCCGAGCTCTTCGCCGACGGTGGAGAGGATGAAGTCGGCGTTGGCGGCGAAGCCGATCAGGTCGGAGTGCCCCTGGCCCCAGCCGGTGCCGAGGGTGCCGCCGGAACCGAAGGACATGATGGCGTTGGAGATCTGCTCGCAGGCGCCGCTCGGGTCGGTCGAGTAGCAGGCGAACGGGTCCATCCAGGCGTTCACACGGGACTGGACGTGCGGTTCGAAGGTGGCAACGCCGACCGCACCGGCTGCGGACATCAGCAGGCCGAAAACGATCCAGCTGGTCCGTTCCGTCGCGACGTACAGCATGATCACGAACAGGCCGAAGAACAGCAGGGATGTACCGAGATCGGTCTCGAAGACCAGGATCAGGATCGACAGTGCCCAGATGACCAGGATCGGTCCGAGGTCGCGGCCGCGGGGCAGATACATGCCCATGAAGCGGCGGCTGGCCAGGGCCAGCGCATCGCGTTTGACCATCAGATAACCGGCGAAGAAGATCGCAATGATGATCTTGGCGAACTCTCCGGGCTGGATCGAGAAGCCGGCGATCGTGATCCAGATCTTGGCTCCGAACTTGCCGGGGAAGAACATCGGCAGGATCAGCAGAACCAGAGCCGCCACCATCGAGATGTACGTGTAGCGCTGCAGGATGCGGTGGTCCTTGAGCGCGAACAGCACGGCGGCGAACAGGGCCACGCCGACCGCCGAGTACAACAGCTGTCTGGGGGCGGAGGGGGTGAATACGCCATATGCGTTCTTGGCCAGTGCAATCAGCCGCTCCGACTGGTCCAGGCGCCAGATCAACACCAGCCCCAGCCCGTTGAGCAGGGTCGCCAGTGGCAGCAGCAGCGGATCCGCGTACGGAGCGAACTTGCGCACTACGAGGTGGGCGACGCCGCCGAGGAGGATCAGGCCGAGCCCGTATCCGAGCATGCCGGAGGGCAGCTCGCCGTCGATGGCAAGGCCCACATTGGCGTACGCGAACACCGAGATGCCGATGGCGAAAGCCATCAGGCCCAGCTCGGTGTTGCGACGGCTCGGCGCGTCGATCGCGCCGATCGTGGTCGTATTGGTGACAACGCTCATGGTGCTGAAGGCTCCCCTACGGCTTACTGCTTACCGCACTGCGGGACCAGCTTCTGCTCTTCCTCCGAGAGGCTGGGGCCGGGAGTGGGAGTCGCTGTGGTCGGCTTGGTCTTGGTGGCGTCGGACCGGGCGGACGTCTTGGTGACCTCCGAGCCCGTGCCGCCGGCTTCGCCCTCGCCGGTGCGGGCGTTGCTCTCCGCCTCGGCCGCGCGGCGCTGCGCGTTCTTCTTGCAGGCGGATGCCTGGGTCGAGAGCTCGCTGATCTTCTCGCGGGCGTCCGCCAGGTTGCCCTCGGCGATGGTCGCCTCGACCTGCTTGCGCTGGTAGGGCGGGAGGTACTTGAGTTCGATCTCGGGGTGGTCCTTCTCGACCTTCGAGAGCGAGACCCACGCGAGGTCCTGGCTGATGCCGCGGAACAGTGCGACGTGTTCGTTCTTGGCGCCCACGTAGAACTGGTTCTGGGTCCAGCGGTAACCGCCGTACACACCGCCGCCGATGACGGCCAGCGCGAGCACGATGTACAGGGACCTCTTCAACCACTTGCGGCCGCCGCCGGGCTTGATGAAGTCGTCGTCGGTGTACGCGTCGAAGGAGCCGTTCGGCATTCCGCCGTAGCCGAGGCCGTCACCGCTTCCGGGTGGGCCGAAGCCGCCCGTGGGCGGTGGGACGGGACGGCCGAGGCCCGCCGCGCGTCCGGCGGGGGTCTCCATCGCGCCGCCGTCGTGGAGCTGGGTGGCCTGGTTCTCGGCGACCGCACCGACGATGACCGGGGTGTCGTTGAGCTGCCCGGCCAGGGTGTCGTTGCTGTCGACGTCGAGGACGTCGGCGACGATGCAGGTGATGTTGTCCGGGCCACCGCCGCGCAGGGCGAGCTGGATGAGCTCCTGGATCGTCTCCTGCGGGCCCTGGTAGCTGGCGAGGGTCTCTTCCATCGTCTGGTGGGAGACGACGCCGGAGAGTCCGTCGGAGCAGATCAAATAGCGGTCGCCGGCCCGGACTTCACGGATGGAGAGGTCGGGTTCGACGTGGTCGCCGCTGCCCAGCGCGCGCATCAGCAGGGAGCGCTGCGGGTGGGTGGTGGCCTCTTCCTCGGTGATCCGGCCCTCGTCGACCAGCCGCTGCACCCAGGTGTGGTCCTGGGTGATCTGGGTGAGTACGCCGTCGCGCAGCAGGTACGCGCGGGAGTCGCCGACGTGGACCAGGCCCAGGCGCTGACCGGTCCAGAGCAGGGCGGTGAGCGTGGTGCCCATGCCCTCCAGCTGGGGGTCCTCCTCGACCATCATGCGCAGTTGGTCGTTGGCCCGCTGGACCGCCGTACCGAGCGAGGTGAGGATGTCCGAACCAGGCACGTCGTCGTCGAGCTGGACGAGCGTGGAGATCACCTCGGAGCTGGCGACCTCACCGGCCGCCTGACCGCCCATGCCGTCGGCGATGGCGAGAAGGCGCGGACCGGCATAGCCGGAGTCCTCGTTGCCCTCCCGGATCATGCCCTTGTGCGATCCGGCGGCGAAGCGCAGGGACAGACTCATGCGCACCTCGCCCGTCGGCTCGGGGTACAGCCGGTCTCGAGCCACACTGCCCACCCTCCGGTCGGGAGCCGGGCCGGGTCCGTTGCCCGGACGGCCGCGGCTCGCTCGCTCCGCTCGCTCATTGTCGTACTACTTCCGCAGCTCGATGACGGTCTTGCCGATCCGGATCGGCGCGCCCAGCGGAACGGGCGTCGGGGTGGTGAGACGGGTCCGGTCGAGATACGTGCCGTTGGTGGACCCGAGATCCTCGACGATCCACTGGCCGTCACGGTCGGGGTAGATCCTGGCATGCCTGCTGGACGCGTAGTCGTCGTCCAGCACGATCGTTGAATCGTGGGCCCGTCCCAGGGTGATGGTCTGCCCCTGGAGCGCCACCGTGGTGCCGGTGAGGGTGCCCTCGGAGACGACCAGCTTTGTCGGTGCCCCCCGGCGCTGGCGGCCGGGCTGCTGGCGTTGCTGCGGCGGTGCCGCGGCAGATTGGCGTGCCTGTTGCGGACGTGCGTCGCTCGCGCTGCGGCGTGAGCCGCGTTGCGTGACGCGCGTTCCGAACAGGTCGCTGCGGATGACCTGGACGGCCACGATCACGAACAGCCACAGAACAGCCAGGAAACCTAGCCGCATGACCGTCAGGGTCAGCTCTGACATTGCCCCCGCTTCACCCTTCGGCTTGCCGGTAAACGATGGTGGTGCTGCCCACGACGATCCGCGAGCCGTCGCGGAGCGTAGCGCGGGTTGTGTGCTGCCCGTCTACCACGATGCCGTTGGTAGACCCGAGATCCTGGATCGTCGAGGGCGTTCCGGTCCGGATCTCACAGTGCCGGCGGGATACACCGGGGTCGTCGATCCGCACGTCGGCTTCGGTGCTGCGTCCCAGCACCAGCGTCGGGCGGGAGATCTGATGGCGGGTGCCATTGATCTCGATCCAGCGTCGCACCTGCGCGCTCGGCATGGGGCCGGGCGCGGCCGGCGGGCGCCGGTCGGCGGTGGGTGCTCCGGGACGGCCGCCGCCCGGCGGCGGGGCCGCGGGCATGGGCGGGACGGAGCTGGGCGGGTAGCCGTAGCCGCCGGTGGGCTGGGGGGCGGCGGGCCGCCCCTGGCCCGGGTGGCCGGACTGTCCCAGGTGGCCTTGAGGAGCCTGCTGGCCCTGCTGTGACGAACTCGACGCGAGAGTGCGGCTCCGTACGCGGTAGAGCCCGGTGTCGAGGTCGTCGGCCTTCTCCAGGTGGACCTTGATGGGTCCCATGAAGGTGTAGCGCTGCTGCTTGGCGTAGTCCCGGACCAGACCGGAGAGCTCGTCGCCGAGTTGGCCGGAGTACGGGCTGAGGCGCTCGTAGTCCGGGGCGCTGAGCTCGACGATGAAGTCATTGGGGACGACGGTTCGCTCGCGGTTCCAGATTGTTGCGTTGTTGTCGCACTCGCGCTGGAGGGCACCCGCGATCTCGACCGGCTGGACCTCGGACTTGAACACCTTGGCGAAGGTGCCGTTGACCAGACCTTCGAGACGCTGCTCGAAACGCTTCATGACTCCCATGGGGCACCTCCTCCGGTGTTCTCGTCCCTGTACTGCTTACTGATCGTATCCACGCGTCGGGAAATCGGCTGGTTCCCCTTGTCTGCCCTGTGGATGAGTGTCACCTCTCACACGGATCGTAGAGGTGGTGTCCTGACAGTGTCCCGCACCCGGGGTGCACTGAGGAGGAGTGGGGGCGGTCGTCGCGCGTTCCCGCTGTCCGTCATTCGTTCTGCATCCGTCTGCGAAACAACGGATGTGAATCCACCCTGTCCAGCGTGCTAATCTTCCGGATGTCGCCAGGCGCTCGCACCAACAGGTGAGAGAGTCTGAAAACACCACTCATGCGCGAGTGGCGGAACGGCAGACGCGCTGGCTTCAGGTGCCAGTGTCCTTAGGGACGTGGGGGTTCAAATCCCCCCTCGCGCACAAGAGAGAAGCCCCACAGGCCAACGGCCTGTGGGGCTTCTTCGTTCCCCGGTGGATTCGGCGCGTTGTTTCACGTGAAACGCCCGATTCGGGGCGGCCCGGGTGGGTGTTCCGGTGTGTATGAGCGTGACGAAGGGCCGGGGCCCGCGGAGTGGTCGAACGCCGCGGGCCCCGGCCCTTCATTGCATGGCTCAGGCCGCGAGGCGGGCGGCGAGGGCCTTGGCCTTCTCCGCGGCATCGGTGAACGCCTTGGCGCGGGAGGCTTCGGCGAGGGGGATGAGCTCGGCCATCGTCGGCTGGGAGTGGGCCAGGGTCAGCTCCGGAACGATGAAGTCGACCTCGGCGCCGAACATGCTCGTGAGCAGCTTCTCCAGGTAGTTCTGGACGAACTCGGAGTCTGCGCGCGGCGTGCCGGGGGCGTAAGAACCGCCGCGGCTGGCGACGACGGTGACCGGGGTGCCGGCCACGGGGCTGTCGGGGCCCGCGTTGTGGCCGACGATGATCACCTGGTCGAGCCAGGCCTTCAGGGTGGACGGAATGCTGAAGTTGTACATCGGCGCGCCGATCAGGACGGCGTCCGCCGCTGCCAGTTCGGCGGCGAGCTCGCTGCGCAGCGGGTCCCCGGCGCCGGCGGCGGCCGCGGCGGCGTCCAGGTGGGGCAGCGGGTTCGCGGCGAGGTCGCGGTAGACGACCTGGCCGTCGGGGTGCTGCTCGAGCCACGTCTGGACGAATGTGGCGGTGACCTCGCGCGACGCGGAGCCCTGGGGGAAGACGGCGGAGTCGAGGTGCAGGAGCGTGGCCATGGGGGGTCTCCACGGATATCTAGGGATGGTGCCCGGCCGGATGGGAGGGCGTCTTTTTCGTGCGTACCTAGTAATAGCATAGGCCCTTACTATTCGTAAGTCCCGCACAGCGACGCAGTACTCTGGGTGTATGGCGGAGCACAGCGAACAGGCGTGTCGGCGGGTCGACGTGGGCATCACGCGCGTTTTCGAGCTGTTCGGGAAGCGCTGGACGGGCCCGATCGTCTCCGTACTCATGCAGCATCCGGTGCACTTTGCCGATCTGCGGCGGGCGATTCCGGGCATCAGTGAGCGCATGCTCTCGGACCGGCTGTCCGAGCTCGGTGCTGCCGGGCTGGTGGTCCGCGAGGTCGACGAGGGGCCGCCGCTGCGGGTCTCGTACCGCTTGACGCAGGCGGGCGCCGCGATGGAGCCCGCGCTCAAGGAGCTGGCGCTCTGGTCGAAGACGTACCTCGCGGACGACGGCGGCTGCTAGCGGTTCAGGACCCGGCAATAGCTTCTGCGGCCGGGGCTGTGGCTATGGCTGCTGGGGTGCGTCCTGGGCGGTCGTCCCGCCCGACGAGTTGTAGCGCAGCAGATACTCCGCGAACCGGGCCAGATCGTCCGCCGTCCACTCCGCGAGGCGTTCCTGATAGGCCGCGCGGCGGCTGGCCTGTGTCGAGGTGAGGGCCCGGGTTCCGGCCTCGGTGGGATGCAGCACCTGGATGCGGTGGTCCGCGGGGTCCGGGTGGCGCTCGACCAGGCCGAGCTTCTCCAGGGTGCCGATCTGTCGGCTGACCGTCGACTTGTCCAGCATGTAGTGCGCCGCCAGGTCTGTTGCGCGGCAGCCGTGCTGGTCGTCGATGTGTGCCAGCAGCGTGTACGAGACCAGGGGCAGCTCGGGATGGAGACGGGCTGCGGCGGCGCGCGCTCGGCGTGCGAACGCGGTCAATTCCCGCTGAATGACATCCAGTGACTCTTCGCGTTCCCGGGGGGTGCCTGTCACGGAGCTCACCTTCCTAAAATTTCAGTTGTATAGTACAACAGATAGGGGAGTTGTAAAAGCCAACCATTGGAGTTCCGATGTCCACAGGCCAGAGTGCCGCCGCCGGCTCCACCGCAGGCGCCCTGCGTCACGTGCTGGGCCACCTCGTCACTCCACTGCTGATGTGCATCGGTATGGGGCTCGCCTACCTGGGGGCGTTCCACGCTCCGGAACCGCACGACCTGCGGGTGGACGTGGTGGGGGCCGGGCCGAGGGCCCAGGTGCTCGCGCAGACGCTGCAGGACAAGGGCGACCGGGCGCTGAGCGTGCGTACGGTCGCCGATCGGGCCACTGCGGTGAACCACCTGAAGACACAGAAGAGTTACGGCGCCTACCTGCCGGGGAAGCACCCCGAGCTGCTGGTGGCCACCGCCTCCTCGGACACCAGCGCCACGGTGGTCGAGAAGGTCTTCACGAAGGTGGCGGCCGCGCAGGGCGACCCGCTGAAGGTGACGGACACGGCGCCGACCGCGGACGGCGATCCGACCGGCCAGGGAATCTTCTTCCTGCTCGTCGCGGTGAGTATCGGGTCGTACGCATCGGTCGCGGTGATCGGTGGCGCGGGCGCGGCGCTGGCGCTGCGGATCAGGGCGGCGCTGGTCGTCGGCGCGTCGCTGGCGGTGAGCGCCATCGGTGCGGCGTTCGCGGGGCCGCTGTTCGGACTGGTGGATTACGGACTCGGCGGTGTCTGGGCGATGGCATGGCTCTACTCGGCGGGCATCCTGCTGGTCGGGGTCGGGCTGCACACGTTCCTGAAGCGGTGGACGACGCTCGGCGTGATGGTGCTGTTCGTGATGCTCAACTTCACCAGCTCCGGCGGCATCTTCCGGCCCGAACTGCAGCCCGGCTTCTTCGGTTCGCTGCACGCCTTCTGGAACGGTGCGGGCTTTGTCGAGGGTGTGCGCAGCCATGTGTACTTCGGCGGGTACGCGCTCGGCGGACATGTGCTGGTGCTCACGCTGTGGTTCGTGGCGGGGCTGGCCGTGATGGGCGTGGCCGGGATGGCCGAAGCGAAGCGGCGGAGCGTCGCCGCGCATGCCCAGGGCGCGGTCGGGTCCCAACACCGGGCCGGGGCGGAGAGCCGGTCGGTGACAGCGAGCCGTTCCGGGGCGGAGAGCCTGTCCGAGGCCGGGCGCCGGTCCGAGGCGGAGGCTGGCGAGGAGCTGGAGGAAGAACTCGAGGAGACCGTCGGCGTCTGACCAGGGCAGGACGTTGTCCACAGGCGTCTGCCCCCGTTTTCCACAGGGGCAGACGCCTGTTGGCGGACGGCGGTACCGTCGTCGCCAGTTGATGTTGGACAAGGACGCCGGTCGAGGGCGGGGGAGGCTGCGTGCCATGGATCAGTTCGAGGCGACGGTGCCGGTGCAGCGGGCTGTGACGGATGGCCCGCGCATTCCGGTCGTGCCCGGGTTCGCACGGCGTGTGGCCGTGCCGGAGCAGAGTGCGCCGCGGTCGCCCCGAGAGGCCGGCAAGGCGTTGCGTGACCGGGTGCCCAGGGCCTCGCACGACTCCCTTGTCCTTCCGGTCGGCCGGCCCGACGCGGTGCAGGCGGTCGAGGAGTCGAGCCGGGGCCGCGTCCCCGGCCTCGCGCCGATCCGGGTGGGGCGGATGGCTGCCACGCCGTTCGCGTTCTTGCGAGGCTCGGCCGGGCTGATGGCCCATGACCTGATGGGCACACCCGTGACGGGGGTGGGCGCCCAGCTCTGCGGCGATGCGCATGCGGCCAACTTCGGGCTGTACGGCGATGCGCGGGGCAGCCTGGTCATCGATCTCAACGACTTCGACGAGACCGTGTTCGGCCCGTGGGAGTGGGATCTGAAGCGGCTCGCCACGTCGCTGGTGCTTGCGGGGCGCGAGGCCGGGGCGGACGAGGACACCTGCCGCCAGGGCGCGTACGACACGGTGGGCGCGTACCGGCGGACGATGCGACTGCTGGCCAAGCTTCCCGCTCTCGATGCCTGGAATGCCATCGCCGATGAGGAGCTCGTCTCGCACACGGACGCGCGGGATCTGCTCGGCACACTGGAACGGGTCTCGCAGAAGGCCCGTAACAACACCAGCGCCCGCTTCGCGGCCAAGTCCACGGAGGAGTCCGAGGACGGCGGACGTCGCTTCGTCGACGCACCGCCGGTGCTGCGGCGGGTGCCGGATGCGGAGGCCGCGGCGGTGGCGGCGGGGCTCGGCGACTATGTGGGCACGATCTCGGAGGACCGGGTGCCGCTGCTCGCCCGGTACGCGATCCACGACGTGGCGTTCCGGGTGGTCGGCACGGGGAGCGTCGGCACCCGGTCGTACGTGGTGCTGCTGCTCGATCACCGGGGCGAGCCGCTGGTGCTCCAGGTGAAGGAGGCGCGGCCGTCCGCGCTGGCGCCGTATCTGCCGGCCGTCGGGTTCGACGTGCCTGAGGTGGCGCACGAGGGACGTCGGGTGGTCCTCGGGCAGAAGCGGATGCAGGTCGTCAGCGACATTCTGCTGGGGTGGGCGACCGTGGACGGTCGGCAGTTCCAGGTGCGGCAGTTCCGGAACCGTAAGGGCAGTGTGGACCCGGTGGCCCTGACGGCCGACCAGGTCGACGACTACGGGCGGATGACGGGTGCGCTGCTGGCGCGGGCCCATGCGCACAGCGCCGACCCGCGGCTGATCGCGGGGTACTGCGGGAAGAACGACGAGCTGGACGAGGCGATGGCGGACTTCGCGGTGACGTACGCGGACCGTACGGAGGCGGATCATGCGGAGTTGGTGCGGGCCGTCGGTTCGGGTCGAATAGCGGCCGAGCTCGGGGTGTGAGGCACGGTTCCGCCGACCTCGCGGCTTCGGGGCGCGGGGCGGGGCCATACGCTGGACGGGTGACCCACGAAGCCGCCGGGGTGCCGACCACCCGGAACGACGATGACCGGCAGGACAACGACCGGCAGCACGAGCAGCAGGTGCCGTACGAGCAGCATGCGCAGGACGAGCAGCCTGGCCGCAGGGCCGACGAGGGTGCGGGCGCAGGCCCGGATGCCGATGCCGGCAGTGCTGCCGATGGGGCGCGTCCCGAGGCGCGGCTGGCGAAAGCTGTGCGGGTGGCGGAGCAGGCACTGATCGAGTTCGAGATCGCCGTGGAGACCTTCCGGGTCGAGGTCGAGAACTTCTCCCGGCTGCACCACCAGAAGCTCGGCCCGATGTACGCCCGCCTCGACGAGCTCGATGCGCAGATCGCGGAGGCCCGGGCCGCCAGGACCGGTGACCCCGAGGACCTGCGCAAGGCGCAGGAGGCGCGGGCGCTCGTGATGCCGATGCCGGGTGTCGAGGAGCTCTTCCACGACTGGATCGACTCCGACGGGCTGTCCCCCGAGGCGGCGGCCATGCTGACCGAGCAGCCGGTCCGGCCGCCCAAGCGGGTCCGGCCGACCGAGGAGGCGCGCAAGCTCTACCGCGAGCTGGCGCGCAAGGCCCACCCGGATCTGGCTCAGGACGAGACGGAGCGGGCGCGCCGGGACGAGTTCATCACGCGCGTCAACGCGGCTTACGGGCTTGGGGACGAAGCGCTGCTGAAGGAGCTGGCGCAGGAGTGGGCTGCCGGACCGTCCACGCAACGGGCGGAGCTCAGCGAGAGCGAGGAGCTCTACGCCCGGCTGAACTGGCTGACCCAGCGCAAGGAGCTGCTGGCGGTCCTTGCCCAGGAGCTGGAGGAGAGCGCGATCGGGGCCATGCTCCGGATGGCACCCGAAGATCCGGACCGGCTGCTCGACGAGATCGCCGAGCAGTTGCTGGGCGAGGTCTCGCAGCGCGAGGCGGAGCTTGCGGGACTGGTGCAGTAGCGTTTCTGGTGACTCTGGAGCGTGACTCCGGAGCGTACGCACGAGAGAAGGCATGACCCATGAATTTCGCTCCGCTGCCCTCGGTGGATGTCGCGGCGGTGCCGTCGGACGGCCTGGTGCTGGACGTCCGGGAGAACGACGAATGGGCCGCCGGGCATGTCGAAGGTGCCCTGCACATTCCGATGAGTGACTTCGTCGGCCGCTTCGGTGAGCTGACCGAGGCGGCCGAGGACGGTCGGCGCGTGCATGTGATGTGCCGGGTCGGTGGCCGGTCCGCCCAGGTCACGCAGTACCTGGTGCAGCAGGGCATCGACGCCGTGAACATCGACGGCGGGATGCTCGCCTGGGACGGTGCCGGACGCCCGATGGTCACCGACAACGGCACCCCGGCCTTCGTTCTCTGACCCGGCCGGGGTCCCGTCGGGTCCGCCCCGGGTGGTCCGGGGCCGGGCTCGTGGTTCTCAGCCGAGGGGATGAGCGGCCAGCAGGTCGCCCAGCGCTTCCTCATGCGCCGCCGCCGGGCCGAGCGAGAGCTCGATCTGCTTTGCCCAGGCGTGGAAGCGGTGCAGCGGGTAGTCGGTGTCCGCGCCGAAGCCGCCGTGCAGATGCTGCGCCGTCTGCACGATCCGGCGGACGCCGTCCGAGGCCCAGATCTTCGCCACGGCGATATCGCCCGCGACGGGCAGCGCGCCGGCTGTCCCCGTGGAGATCCGCCAGGCTGCCTGCCAGAGTGTCACTTCCATGGCCCGCAGATCGATGTACCGGTCGGCGGCCTGGACGGCGACGGACTGGAACGTCGCGACGGGGAACCCGAACTGCTCGCGCTTACCCGTGTATTCGCTCGTCATGGACAGTGCCGTCTCGCCAAGTCCCAGTGCGAGCGCGCAGGTTCCGGTGGTGAGCGCGGCGCGGAGCCACTCCCAGGCTCCCGGGGTGTCGATCAGTGCGCGGTCCTCGATCCGTGCCCCGTCGAGCCGGACCTCGGCGAGCAACTCGCCGCTGGTGGAGACCTGTTCGGCCAGCGTGACGCCTTCGGCGGTGCGGTGTACCAGGGCCAGGACGGCGCGGCCGTCGGCTGTGTGGGCGGGCACGGCGATCCAGTCTGCGGAGTGAGCCCACGGCACGCCTGACTGCACCCCGTCGAGTACCCAGACCGAACTGTCGCTGCTGTCGCTACTGCTGGACCGGTCGTTCTTCCCGTTGCTGTCCCGGAGGGCGGTGACGGCTAGTTCGGCCGGGTCGTGGCCGGTGCGGCCGTTGGCCCCGACGGTGAGGACCAGCTCGCCCCGGCCGACACGGGGCAGCAGTTCGGCGGCCAGACCGGGATCGCCGTCGCGCTGGAGCGACATCGCGACCGCGCAGGTCTCCAGCAGCGGCACCCGGGCGAGCACCTTGGCCGACTCCCGCAGGACCAGGCAGAGCGCGACCGGATCGAGCCCGGCCCCGCCGTGTTCCGGCGCCAGCGTCAGGCCCAGCAGGTCGCCCGCGGCCAGCTGGGCCCAGAGGGGACGGTCGATGTCCTCGGCCACCGCGCCCGGGGTGAGGGCGGGGCTGGGCACTCCGTCGGGCTCCACGCCCGAGAAGATCGCCCTCGCTGCCTCGACGGCTGCCTGCTGCTCCTCTGTGAAGGTGAAGTCCACTGCCCTGGCCTCCTGCGAACCGCTGCGCTCGTACTCGGACCTGACGGGTCGTCAAGATAGAACAGCTTCTACAAGAAGGGAACAGCAGAGAGGAGGAGGGCAGAAGGAGAGGGCGCGGGCCGGGGACCCGCTGGTGTCAGCGGTCGAAGTCGAGCTCCACCTCCGGTGTGACCGGATGCGACTGGCAGGCCAGCACATAACCCGCCCCCGTCTCTTCCGGTTCCAGCGCGAAGTTGCGGTCCATCCGGACCTCGCCGGAGACCAGGAAGGCCCTGCACGTCCCGCACACCCCGCCCTTGCAGGCGTACGGCGCGTCGGCGCGGCTGCGCAACACCGTCTCCAGCAGTGATTCGCCGTCCTGAACCGGCCAGCTGCCCGAGCGGCCGTCCAGCCTCGCGGTCAGTGTGCTGTGTGCGGGCGCCTCGACGCGGGTGCGGGCGGTCGCGGCCGGCCCGTCGTCGACGTGGAAGATCTCCTGGTGGATACGGGCCCGGTCGACACCGAGGCCGTGCAGCGCGCCTTCCGCTGCCAGGACCAGACCGAACGGTCCGCACAGGTACCAGCCGTCCACCTCCCCCACCGAGAGCAGCGCGGGCAGCAGCCCGGTCAGTCGCTCCCGGTCGAGCCGGCCGGACGGCAGACCGGCCTGCTGCTCCTCGCGGGAGAGCACCGTCACCAGCTGGAAGCGGTCCGGGTAGCGGTCCTTGAGGTCGGCGACCTCGTCCAGGAACATCGTCGAGGCCGCGGTCCGGTCGCTCCGGATCAGACAGAACCGGGCCGCAGGCTCCCGGGCCAGCAGTGTCGACGCGATCGACAGCACCGGGGTGATGCCGCTGCCACCGACGATCGCCGCGTAATGCCCGGCGCGCGGCGTGAGCACGAAGCGTCCCATCGGAGGCATCGCTTCGACCTGGTCGCCGACGGCGAGCTCCTTGAGGGCGTACGTGGAGAACGCACCGCCGTCGACCAGCCGGATGCCCACCCGCAGAGCCGGATCGGCCGGCGCCTCGGTGGCCGGGGCGCAGATCGAGTACGAACGTCGGATCTCCTCGCCGTCGACCGTGTAACGCACGTTGAGATGCTGGCCGGGCTTGTGGCGGAAGGTCTCGCGCAACTCGGCCGGCACCGTGAAGGTGACGGCCACCGAGTCGTCGGTCAGCCGCTCGATCGCGCGGACCCGGAGCGGATGGAACATCTACAACTCCTTGAAGTGGTCGAACGGTTCGCGGCAGCTCACGCAGCGGCGCAGTGCCTTGCAGGCGGTGGAGGAGAACCGGCTCAGCAGCTCCGTGTCCGTGGAGCCGCAGTGCGGGCAGCGTACGGACAGGGTGAGCGGCACCGGCCCGCCGGACGGGCCGGCCGCGTCATGCGGGCGCGGCGGCGCTATGCCGAACTCGGCGAGCTTGCGCCGCCCTTCCGCGCTGATGTCGTCCGTCGACCAGGCCGGTGCGAGGACGGTGACCACGGAGACCTCCGGTATCCCGTGGTCGTGCAGGACCTGCTCGATATCGGCGGACATGGCCTCGATCGCCGGGCAGCCGGTGTACGTCGGGGTGAGGCGGACCGTGACCTTGCCGGGGGCGAGCACCTCCACCCCGCGGAGCACGCCCAGCTCCTCCAGGGTCAGGACGGGCAGCTCGGGGTCGGGCACGGACCCGGCGAGCCTGCGTACCTCTTCCTCGAGCAGCGTTCCGGTCACCATGACGCTCCCGGGTGGCTGCGGTGCAGATGCTGCATCTCGGCGAGCATCCGGCCGAAGGGTTCCGTGTGGATGCCCTGCCGTCCCGCCCCGGCTGTCCAGGCCCCGGACTGCGGGCCGGCCGGTACGGTCAGCGTTGCCTGCTCCAGCACGCCGGTGACGGTCGCCAGCCAGCTGTTCTGCAGCGACTGCCAGTCGATGTCCACGCCCTCGACCGGCTGGAACAGCTCACCGGTGAACCGCCACAGGGTGTCGACCCCGCGCTGCATCCGCTGGTGACTCTCCGCCGTACCGTCGCCGAGCCGCAGCGTCCAGTGCTCGGCGTGGTCCTGGTGGTAGGCGACCTCCTTGACGGCCTTCGCCGCCAGCCCGGCGAACTCTCCCTCACCGGCTGCCAACTGCTCGTACAGCCCCCGCTGATAGACGGAGAAGTAGAGCTGACGGGCGATGGTGTGGGCGAAGTCGCCGTTGGGCTGCTCGACCAGCTGGACGTTGCGGAATGCCCGCTCCTCGCGCAGAAACGCCAGCTCGTCCTCGTCCCCGGCGAGCGAGAGCAGCACCCGCGCCTGCCCCAGCAGATCCAGGGCGATGTTGGCGAGGGCCACCTCCTCCTCCAGCACGGGCGCATGGCCCGCCCACTCCCCCAGCCGGTGCGACAGCACCAGCGCGTCGTCGCCGAGGGCGAGGGCCGCGGTCACAGGTGCTTCACCCCTTCCGGGATCTCGTAGAAGGTCGGGTGCCGGTAGGGCTTGTCGCCGGCCGGCTCGAAGAACGAGTCCTTCTCGTCCGGCGAGGAGGCCGTGATCTCGGTGGACGGCACCACCCAGATGGAGACGCCCTCGGAGCGGCGCGTGTACAGATCGCGGGCGTTGCGCAGGGCCATCTCGGCGTCCGGGGCGTGCAGGCTGCCCGCGTGGGTGTGGGAGAGGCCGCGCCGCGACCGCACGAACACCTCCCACAGCGGCCAGTCCGTCGAGCTGCTCATGCTGTCGCCTCCGCGGTCGGTGTCTGTGTGGTGTGCTTCTCTGCGTGGTGCTTCACGGCGTACGCAGCCGCCGCGTCCCGTACCCAGGCGCCCTCTTCGTGCGCCCGGCGCCGCTGGGTGAGGCGCTGTTCGTTGCACGGGCCGTTGCCCTTCAGGACCTCCTGGAACTCCGTCCAGTCGATCGACCCGAAGTCGTGGTGTCCACGCTCCTCGTTCCACCGGAGGTCCGGGTCCGGGAGGGCGAGCCCCAGCGCCTCGGCCTGCGGAACGCAGATGTCGACGAACCGCTGCCGCAGCTCGTCGTTCGAGTGCCGCTTGATCTTCCAGGTCATCGACTGCACCGAGTGCGCCGACGCGTCGTCCGGCGGACCGAACATCATCAGGGACGGCCACCACCAGCGGTTCACCGCGTCCTGGGCCATCTCACGCTGCGCCGGAGTGCCGCGGCCGAGAGTGAGCAGCAGCTCGTACCCCTGGCGCTGGTGGAAGGACTCCTCCTTGCAGATGCGGACCATGGCCCGGGCGTACGGACCGTACGAGCAGCGGCACAGCGGCACCTGGTTGGTGATCGCGGCGCCGTCCACCAGCCAGCCGATCGCGCCGACATCAGCCCAGGTCAGCGTGGGGTAATTGAAGATCGACGAATACCTCTGGCGGCCCGCGTGGAGCTTGTCGAGCAGCTCTTCGCGGCTCGTCCCGAGGGTCTCCGCCGCGCTGTAGAGATAGAGCCCGTGTCCTGCCTCGTCCTGCACCTTGGCCATCAGGATCGCCTTGCGGCGCAGTGAGGGGGCGCGGCTGATCCAGTTTGCCTCGGGCTGCATGCCGATGATTTCGGAGTGGGCATGCTGGGCCATTTGCCTGACCAGCGAGGCCCGGTAGGCGTCCGGCATCCAGTCACGCGGCTCGATGCGCTCCTCGGCTGCCACCGCGGCGTCGAACGCGGCCAGCTGGGCACCGTCAGCCCCGTCGGGGCCGCCTGCTGTCGCCTGCACCGTCCCTTGCGCCTTCGCCTGCGTCGTCTGGTCCGCAGTCACTGCCGCCATCCCGGGCTCCCTACCGACCGATCGTTCGGTTCATTGACTTCAATGGTGAGTCGGCGGCCCGTAGGGTGTCAACCCTGTGGATAACTGACCGGGGATCGACGGGGATCGGGGCGGGATGGATTCGTACGACGACAGGGGTGTCGGAGGCGGGAACGGAAGCGTCGGGTCAGAGGCGGAGCAGCGCGAGGACGCACCGTTCGACGCCGGCCGGGACGCCGGTTCCGCCGCAGCGCCCGCGCGGCTCCGTGCCGGCATTTCCGGCCTGTCTCTTCCGTACCAGATCGGTGCCGCAGTCGCGCTGTCGATCATCGGGCTGATTGCCTGCACTCACCTGGCCATGGTGTTTCTGCACGTCGCACCGTCCAACACCCTGACCAAGCAGCACGGCAAAGTGGTCGACGACTGGGTCTATCCCGAGTTCGAACAGAACTGGAAGCTCTTCGCGCCCAATCCGCTCCAGCAGAACGTCGGCGTGCACGTCCGGGCCGAGATAGCCGGCGCCGACGGACGCCGCACGACTCCCTGGATGAGCCTCTCCGGCGAGGACGGCAAGGCGATACGCGGCAATCTCCTCCCCAGCCACGTCCATCAGAACGAGCTCCGCCGTGGCTGGGACTTCTACCTCAACTCCCACGACACCGAGAACCGTCCGAACGGCCTGCGCGGCGAACTCGCCGAGCGCTACATCCGCCGCATCGTGATGCTCCGCCTGAGTGAGCACGACTACGGCGGCACCGTCGAGCGCATCCAGGTCCGCTCCGAAGTGCGCTCCGTCGCGGCGCCGCCGTGGAGTACGGAGAAAATCAGTACCAGGCCGAACTACCGGGTGCTGCCGTGGTGGACCGTCACCCCCGCCGACCTTCCCGAGAGCGCCAAGGAGGCGGACAAGTGAGCACGCCTTCCCCACTGGCACGCGGTGTCCAGCGCATCACGTCCTCGGCCCTCGGCCCGTACCAGAGCGCTGTCATACGGATTGGTTTCTCCGTCACGTATCTGCTGTTCCTGCTGCGCGAGCTGCCGCACCGCCACGAGATGTACGGCCCCGACTCCCCGTGGAGCTGGGGCATGGCGAAGCAGCTCATATCGGGCAACGAAGCCTTCTCTGCGCTCCTGTGGTCGGACAGCACGGTCTGGTTCGAGATCGTCTATGCGGTCGCCCTGCTGTCCGCCGCACTGCTGATGCTCGGCTGGCACACCCGTGCGATGTCCGTTCTCTTCATGGTCGGTGTGCTCTCGCTGCAGAACCGCAGCATTTTCTTGGGCGACGGTGGCGACAACGTCATCCATCTGATGGCGATCTATCTGGTGCTGACGCGCTGCGGGCAGGTCTGGTCGTTGGACGCGCGGCGAGCGGCGCGGGTGGCGCGGGAAGCGCCCCCTGAAGGGACGGGCGCCGGTCGGCCGGTGCGGAATGTGGCCGGGGCGGTCCTCTGGGTGGTGCTCGGCCTGGCTCTCGTGGCGGGCTCGGTGGCCGACGGCTTCGGCGGCACCTGGTGGCTGCCGGCCCTTTTCTGGGTGATATGGATCGGCCACGGGGCCTGGTGGGCCGTGAACCGCTACGCACCGCAGAGCGAGCCGCGCACTCTGCTCGATGTCATCGCCAACCTCGTCCACAACGCCACGCTCGTCGTGATCATGGCCGAAGTCTGTCTGATCTACGCGACAGCGGGTTGGTACAAGATCCAGGGTTCGCGGTGGCAGGACGGCACGGCGCTGTACTACCCGCTCAAGCTCGACTACTTCACGCCTTGGCCCGCACTGTCCGACATCCTCGCGTCCAGCGGTGTGATGGTCATGATCCTGACGTACGGCACGGTCATCGTGCAGGTCGCCTTCCCCTTCACCCTCTTCAACCGGCGCGTCAAGAACGTCCTGCTCGTCGCCATGATGTGCGAGCACGCCGGCATCGCCCTGCTGCTGGGTCTGCCCTTCTTCTCGATGGCGATGATCGCCGCAGACTCCGTCTTCCTGCCCACGGTCTTCCTGGTCTGGCTGGGCGGCCGGGTGACGCTCGGGCGGCAGCTGCTGTTCTCGCGCGCGGACCGAGTGCCCGAGCAGCGGCGCAGCGGCGAGGAGGAGGCCCCGCAGCACAGCGGAAGCGGTGGCCATACGCTCGTCGGGTGAGCAGCGATACCGGCAGCACCGGCCGTACCAGCAGTAGCAGCAGTCCCAGCAGCGAGGATCCGTCGAACGCAGCCCTCGCCGCGGGTGAGCCGCCCGTGGAACCGATGCAGTACGACGACGGGTTCGGGGCGGAGATCGGTGTCGGGCCGCATGCGCTGCCCTGGCCCGAGGGCGAGCGGTACGACCCGGAGCTGCTCGCCCACGGCGACCGGCGCAATGTCGGCGACGAGTACCGCTACTGGACGCGGGAGGCGATCGTCGCCGATCTGGATCTGCGACGACATGACTTCCATGTGGCGGTGGAGAACTGGGGCCACGACTTCAATATCGGGTCGGTGGTGCGCACCGCGAACGCTTTCCTCGCCAAGGAGATCCACATCGTGGGCCGGCGGCGCTGGAACCGGCGCGGTGCGATGGTCACCGACCGGTACCAGCATGTGCGGCACCATCCCGACACGGCCGATCTGACCGCCTGGGCGGCGGCGGAGGGGCTGCCGATCATCGGGATCGACAATCTGCCGGGGGCGGTGCCGCTGGAGCGGACCGAGCTGCCGCGCCGGTGTGTGCTGCTCTTCGGGCAGGAAGGGCCGGGGCTTACGGAAGAGGCCCGCAAGCACGCGGCGATGGTCTGCTCGATCGCGCAGTTCGGCTCGACGCGGTCGATCAATGCGGGGGCTGCGGCGGCCATCGCCATGCATGCGTGGGTGCAGCGGTACGCCGACATTCCGGAGGCCGGGGTCTGAGGGGGGCGGCACACCGGAGCCAGGGGGTTCTGCCTGCCCCCTGGCTCCTGCTCCTGCGCCCCCCGGCGCCGGAAGGACTGACACACGGGCCCTTGCTAGGCCTGGCGGCGGACCTCCACCATGCGGAAGCGGTTCGATACGAATGCTCCGTCGCACAGTGCGGCGTTCGCCGCAGGGTTGCCGCCCGAGCCGTGGAAGTCGGAGAAGGCCGCCGTCTGGTTGACGTACACCCCGCCCGTCAGGTTCAGCGAGAGCTGGGCCGACTCGTCCAGGCAGACGTCCTCCACCGCGCGCTCCACCTCCGGCGAGGTCGTGTACGCACCGACCGTCATCGCGCCCTTGTCGCGGATCGTGCGGCGCAGCAGCTCCACCGCGTCCGCCGTCGAGTCGACCGCGACCGCGAAAGCGACCGGTCCGAAGCACTCCGCGAGATAGGCCGCCTCGTCGTCCGGCTTGGTGCCGTCGAGCTTGACGACGAGCGGGGTGCGGACCACCGCGTCCGGGAACTCCGGGTTGGCCACCTCACGCGACGCCAGGGCGATTTCGCCCAGTCCGGCCGCCGCCTCCAGCCGGGCCTTCACCTCCGGGTTGACCAGCGCACCGAGCAGTGCGTTGGCCCGGGCGTCGTCTCCGAGCAGACCGGTGACCGAGGCGGCGATGTCACCGACCACCTCGTCGTACGTCTTGTCGCCGGCGTCCGTCGTGATGCCGTCGCGGGGGATCAGCAGGTTCTGCGGGGTGGTGCACATCTGGCCGCTGTACAGGGAGAGGGAGAAGGCCAGATTGGCCAGCATGCCCCGGTAGTCATCGGTGGAGTCGACGACGATCGTGTTGACCCCGGCCTTCTCCGTGTAGACCTGGGCCTGGCGGGCGTTGGCCTCCAGCCAGTCGCCGAAGGCGGTGGATCCGGTGTAGTCGATGATCCTGATCTCGAGCCGGACCGCCAGGGTCTTGGCGATGCCCTCGCCCGGCCGCTCGGCGGCCAGACAGACCAGATTGGGGTCGAAGCCCGCCTCACTCAGCACGTCGCGGGCCACCTGCACCGTGAGCGCCAGGGGAAGCACGGCGCGCGGATGCGGCTTCACCAGGACGGGATTACCGGTGGCGAGGGAGGCGAAGAGGCCGGGATAGCCGTTCCATGTGGGGAACGTGTTGCAGCCGATCAGCAGCGCGATGCCGCGGCCCGCCGCGATGAACGACTTGTGCAGCTGGAGCGGGTCGCGCTTGCCCTGGGGCTTGGACCAGTCCGCGGTCCGCGGGGTGCGGATCTGCTCCTCGTACGCATACGTCACCGCTTCCAGGCCGCGGTCCTGAGCGTGCGGGCCGCCCGCCTGGAACGCCATCATGAAGGCCTGCCCGCTCGTGTGCATCACGGCGTGGCCGAACTCATGGGTGCGGGCGCTGATCCGCGAAAGGATCTCCAGACAGACCAGGGCCCTGGTCTCGGGCCCCGCCTCGCGCCAGGCAGCCATCCCCGCACGCATCGCCGGAAGCAGCACGTCCAGATCGGCATGCGGATATTCGACACCGAGCTCCGGACCGTAGGGAGAGACCTCCCCGCCCGTCCAGCCGTCGGTGCCCGGCTGGCCGAGGTCGAGCCGGGTGTGCAGCACGGCGTCGAACGCGGCCTTGCCCTCGGCAGCGCTCAGGCTGCCCGGGGCGCCGCCGTCGCCGTACGCCTTCGGATGCTCGGGATGCGGGGACCAGTAGGCGCGCGTACGGATCGCGTCGAGGGCCTGGTCGAGCGTGGGGCGGTGCTTCTCGGACAGCAGTTGCGGGGAGAGCTCGGCGGCCATGACGGACCAACTCCTCATCGAGCTGGGCAGGGACGGGCGGACAGAGTTAGAGTAACCGAACGATCGGTCGGGACAAGGGGCCCCACGGAACCTGTGGACAACTCGTAGGGGAGGATCGCGGACATGACCACGGCCAAGCGGGACACGTACACCCCGGAGACTCTCCTCACCGTCGCCGTCCGTGTCTTCAACGAACGCGGTTACGACGGCACGTCCATGGAGCACCTGTCCAAGGCGGCGGGCATCTCCAAGTCGTCGATCTACCACCATGTCGCGGGCAAGGAAGAGCTCCTGCGACGTGCGGTCAGCCGGGCGCTGGACGGGCTCTTCGGGATTCTCGACGAGTCGGGAGCGAGTCGGGGGCGCGCGATCGAGCGGGTCGAATACGTCACTCGCCGCACCGTCGAGGTGCTGATAGCCGAACTGCCCTACGTCACGCTGCTACTGCGCGTGCGGGGCAATACGACGGCCGAGCGCTGGGCCATGGAGCGAAGGCGCGAATTCGACCAGCGGGTGGCCGAACTGCTGAAGGCGGCGGTCGCGGACGGTGATCTCCGCTCCGACGTGGACATACGGCTGGCGACGAGGCTGCTGTTCGGGATGGTCAACTCCCTGGTGGAGTGGTACCGGCCGCAGCCGGGCGGTGGCGCCGAGGGGGAGCAGCTGGCGGACACGGTCGTTCAGCTGGCATTCGAGGGGATGCGTTCCAGCCGCTGAGCCGCCCATGGCCGGAGAGGGAAGACCGCCACCCTGCTCAATGGCTGCCCTCCTGCGGATGCCTGCCTTCCTGAGCTGCGGTGATGCTCGGTGCCGTGCCGTCGACCCGCGGCAGGGGCGCGGCTGCGCGTGATTCGCGCTAGCTGAGTTCGGTGGGGCGGTCCGGGCCCGGGGCCAGGTCGGTCTCCTCGAACACCAGGAGCGTGCGGGTGGAGAGCACCTCCGGGATGGCCTGGATCCTCGTCAGGACCAGCTCGCGCAGCGACCGGTTGTCCGGGGTGTGCACCAGCAGCAGTACGTCGAAGTCGCCGCTGACCAGCGCGATGTGTGTGGCCCCCGGCAGTGCCTGGAGCTGCTCCCGCACCGTCCGCCAGGAGTTCTGGACGATCTTGAGCGTGATGTATGCGGAGGCGCCCTGCCCCGCCCGCTCATGGTTCACGCGCGCGCTGAAGCCGCGGATCACTCCGTCGTCGATGAGCCGGTTGATCCGGGCGTAGGCATTGGCGCGCGACACATGGACGCGGTCGGCCACCGACCGTATCGAGGCCCGGCCGTCCGTCTGGAGCAGTCGGAGGATGTCGCGGTCGATCGAGTCGAGCGGGCGCGCGGGCGGAACCTGACCGGGGTCCTCGGCCCCGTCGGCCATTTGTTCAGCTGCCATGTCCCCGTGCCTCCCTGCCTTGGACGACCTGCCCCTATCCCAGGCTGTGGAGAACCGTTTGTCCACAGGCTGACGGTGCCTGTAGCCAAAATGCGCTCGCGACCGAACAATCGGTAGGTGAGGCACACCACATCCGCGCCTCGGCCAGTGCTCGACATTTCGACGTATTCAGCCACCCCTCGATATTGGGCGACCCCTCGATATCGCCACACGCTGCTCGATACCCCTCGATGCCAGGAGGTGCTTGTCATGACGGTCCAAGAGCTGCCCGGCGCGGCCGCCTACCGGCCCACGCCGCCCCCGGCCTGGAAGCCGCTCACCGACCCCGCGCCGCTGCTCCCGGACCCCGAGCCGTACCGCGTGCTCGGTACGGACGCCGTGGCCGACGCAGACCCCGAGCTGCTGCTGCGGCTCTACGCCGAGCTGGTGCGCGGTCGGCGGTACAACGCCCAGGCCACCGCCCTCACCAAGCAGGGCCGGCTCGCCGTCTACCCGTCCAGCACCGGACAGGAGGCCTGCGAGATAGCTGCGGCGCTGGTGCTGGAGGAGCGCGACTGGCTCTTCCCCAGCTACCGCGACACCCTCGCGGCAGTGGCGCGCGGCCTCGACCCGGTCGAGGCACTGACCCTGCTGCGCGGTGACTGGCACACCGGTTACGACCCGCGCGAGCACCGCATCGCCCCGCTCTGCACCCCGCTCGCCACCCAGCTGCCGCACGCCGTGGGCCTGGCCCACGCGGCGCGGCTCAAGGGGGACGACGTGGTGGCGCTCGCCATGGTCGGCGACGGCGGGACCAGCGAGGGCGACTTCCACGAGGCGCTGAACTTCGCGGCCGTCTGGCGGGCCCCGGTGGTCTTCCTGGTGCAGAACAACGGCTTTGCGATCTCCGTGCCCCTGGCCAAGCAGACGGCGGCGCCGTCGCTGGCGCACAAGGCGGTGGGGTACGGCATGCCGGGCCGGCTGGTCGACGGCAATGACGTGGCCGCCGTGCACCAGGTGCTCGGCGAGGCGGTGGCGCGGGCCCGGGCGGGTGGCGGTCCGACCCTGGTCGAGGCCGTGACGTACCGGATGGACGCGCATACGAACGCCGACGACGCCACGCGCTACCGCGGCGAGAGCGAGGTGGAGGCGTGGCGGGCACACGACCCGATCCAGCTCCTGGAGCGGGAACTGACCGCGCGCGGGCTGCTCGGTGAGGACGGTATCGAGGAGGCGCGCGCGGCTGCGGAGAGGATGGCGGCCGGGCTGCGCGAGCAGATGAACGCAGATCCGGTGCTCGACCCGATGGACCTCTTCGCCCATGTCTATGCGGAACAGACCGCGCAACTGCGGGAGCAGGCGGCCCGGCTGCGGGTGGAGCTGGACGCCGAGCAGGGCCAGGACGGTACGAGTGGTGCGGGGGACGGCCGATGACGACGGCGGCGATGGCCGGCGAGCAGACGGACAAGGCCAAGCCGGCCACCATGGCGCAGGCTCTCGGGCGTGCGCTGCGTGACTCGATGGCCGAGGACCCGACGGTGCACGTCCTCGGTGAGGACGTCGGCACGCTCGGCGGGGTCTTCCGGATCACCGACGGGCTGGCGAAGGAGTTCGGCGACGACCGCTGTACGGACACGCCGCTGGCCGAGGCGGGCATCCTCGGTGCGGCCGTCGGCATGGCGATGTACGGACTGCGGCCTGTGGTGGAGATGCAGTTCGACGCGTTCGCCTATCCGGCGTTCGAGCAGCTCATCAGCCATGTCGCCAAGATGCGGAACCGGACCGGGGGCGCCATGCCGCTGCCGATCACGGTGCGGGTGCCCTACGGCGGCGGGATCGGCGGGGTCGAGCACCACAGCGACTCCTCGGAGGCCTACTACATGGCGACGCCGGGCCTGCATGTCGTCACGCCTGCCACGGTCGACGACGCGTACGGGCTGCTGCGGGCCTCGATCGCCTCCGACGATCCGGTGATCTTCCTGGAGCCGAAGCGGCTGTACTGGTCGAAGGCGGCATGGTCGCCGGACGCGCCGGTGGAGGTCGAGCCGATCGGGCGGGCCGTTGTCCGCCGTCCCGGGCGCAGCGCGACGCTGATCACGTACGGGCCGTCCCTGCCGGTCTGCCTGGAAGCCGCGGAGGCGGCCGTCGAGGAGGGCTGGGACCTCGAAGTGGTCGACCTTCGTTCGCTCGTGCCCTTCGACGACGAGACGGTTGCCGCTTCCGTGCGGCGTACCGGTCGAGCGGTCGTCGTCCATGAGTCGTCCGGGTTCGGCGGCCCCGGCGGCGAGATCGCGGCCCGCGTCACCGAGCGCTGCTTCCACCACCTGGAGGCGCCGGTGCTGCGGGTCGCCGGGTTCGACATCCCGTATCCGCCGCCGATGCTGGAGCGGCACCATCTGCCGGGCGTGGACCGGGTGCTCGATGCCGTCGCGCGGCTGCAGTGGGAGGCGGAGAGCTGATGCCACAGGTGCTCGAATTCAAGCTGCCCGACCTCGGCGAGGGCCTGACCGAGGCGGAGATCGTCCGCTGGCTGGTGGAGGTCGGCGATGTGGTCGCCATCGACCAGCCGGTCGTCGAGGTCGAGACGGCCAAGGCGATGGTGGAGGTGCCATGTCCGTACGGGGGTGTGGTGACCGCCCGCTTCGGCGACGAGGGTACGGAACTTCCGGTCGGTGCACCGTTGTTGACGGTGGCCGTGGGGTCCACGGAAGGCGACCTTCCCGGGGATCTCTCCGGCAAGGGCGCCGCGGGGGCCGAGTCGTCCGGCAATGTGCTGGTGGGATACGGGACGGGAGCGCCGGCGGCACGACGTCGGCGGGTGCGGCCCGAGGCGATTGCGGCTGCCGCGGGGCCGGCGGCGGAGCCGGGACCGGTGCCTGTGATGGCTCCTGCTCCGGCGCAGGGACCGGTCCCTGCGCCGGTTCCCGTTGAGGCGTCGGGGCCCGTGGCGGTCGTCTCTCCGTTGGTACGGAGGCTGGCGCGGCAGCACGATCTCGATCTGCGGCAGTTGACGGGGTCGGGCCGCGACGGGCTGATTCTGCGGTCTGATGTCGAATCGGCGATCAAGGCTGCGGCGAACGGGACGGCGGTGGCGCCGCCGGTACCGGTCCGGGTGTCGCCCTCTGCCTCGGGGCCGGCCCCGGTGTCGGCTTCGGCTGCCGGGGAGCGGATTCCGTTGCGCGGTGTACGGGGCGCGGTCGCCGACAAGCTGGCGCGCAGTCGGCGCGAAATTCCCGATGCCACGTGCTGGGTCGACGCGGATGCCACCGAGCTGATGGCTGCCAGAGCCGCGATGAACGGCGCCGGTGGTCCGACGACCGCGGGGCCCAAGGTGTCGGTGCTCGCCCTGCTGGCCCGTATCTGCACGGCGGCCCTGGCCCGGTTCCCCGAGCTCAACTCGACGGTGGACCTGGAGGCCCGGGAGATCGTGCGGCTGCCCGCCGTTCATCTCGGCTTCGCGGCCCAGACGGAGCGAGGGCTGGTCGTCCCTGTCGTACGGGATGCGCAGTCCCGTAACGCGGAGTCGATCGGCGCCGAGATCGGTCGGCTGACCGAGGCGGCCCGGACGGGCACGCTGACCCCGGCTGATCTGACCGGCGGCACTTTCACGCTGAACAACTACGGGGTGTTCGGGGTCGACGGGTCGACGCCGATCATCAACCACCCCGAGGCGGCGATGCTGGGTGTCGGCCGGATCGTGCCCAAGCCGTGGGTGCACCGGGGGGAGCTGGCCGTGCGCCAGGTCGTCCAGCTCTCGCTGACCTTCGACCACCGGGTCTGCGACGGCGGCACGGCGGGCGGCTTCCTGCGATACGTGGCCGACTGCGTGGAACAACCGGCGCTGTTGCTGCGCACGTTGTAGGAGGAGGAAGAGGAGGGAGGGGCGGGGAGGTTCAACGGGAGCGTGTGGCACGCATACTCGGGGCATGACCGCGTATGACGCCATCGTTCTTGCCGGAGGGGCCGCCAAGCGCCTCGGGGGTGCCGACAAGCCGGCCGTTCGGGTCGGTGGCCGGGCACTGCTCGACCGGGTGCTCGCCGCCTGCGCCGATGCCGCTGCCACCGTCGTGGTGGGCGGTCGGCGGCCCACCACGCGCGCTGTGACCTGGACACGCGAAGAGCCCCAGGGCGGGGGCCCGTTGGCGGCACTCGGCGCCGGGGTACGGCATACGAGCGCGGAGCGCGTGCTCGTACTCTCCGCCGACCTCCCGTTCCTGAGGGAGAGCACGGTCGAGGCGCTGCTGGCCGCCGCCGGGCACGGGGACCGCGACGGGGCCCTGTGCGTCGATCAGGACGGCCGGGACCAGCCCTTGGTCGCGGTCTACCGCGCCGAACCGCTCCGCCGCGAGCTGGCGCTGCTCGCCACCGAGCACGGCGGTCTGGCCGGACTGCCGCTGCGGTTGCTGACACACGAACTGGACCTCGCCCGCGTCGAGGCGGGTCCGCTCGCCTCGTTCGACTGCGACACCTGGGAAGACATTGCCGCAGCCCGGGCCCGTATCAGAGAGCATGGAACCGTGCTGGACGAATGGATCACCGCAGTCAAGAACGAACTGGGCATCGAACTCGACGTCGACACCGGCGTCCTGCTCGACCTCGCCCGCGATGCCGCCCACGGTGTCGCCCGGCCCGCCGCGCCCCTGACGACGTTTCTGGTCGGGTACGCGGCGGCGAAGGCGAGCGACGGCGGGGGCGGACCCGAGGCGGTGGCCGAGGCTGCTCGCAAGGCGGCCGCGCTCGCCCTCCGCTGGGCGGACGAGAACGAGACGCCATGACGGCGTACTCACGCAAGGCCGAAGGCGGCCCGGCGGCGGAAGGGGCACCGGTTCCTCCGCCGGATCCGGGGAGCGGGCCTCCGACGGCTGAGCATGCCTCCGCGGTTACTCCGCCGGACGCCGGGGCGGCCGGGTCGGTCGAGACGGTCGGGGCAGCCTGGGTGACCGGCGCCGCGGAGGAAACCGGTGCCGTCGAGCAGGCCTGCTCGACGGCATCAGGCCGGGCGGCCGGAGTGGCTCACGACGATGAGCAAGACCCGGTGGCGGAGGTGACTCGTGCTGCCGACGTGCCCCGTGCTGCCGACGCGAGCCGCACCGCTGAGCAGGCCCATGCCGCCGAGGCGACCCGTGCTGCCGAGGAGGACCGTGCTGTCGATCAGGCTCTTGCGCTGGTTGCGGGACAGTCTTCGCGTGAGCCTCGATTCGTGGCTCAGTCGCAGCCCCAGGTCGGGGCCTCGGCGCAGAGCCCTCGGCAGAGCGCTGGTCACAGTTCCGGCCAGAGCTCCGAACACACACCTGGCCCCAGCACCGGCAGTTCCGGGGGCAGTCCGCACCAGAGTTCTGACCACAGTTCTGGTCACAGCGCCGCCCCGAGCCCCGGTCACAGCCCTGATCAGAAGCCAGGCAACAGCCCTGGCAAAGGTTCCGGTCAGGCCCCCGCTCGCGACCGGCGCAGACAGGCCACCGACTGGCGTGAGGCTCGTGCTCTTGCCGCGCGGGCCGGGCGCGGCGCCGCCCCCCGTACCCAGCGGCTTCCCCTCGACCGGACTCTCGGACACGTGCTGGCCGAACCCCTGGCCGCGCTGACGGATCTGCCGTCGTTCGATACGTCCGCCATGGACGGCTGGGTCGTCGCCGGACCCGGCCCCTGGGCTCTCGGCAGGGGCGAAGGCGGGAGCGGAGAGCTTGGCATCCTCGCCGGGCACAGCACGCCGGTCCCGCTTCCCGACGGTGATGGCGTACGGATTGCCACGGGCGCCCGCATCCCGGCGAACGCCACTGCCGTGATCCGGAGCGAGCACGCCCATGTGGACGAGGCCAAGGGGCTGTTGTACGCACAACGGCACGTGGTCCCCGGGCAGGACATCCGGCCGCGCGGCCAGGAGTGCCGTTCCGGCGATCAACTGCTGCCCGCCGGAACCCTGGTGACGCCCGCTGTCCTCGGTCTGTCCGCCGCTGCCGGGTACGACGAGTTGGTGACGGTGCCCCGCCCGCGTGTCGACGTCCTCGTCCTCGGGGACGAACTGCTCACCGCCGGTCTGCCGCACGACGGGCTGATCCGGGATGCTCTGGGACCCATGATCGGACCCTGGCTGCGGGCTCTGGGCGCCGAGGTCTCCGCCCCCCGCCGTCTCGGCGACGACGCGGAGGCTCTCCAGCACGCCCTCACCACCTCCGACGCGGACCTTGTCATCACCACCGGGGGCACCGCGGCGGGTCCGGTCGACCATGTCCACCCGGTCCTCGCCAAGATCGGCGCCGGGCTGCTGGTCGACGGCGTGGCCGTACGCCCCGGCCACCCGATGCTGCTGGCCCGGCTGCCCTCCGGTGGCCCGTATCTCGTCGGACTGCCCGGCAACCCGCTCGCTGCCGTCTCCGGTCTCCTCACGCTCGCCGAGCCTCTCCTGCGCGGGCTGGGTGGCCGCGCACCGGAGGAGCCGTACCGGGTCGTCGTGCGCGACGAGGTGCACGGCCATCCGCACGACACCCGCTTGGTACCCGTCGTCCATCGGGTCAGATCGACAGAGGGTGCGGGCAGCGGGGCCGGTGCCGGCGTCGAGCAGGTCGTTCCTCTGCACTACAACGGGCCGGCCATGCTCCGCGGGATCGCCGCCGCCGACGGGCTGGCCGTCGTACCACCGGGCGGGGTACGGTCCGGCACCGAGGTGGAGATCCTCGATCTGCCGTGGGCCTCGGCGACGCCGTGGACGGAAGGGTGTTTCACGTGAAACTTCCCGGCCACGATGCGATGGCCCGGCGGGTCGACGAGCACCTTGTGCCCACCCGGATCCTGCTTCCGCGCCGAGTCGTCGACCGGCCTCTCCGGCAGGTCGCCAAGCGGCTGTTGATGGCGATACTGGTCCTGGCCGCCACGGTGCTGATCGTCTGGCTCGACCGTTCCGGCTATCACGACGCTGCCGATGGCTCGGTGGATCTGCTGGACGCCGTCTACTACTCGACGGTCACCCTCTCCACCACCGGGTACGGCGACATCACCCCGTACAGCGACACCGCACGGCTGACCAATGTGCTGCTCGTGACACCGTTGCGCGTGCTCTTCCTGATCATTCTGGTCGGCACCACCCTGGAGGTCCTGACGGAGCGGACCCGGGAGGACTTCCGGCTGAACCGTTGGAGAACCAACTTGCGTGACCACACAGTTGTCGTCGGCTTCGGCACCAAGGGACGGTCGGCGATCCAGACGCTCTGTGCCACCGGTCTGAAGAAGGAACAGATCGTGATCGTCGACCCGGCGACCAAGGTGATCGAGTCGGCCAACGCCGAGGGGTTCGTGGGTGTCGCCGGCGATGCGACGCGCAGCGATGTTCTGTTGCGTGCCGAGATCCAGAAGGCGCGGCAGGTCATCATCGCCACTCAGCGGGACGACACGGCGGTGCTGGTCACGCTGACCGCGCGGCAGCTCAATCGCGGCGCGAAGATCGTCGCTGCGGTCCGCGAGGAGGAGAACGCTCCGCTGCTGCGGCAGTCCGGCGCCGACGCCGTGATCACCAGTGCCAGTGCGGCAGGCCGGCTGCTCGGTCTCTCCGTCCTCAGTCCCAGTGCGGGCACGGTGATGGAGGATCTCATCCAGCAGGGCACCGGCCTCGATCTTGTCGAACGGCCGGTGATAAAGGCCGAGGTCGGCAAGAGCGTCCGGGAGACCGACGATCTGGTCGTGAGTGTGCTGCGCGGCCACCGGCTGATCGGTTACGACGATCCGGCGGCCAGTCCGCTGCAGTTGACGGACCGCCTGATCACGATCGTGCGTGTCTCGGGCGGCGGCACGCCATTGAATGCGCCGCGCCAGCAAGGGGCGTGAGAGCCTGCGGTGACTCGCCCGCGGCGAGTCGCGCGCTTCGGACAGAAGTCGGGCAACGTGCCGTCCGCCTCGGACGGCAGGCGACCGCGGCGCGTCGTAAACCCGCCGCCGACCCGTCGCGCCGCCGCCACGGAGTAGCCTCGCCGCCATGCATGCGATCACAATCCCCGCACCCGGTGGCCCCGAGGCGCTCGTCTGGGCCGAGGTCCCCGATCCCGTACCCGGCGAGGGCGAGGTTCTCGTCGAGGTCGTGTCCAGCGCGGTCAACCGCGCCGATGTTCTGCAGCGGCAGGGCTTCTACAACCCACCGCCCGGCGCGTCCCCGTATCCCGGTCTGGAGTGCGCCGGCCGGATCGCGGAGGTCGGCCCCGGTGTCACCGGCTGGTCGGTCGGCGACGAGGTGTGTGCGCTGCTCGCGGGCGGCGGTTACGCGGAGAAGGTCGCCGTACCTGCCGGGCAACTGCTGCCCGTGCCGGACGGCGTCGATCCGGCGATGGCCGCGGCGCTGCCCGAGGTGACAGCCACGGTCTGGTCGAACGTGTTCATGGTGGCCCATCTGCGCCCCGGCGAGACGCTGTTGGTGCACGGAGGCTCCAGCGGTATCGGCACGATGGCGATCCAGCTCGCCAAGGCCGTGGGCGCACGGGTCGCGGTGACCGCGGGCGGCCCCGAGAAGCTGGCGCGGTGCGCGGAGCTCGGAGCCGACATCCTGATCGACTACCGGGAGCAGGACTTCGTCGAGGAGCTGAGCAAGGCGACGGACGGGGCGGGCGCGGACGTCATCCTCGACATCGTCGGTGCGAAGTATCTGGACCGGAATGTGAAGGCGCTCGCCGTCAACGGCAGGCTCGCCATCATCGGCCTCCAGGGTGGCGTCAAGGGCGATCTCAATCTGAGCGCTCTGCTGAACAAGCGCGCGGCGATCACGGCAACGTCCCTGCGCGGGCGTCCGCTCGCCGAGAAGGCCGCCATCGTCGCCGCCGTGCGAGAGCATGTGTGGCCGCTGATCGGCAGTGGCGTGGTCCGGCCGATCGTGGACCGTACGCTGCCGATGCCGGACGCAGCGGAGGCCCACCGGGTGCTGGAGTCCAGCACCCACATCGGCAAGGTGCTCCTGGCCACGCCGGCGGCCTGAACGCAGCCGGAGACACAGCGGGCCCGGCACACGTTCCTGTGTGCCGGGCCCGCTGTTCGTATGTACGTGGATGAGGTTGAGGTACGGAAACCGGCGTACGGCCTTACAGGTACGGGCCCGACCGGATCGCCCCGTGCGGGTCCGAGCCGTCGTCGTCCTCGTGACCGCTGCCCGGCGGAAGCGCGCGGCGCATCTGTTCCAACTGCGCGCGGGCCGCCATCTGCTGGGCGAACAGTGCCGTCTGGATGCCGTGGAAGAGACCCTCCAGCCAGCCCACCAACTGGGCCTGCGCAATCCGGAGTTCCGCTTCGGAGGGGACCGACTCCTCCGTGAACGGCAGGGAGAGCCGTTCGAGCTCCTCCACCAGCTCCGGCGCGAGGCCGTCCTCCAGCTCCTTGACGGAGCTTGCGTGGATCTCCTTGAGCCGGACCCGGCTCGCCTCGTCGAGAGGAGCCGCCCTGACCTCTTCCAGGAGCTGCTTGATCATGCTGCCGATGCGCATGACCTTCGCGGGCTGTTCGACCATTTCTGTCACCGGGACCTCACGCGATTCGTCGTCAGTGCCACCGCCGCCGCCGATCGCCATGCCGTCCTGTCCCACTACGAGGACTTGGGGGTGCTCGTGCGACCGTTCATTCCTCGGCATCTCCATGCCGCCATTGTCTCGCACACGTGCTGTTCAACAGGGTGGTGCCCCCGATTACGGTTGATCCACCATTCTCGGGGGCAACGAAACCGCCCGGTCAGCCCCGCAATCAGCCTTCGACCGCAGTGTCCGGCCGCGCGTCACCCGGCCCGGCGCGCCACGGTCTGCCGTGAGCGGGTGAACGCCGCCGCACCCAGCCCGGCCAGTAGCGGCACCACCACGGCCAGCAACCCGATGGTCGCCCACGGCAGCACGATCGGCGTGTATGCGGACTCCATCGGCTGCATCCGCATGTTCTTCACGGCCGCACGCAGATCGATGAGCCGGAGCGCCACCGCGGGCACCAGACCGGCTGCCGTGCCGAGCAGGACGCCGGTGAGCGCGACGACCAGGCACTGGAAACCGGAGAGGGTGCGCCGTACGCGTGGGGGTGCGCCCACCGCGCTGAGCGTGGTGAGGTCCGCCTCCGCGTCGGCCTTGGCGAGACCGGTCGCGATCGCGGCCGCGCCCAGGGTCACCACACCGGCGAACAGGGAGAGGAACAGCAGGATCGTGTCCTGCCGCCCGGACGGTCCCCTCTCCGACTGGAGATAGATTCCGCCGCCGGCCACTTCGACCGCCGCCGAGACCCGCTGCTCCTCGCTGTCCGTCGGCTCATGGGCGACCGCGTAGACACTGCCGTTCATCTCGGTGTGCAGACCGAGCTGTTTCGCTGTCTGCAGGGGCAGGATCATGCGGACCCCGGGTGTGGTGGCGTACTGCTCGGGTGCCTGATACACCTTCAGCCGGTCGGTACGGGTCTCGGCCTTGCCCGGGTGCAGCTTGCGGTTCTTGTCGCGGTCGCTGTACCTGTGGACGGCCTTGAGGGTGACCTCGCCGTTCTTCGCGTACGCCGGGTTGAGCAGCACGGGTGTGCCGGCCTCCAGGGCCTTGGCGGCCGCGGGGTCCCGGAGCTTCACATAGGTGGAGAGGAACTTGGCGTCGCCCAGGACGACGCCGTCCGCCATGCCGATGAACGGGCTCGCGTACATGAGCTCGTCCAGGCAGGCGGGGGACCGCATCAGCTTCCTGTGCTCTTCGGCGGAGAGACTCGCCGCGAGTTTTTTGGCTCCCTTGCCGACGAGCGGGCAGGAGTGGCCCTTGCCGGCGGGCTTGATCAGCTCGACCGAACCGCAGCTGTCCCCCTCCTCGTAGTAGATGTTGCAGTCGCTGCCCGCCCAGAACCGGCCGACGTCGGCGTGTCCACCGGTGACGGCGAGGTTGCGTTCGACGGCGGCGCGGGCGAGCGGGAGCCGGTCGGCCGCCTTGTCGTCGGAGGCGACGAGCGCGACCGTGCCCGGGGTGAGGCTCGCGGTGTACTCGAACTCCGACTCGGCCTGGCCGCTGGACATGTAGGTGGCGATGGCCACCGAACCCGCGACGGCTGCCATCACGGCCGCGACCGCGGGGGCCGTACGCCCTCGGTTGCGGGCCGCGTCGCGCAACGCCATCCGCGGGGAGAGTGGCAGCCTGCGGCCGAGCCGTCCGAGGAAGCCGACGATCACCGGGATGCAGCCGAGCAGGCCGAGTTCGGCGACGACCGACCCGCCGGCGACCAGTGTCGAGTTGCCGCTGGTGCCGCCGTAGACCGAGACCGCGATGCCGATCAGCAGGGTGATGGAGCCCAGCACCGGCAGTACCCGGGAGCTGCGGCGGATTCCGCGGCGGCCGCTGAGCGATTCCAGCACGGACTGCCGGCTCGCCACGATCGCGGGTACGAGCGCTGCCAGCAGACCGGTGACCAGACCGATCACGGCAATGATCAGCAGCTCCGACGGGTGCACAGCCAGCGATCCGAAGCGGTTTCCGGCCCAGCCCTCGATCATCGGGCGGAACACCGCCGTGAGCGCGAATCCGGACGCGACACCGGCCACGGCACCGACGCCGCCGAGCACCAGCCCGCCGGAGAGCACCACGGCCCGGACATGGCGCCGGTCTCCACCGCACGTACCGACGAGGCCGAGCTGGCGACGGGAGCGGCGGGCGCCGACCGCGAAGGCCGGTCCGGCGAGCAGTACGAGCTCCAGGACGGCCATGGCGACCACGGTGATCAGCGCCGCGCTGAGCTCCTCGGAACCGCCGTACGAGCCGCCGTTCATGGACCGGGCCATCGGGACCTCGGAGTCCGGCGGCGGGTCGATGACGACCTGCCGGGACACGACGAGGACGCCCCGCGCGTTGGCGGCGAGCACGTCGGACCAGCTCACGCCGGCTCCCTCGGCTCCCCTGACCAGCCAGTCCTTGGAGTCGGCGTTCGGCGGCAGCACCTTCTTGTCGTGCTCGGCCCTGTTCGTCCACGGGGCGATGACCGCCCCCGGCTCGGCGTACAGCGCCGCGGACTTGAGGTCGTCGGGCTGTTCCACGACACCGGTGATGGTGTACGTGCGCTCGGCGCCGTGCAGAGTGGTGCGCGAACCGACGTGCAGCCCCGACTTGGCCAGGAACGGCTCGGTGGCTGCCATCTCGCCGTCGCCGTGCGGGAAGGCGCCCCGCACGAGGGTGACCTTGCCGCGGGCCATCGGGTCCGACGTCCGGAACTCGACGATGTCGGCGGTGGTGATGCCGTACTTGGTGGTGACGGTGGCCGGGGCGGACTGGATGCTGATCGCGTGCGCACCTTCGGGGAGCGCGGCCTTTATGTCTATCGGCGGAACGGGTTCGTCGGCCGGCCGCGCGATGTCCTCCGAAGCCGGGCCGTACGACTGCCCGTCGGGCATCTGCTGGATCGCGCCCGCCCCCATCCCCGGATCGCTGAACAGCGCGTCCGCGGAGCCCATCGAGGCCATCAGCTTCTCGGCCCGGGTCGGCTCCACACTGCGGTACGTCACATCGGCGGCCGTCACCCCGAGCACCGGCAGCGCGATCATCGCGACAACCAGTGCGCTGCGGCCCTTGGCCCGCATGGCGTCGCGCCGGGCGATCCGGAGGGCGGCACGCCAGCCCGTGAACACGCTCACTTGGCGCCCTCGGCGGCGAGCAGCGAGTCGGCATCGGCGGTCAGTGTCTGGTCGACGATCGAGCCGTCCCGGAGGAACACGACCCGGTCCGCCCAGGCGGCGTACCGCGGTTCATGCGTCACCATCACCCCGGCCGCACCCTGGTCGCACCGGTTGCGCAGCAGGGCGAGGACGGCCTCACCGGTTTCGGAGTCGAGCGCCCCGGTCGGTTCGTCGGCGAGCACCAGGCGCCGGTCCCCCACCAGCGCGCGGGCGATCGCGACCCGCTGCTGCTGACCGCCGGACATCTCGTCGGGGAACCGGTCGGCGATCTGCAGGAGGTTCATCTCCTCCAGCGCGGCCCGCGCCTCCTTGCGTGCCTTGCGCACGGAGACCCCGTCGAGCTCGCGCGGCAGGGAGATGTTCTCGGCCGCGGTCAGCGCCGGGATCAGGTTGTAGTCCTGGAAGACATAGCCGACGCTGCGCCGGCGCAGGGCCGCGACGCCCTTGCGGCCGAGGGTGGAGATGTCCTGACCCTCGATGATCACCTGGCCGCCGGTCGCGGTGTCGAGACCACCGGCCAGGGTGAGCAGGGTGGACTTGCCGGAGCCGGACGGGCCCATCACGGCGACGAGTTCACCGGTGTGCACCGAGAGATTGATGCCGCGCAGGGCGTGCACCTCGGCGATGCCGGTTCCGTGGGTACGCGTGAGGGCGCGGAGTTCGAGCACGGGAGCGTCGACCGGCAGGGGCGCGGCGGACAGCCGGGGCGACGGGGTTGTGGACGGTTCGTGCGAGGACATGGTGAGTGGTTCCCCCTCGGGAATGGTCTGTGGTCGATACCGCGCAGGCGGGCGGTCGGCGATGCGGTCGAAGGCGGTGGACGCCGCGTAGGCGGGCGGGCAGCGCCGCGATCGAGGACAGCCGGTGCCGCGTGCGCGGGTGGTCAGCGCCGTGTACGCGGGCGGGCAGGCGTGCGCGCCTGGGCGTGGTTGGCGGTCCGCGCCTCAGGTACCGGATCCGTGGCGGCGGCCTCGGCGAGGCGGACCAGCCGCGACTCGCAGTGGTCCAGCCAGCGGGCCTCGGCCTCGGCCTGGAAGATCAGCTGTTCCAGTACGAGCAGCCAGGCCACCTCGTCGCGGTTGCCCGGGACGTCGGCGAGGGCCTGCGCCTTCAGCCGGGTGTAGTCCTGCATCGCTTTCACGGTGTGGTGGCGCTGGGACTGGATGACGGCCCGGATGTCGACCCCGGGCGCCCCGACGGCCATGGCGAGCTTGATCGCCAGCTCGTCGCGGGGCGGGCTGCTGCGGTCGACGGGCGTCTCGAACCAGTTCCGCAGTTCGGCGCGGCCGTCGTCGGTGATCGAGTAGAGGGCGTGTCCCTGATCGTCCTCGCCGTCCTGGACGACCAGGCCGTCGCGCTCCAGCCTGCTGAGCGTGGTGTACACCTGGCCGACGTTCAAGGGCCAGGTGGAGCCGGTGCGCGACTCGAATTCGGTGCGGAGCTGGGAGCCGTAGCGAGGCCCGCGCTCCAGGAGGGCCAGGAGCCCGTGGCGGATCGACATACTCAGTATGTATACCGAGTATGTTGGTCGATGCAAGCCCCGCCCCCTTCAGTTCGTACGGCGCAGACGGAGCCCGAGGAAGCCCAGACCCAGCCCTATCAGGGCGATTCCGGTGCCCAGTGACACCAGCCGTACCTGCCGCACGGCGGGCTGTTCGAGGGCCTGCGGCGCGAGCCGGCCCGGCACCGGGGAGCCGCCGGCCGTGGTGGTCGCCACGATCGTCGCCGAGGGCGGCATCGCCGGGGCCGTCGCGGCGGGCAGCTGGTCGGACTGTTCGAAAGAGTCGTCCCGTTTCGCGAGCTCCCGCGGGGAGTACGGCCGCCCGGGCCGCAGCCGCCCTTCCCCGGCCTGCCGCCCGGCGAGCGGGGGCTGCGCCTTGGGGTGCGCGGGCCGTCGGGTGGACGGACCGGCGGAGGGTGAGGGGGAGCGCCGGTCGGAAGCGGACGGCGAGGGCGAGGGGGAGTCGGAAGTGGACGGCGAGGGCGAGGGCGAGGGTGAGGGCGACGACGGGGCGGAAGCGGACGGAGAAGCCGAGGCGGAGGCGGAGGGGGTGGCCGGGGCGCTGTCCGACGGGGTCGCAGTCGCCGGAGTGCGAGGTTTCGACGGCGGTTCGGCCGAAGGGGCGAGGGGCGGATCGGCCGATGGGGCTATGGGCGTATCAGCCGAGGGGGCGGCGGGCTGATCGGCCGGGGGAGCTGCGGCCGGACCGGCCGGGGGAGCCGCGGCCGGACCGGCCGGGGAGCCACCGGGCAGCCCGGTGGACGGAGAGGAGGGGGGAGTCGTGGGGGTCTCGGGGGCCGTCGGAGCGGCTGCCGAAGGGCTGGGCGACCTGCGTGCCGACCCCGGCGTCCAGCCGGTTTCGCGCTGGTCCGCGCGTGCCTGACCCTGCACCGGCCCTAGCGCCGCCCCCGTCGCTATCACCAGACAGGCAAGGCACCTCGAAGCCCATGGGGGGAGGAGTCCTGAAACCATGAGGCCAGCGTCACATGCCCCGATATGTCCGGCATCCGGTGGATCGGGAGGCGAACCGGCCCGGCACACCTCACGCGTGCCGGGCCGTCACTTCCGTATGCACAGCGCTGCCGCCGGGCAGTGGTACCGCTGAACGGGCTACCGCCGAACAGCGTCACCGGCTTGCTCAGGCCGGGTCACCCGTGGAGATGCGCAGCTCGAAGTGGGCGCCCTTCTCGGGGATGGCGGTACCCGCAGAGGGGAACTGGTCGATGATCTGGTCCTCGGCATAGGTGTTCCCGGCGACCTCGATCGTCTTGATCGTCCAGCCCGCGGCCAGGGCGCATTCCTTCGCGGAGACGATGTCCTTGTACAGGAAGCTCGGTGCGTCGACCTTGTTCGGGTCGTCGCTGTCCTCCATGGCGTCCGTGCAGTCCTCGGTCTTCATCGTCCGGTTCCGCTCCGGATCCTTGTGCTCGCCGGCCACCGCCGAGCTGCTCGGGTCACCGCCGTTGCCCGAGTCCGAGCCCGGGTCGTCCTTCAGCGACAGCACTGTGATCAGCCCGCCGATCGCGATCAGCGCGACCACGATCGAGCCCACGATCACGGGCATGTTCCGCTTGTTGCCACCACCGCTGCCGGAACCGCCGCCACCCACGGGCTGCGGTGCGATGTCGTACGGCGCCGGTGTCCGGTACTGATGCTGCATCGGAGCCGGTGTCCCGTACGCCGGGTTCGCCTGCGGGTAGCCGTACGACGGCGAAGGGGCCGGTGTCGGTGTCGGTGTCGGCGGGCCGTACGGGCCGGGCTGCTGCTGGTACTGCTGCGGTTGGTACGGCATCTGCACGCTCTGCGGCGCCGGTGTGGCCTGGTCGACCGGCGGGAAGACCGCCGAGCCGACGCCCGAGCCGCTGTTCGCCGGTGCGCCGCCGATGATCACCGGGGCGCCCGTCCGGCCGCCCGCGTTCAGCACGCGCGTGATCTCGTCCTGCATCGCCGCCGCGCTGGGGAAGCGCTCGTTCGGATTCTTCTTCAGCGCGCGGGCCACCAGCGCGTCCATCGCCGGGGTGATCGACCGGTTGATGGAGGACGGCGCGACCGGCTCCTCCTGGACGTGTGCGTACGCGATGGCGAGCGGGGAGTCCGCGTCGAACGGGATCCGGCCGGTCAGCAGCTGGAACAGCATGATGCCGACCGAGTACAGGTCGGAGCGCGCGTCCACGCCACGGCCGAGGGCCTGTTCGGGAGAGAGGTACTGGGGAGTGCCGACGACCATGCCGGTCTGGGTCATCGACGTGACGCCCGACTGCATGGCGCGGGCGATACCGAAGTCCATGACCTTCACGACACCGCGCTTGGTCACCATGACGTTGCCGGGCTTGATGTCGCGGTGGACCAGGCCCATTTCGTGGCTGGTGTCCAGCGCGGCCAGCACGTCGCCGGTCACCTTGAGAGCCTTTTCGGCCGGCATCGCACCGTAATTACGGATGTCCGCCTGGAGTACGGAGCCGAGCGGCTCCCCTTCCACGTACTCCATGACGATGTACGGCATCAGCGCGCCGCCGAGCTCGTCCTCGCCGGTGTCGAAGACCGAGACGATGTTGGTGTGCTGCAGCTTGGCAACAGCCTGCGCCTCGCGCCGGAACCGCTCGCGGAAGGACTGCTCGCGCCCCAGCTCCGTGTGCAGCGTCTTGATCGCCACCTGGCGGTCGAGCGCGGAGTCGTACGCCAGATATACGGACGCCATTCCGCCTTCGCCGAGCAGGTCGCGGAGCTGGTAACGGCCGCCGGCGACCGAACCGCCCGCGTAGCGACCCTGGGCACCGTGTGCGCCGTCCTGGCTCATGACTTGCTCCCCCTCGGCGCGCGTCTCACGCGAAGATCCCTATTAGGCGCCAAGTCTGCCCGAGGGGTACGACACGTCAAGCCGGGTGCCCGTTCCGTGACCCTACGCACAGGAAGCGTCTCGGAAGCGTTACAGGAACCGGATGGAATTTGCGTGAGCGGTGCGGCAGCCGGTTGGATGGCCCGTCCCTCTCGAAACGGGGTGTCCGACAGAGGCTGTAGCGTGACGTGGCAATGCAGCAAGGCATGCAAGACACCGTGAGAACGCGCGGACGCGCGGACAGATACGACGGCGAGGACTGATGGCACCCGAACCCGAAGCAAACGGCGGCGGAGTTTCGGATGCGGCCGACTCCTGGGGCATCGGCGGTGTGGTCGGTGACGGACGTTATCGGATGACGCACCGGCTCGGCCGGGGCGGCATGGCCGAGGTCTTCGCGGCCGAGGACGTCCGGCTCGGACGTACGGTCGCAGTGAAGCTCCTCCGTTCCGATCTTGCCGAGGACCCGGTCTCCAAGGCCCGGTTCACACGTGAGGCACAGTCGGTCGCGGGCCTCAACCACCACGCGATCGTCGCGGTGTACGACTCCGGCGAGGACGTCGTGGGCGGCCAGACCGTCCCGTACATCGTGATGGAGCTCGTCGAGGGCCGCACCATTCGTGATCTGCTGCTCAATGCCGAGGCCCCGCCGCCGGAGCAGGCGCTGATCATCGTCTCGGGGGTGCTGGAGGCCCTCGCCTACTCGCATCAGCACGGCATCGTGCACCGTGACATCAAGCCGGCGAACGTGATCATCACGCACTCCGGTGCGGTCAAGGTGATGGACTTCGGCATCGCCCGTGCGCTGCACGGCGCGCAGTCGACCATGACCCAGACCGGCATGGTCATGGGCACGCCGCAGTACCTCTCCCCCGAGCAGGCACTCGGCAAGGCCGTCGACCACCGCTCCGATCTGTACGCCACCGGCTGTCTGCTGTACGAACTCCTCGCGCTGCGGCCCCCGTTCACGGGTGAGACGCCGCTCTCCGTCGTCTACCAGCACGTCCAGGACATCCCGGTCCCGCCGTCCGAGGTCGCGGACGTGGTGCCGCCGGAGCTGGACGGGCTCGTCATGCGTTCGCTCGCGAAGGACCCGGACGACCGGTTCCAGAGCGCCGAGGAGATGCGCGGGCTGGTCCAGTACAGCCTGCAGATGCTTCAGGTGCAGGGCGGTCACACGGGCACCTGGAACACCGGCCCGGTCGCCATGCACGAGGGCGGCCACACCCCCGCCATGGGCATGGCGGGCGGCACGATGGCGATGGGGCACCCGCAGCACGGGGACACCTCGCAGGGTCCGATCCTGCCGCCGATGAACCCGGACGACGGCGGATACGACGGCGGTCACGGGGGCGGCGGCGGCCGCGGCAAGCTCTGGCTGTTCGTCGTCCTCGCGCTGATCGCGATCGGGGCCGGTGTCGCCATCGCGGTCAACGCGGCGAACACCGGCGACAACAATCACAGAAAGACGCCGACCACGACCTCCAGCTCCCCGGCGCCGACGAAGAGTTCGGAGGCGCCCAGCGACGAGGAGACGAAGGTGGTCCCGCCGCAGGACGAAACCACCGGTGGTGAGCAGCAGCCGAGCTGGCAGCCGTCCACCACGCCGTCCACCACGCCCAGCAAGCCGTCCGAGACCCCGTCCGAGACGGCTTCCCCGCCGGACACAGGCACCACCGGCGGCGGTACGAGCACGGACGGCGGCACCGGTACGGACGGCGGCACCGGTACGGACGGCGGCACCGGTACGGACGGTGGCACCGGTACGGACGGTGGTACGACGACCGACGGTGGTACGACCACCGACGGCGGGACCACCACCGGTACCAACGGCACCGCCGGAACTGCCGCGGGCGCCACTCCCTGATGCCCCGGGCCCTCACTCCGTGAAGGCCTCGCGCACCGCCTCGTACTCCCGCGTCCACCAGACCGCCAGGGCCGACACCGCAGGAAACTGCGGGTCGGCCCTTCGGTCGTGCAGGCGGTACCGCCAGTGCAGTATCCAGAAGTCGTTGAGCCGCTCCCACCACACCCGGTGCACCGCGGCGGCGAGTTCGGCGGCGCTCGCCCCGGCTGCCCGCCGGTAGGCCCGTGCGTACGCCCGTACCTTCTCCAGTTCCAGCTTCCCGGTCGGCTGGACGAAGAAGATCGCCGCGGCCCTCACGGCCTCCTCGGCGCGCGGCTGCACTCCCAGCCGGTCCCAGTCGATGATCGCCACCGGGTCCGCGTCCCGGTACAGCACGTTCAGCGGGTGGAAGTCGCCGTGCACCCAGCCGGTCGCCGGGATGTCGGGGGTGGGCGGCCGGTGGTCGGCGTACTGCTCCAGCAGGGCGCGCCGCTCGACGAGGCGGTGTTCGGCCAACTCGTCGAAGGCGTCCCGGGGGCGCCGGCCGCGCGCCGCGGCCAGCAGATCGTCGATCAGGGCGAACGTGTCGGCGGCGTCCGGGCCGGCATGTCCGCGCGCCTGGGCCACCCCCCTCTCCATCACCTGCGCGAGCCCGGTGTGTACGGCTCCGAGGAGCGCCCCGAGCCGCTGCGACTGGGCGGTGGTCAGCTGGGCGCCGACCCGGTGCAGTCCGTCGACCCAGGGGTGCAGGGCGTAGCACCGGCCGCCGATCTCCGTGACCGTGTCGCCCTCCGTGTCCTCGACGGGCGGGGCGACGGGCACCCCGAGCGACTGCAGCCGCTGGGTGGCGCGGTGCTGGCGGACGATCGTCGCGCGGTCGCCGGTGGAGTCGTCGAGGTGGTGCTTGAGGAAGTACGAGCCGCGGGTGGTGGAGACGCGGTAGCCATGGTTGAGGAGGCCCAGGGTGATGGGCTTGCAGGTGAGGGGCTCACCGGCGTTCGGATAGCGGCGCAGCACCTCGCCGACCGGCGGAACAGGCGGGAGGGTTACAGATGAGCGCGGCACTCACCAAATGTTAGATCACGCTGTGTGGTGGCTCGGTTGACTTGCGTGGAAGTCCAGAGTGTGCATGGTGACGAAGTGCGGGTCGAGGCGGAGATAGACCGGCTCGAAGGGTTCGCCGTTGACCTGCAGCGGCGTCGCACCGAAGCGCGTGCGCTGTTCCTCCGTGGGGTGCACGACCTCGGCGGGCCCGGTGAACTGCACCGACCACAGGGCGTCGGTGTCCTCGCCGCCGCCCTCGCCGGTGGCCGCCGCGTCGAAGTTGTCCACCCCGTACGCGACGACGGTGCCGTCGCACGACTCGTGGTGACCGAGACCGCTGTGCATCCGCAGGACCACGCGCCCGTCGATCACGAGATGGCGGGCCACCGCCAGGAACGGGAGAGCCCGGCGGGTGGTCGCCAGCCGGCCGTACCGCACCCGGCTGATCAGCTCGATCGCTCGGACTTCCATCACTTGGGCTTCCATCGCTCGGGGTTCCGCAGAGGACATGGGTCCACTTTCCGGTACCTCGACGGGCGCAGAAAGAGGCCGCGGGCCCCGGTGATCGGGGACCAAGGTCCCGAAACCCGCCAAACCTCTCGCGAAGGCCCGCCCGCGCGGCTCAGCGCCGCTCCGCCTGCAGCCGCGCCACATAGGCGGCGGCCTGCGAGCGCCGCTCCATGCCCAGCTTGGACAGCAGACTGGAGACATAATTCTTGATCGTCTTCTCGGCGAGATGCAGCCGTTCGCCGATCACCCGGTTCGTCAGGCCCTCGCCGATGAGATCGAGGATGCGGCGTTCCTGGTCGGTGAGGGCGGACAGCTTGTCGTCGCCCCGGGCTTCCTTGCCCTCGCGCAGCCGCTCCAGCACGCGCGCGGTCGCGACAGGGTCGAGCAGCGACTTTCCGGCCGCCACGTCCCGTACCGCGGTCAGCAGCTCATTGCCACGGATCGCCTTCAGCACGTATCCCGACGCGCCCGCCATGATCGCGTCGAAGAGGGCCTCGTCGTCGGCGTACGAGGTCAGCATCAGGCAGTGGATGCTCTCGTCCTTGGAGCGGATCTCCCGGCAGACCTCCACCCCGCTGCCGTCCGGCAGCCGCACGTCGAGCACCGCCACATCGGGCCGGGTGGCGGGGATACGGAGCAGCGCGTCCGCCGCCGTGCCCGCCTCGCCGACGACCTCGATGTCGTCCTCGACCGCGAGCAATTCGTGCACTCCGCGGCGGACGACCTCGTGGTCATCCAGCAGAAATACGGTGATTTTTCCTTCTTCGCGCACAAATGCAGTCTCACACACTCCCCTCTTCCCTGCCGCTGAACGGCGGGATAACGTGCCGTTGTTCCGGCGGCCTGCAAGGCTGTTACCAGTGCTGTGACCAGCGAAAGTTCCCGACTTTTTCGATTTACTTGGAAATCCAAGCAAAATCGCAGGTCAGATAGGGTTTCGCAGTTGTGCGACGCACTGGGTAACGTGCCTTTGACAGGACGCTCGCCGGGGCACCTGTCACGCCTGTTCCCGGCCGAGCGGCACCCACCCCGTGCACGGGTACGGACACAGGCGAGCCGCACTGGTCTCCCGGCAGACCCCGGGGGCCGGACCGACGGAGGAGCACGCACGTGACCGTGGAGAGCACTGCCGCGCGCAAACCGCGACGCAGCAGCAAGCGGACCAGCGCCGCAAAGACGCCACAGAGTTCCGAGCCCGAGCTTGTACAGCTGCTGACGCCCGAGGGCGAGCGGGTGGAGCACCCGGACTACACGATCGACCTGACCGCGGACGAGCTACGCGGTCTGTACCGGGACATGGTCCTGACCCGCCGCTTCGACGCCGAGGCCACCGCGCTGCAGCGTCAGGGCGAGCTGGGCCTGTGGGCCTCGCTGCTCGGCCAGGAGGCCGCCCAGATCGGCTCCGGCCGGGCGCTGCGCGACGACGACTATGTCTTCCCGACCTACCGGGAGCACGGCGTCGCCTGGTGCCGCGGGGTCGACCCGACCAATCTGCTCGGGATGTTCCGCGGTGTGAACCACGGCGGCTGGGACCCGAACACCAACAACTTCCACCTGTACACGATCGTCATCGGCTCGCAGACCCTGCACGCCACCGGCTACGCCATGGGCGTCGCCAAGGACGGCGCGGACTCGGCCGTGATCGCGTACTTCGGTGACGGCGCCTCCAGCCAGGGCGACGTCGCCGAGGCGTTCACCTTCTCCGCGGTCTACAACGCGCCCGTGGTGTTCTTCTGCCAGAACAACCAGTGGGCGATCTCCGAGCCGACCGAGAAGCAGACCCGGGTGCCGCTCTACCAGCGCGCACAGGGCTTCGGCTTCCCCGGCGTCCGGGTCGACGGCAACGACGTACTCGCCTGCCTGGCCGTCACCAAGTCGGCGCTGGAGCGGGCCCGCCGGGGCGAGGGCCCCACCCTCGTCGAGGCGTTCACCTACCGGATGGGCGCGCACACCACCTCCGACGACCCGACGAAGTACCGGGCGGACGAGGAGCGCGTCTCCTGGGAGGCGAAGGACCCGATCCTGCGGCTGCGTACGTACCTGGAGAAGCAGGAACTCGCCGACGAGGCGTACTTCACCGCGCTGGACGAGGAGAGCGAAGCCCTCGGCAAGCGGGTCCGCGAAGCGGTACGGGCCATGCCCGACCCCGACCGGATGGCGATCTTCGACCACGCCTACGCCGACGGGAACCCGCTCGTCGACGAGGAGCGCGCCGAGTTCGCCGCCTACCAGGCTTCGTTCGCCGAGGAGGGCAACTAGTCATGGCCACCCAGAAGATGTCCCTCGCGAAGGCGCTCAACGAGTCGCTGCGCAAGGCCCTCGACACCGACCCCAAGGTCCTCATCATGGGTGAGGACGTCGGCAAGCTGGGCGGAGTCTTCCGGATCACCGACGGACTCCAGAAGGACTTCGGCGAGGACCGGGTCATCGACACCCCGCTCGCCGAGTCCGGCATCGTCGGCACGGCGATCGGTCTGGCCCTGCGCGGCTACCGGCCGATCGTGGAGATCCAGTTCGACGGCTTCGTCTTCCCGGCGTACGACCAGATCGTCACGCAGCTCGCGAAGATGCACGCCCGCGCACTCGGCAAGATCAAGCTGCCGGTCGTCGTCCGGATCCCGTACGGCGGCGGCATCGGCGCCGTCGAGCACCACAGCGAGTCGCCCGAGGCCCTGTTCGCACATGTCGCGGGGCTGAAGGTGGTCTCGCCGTCCAATGCCTCGGACGCCTACTGGATGATGCAGCAGGCCGTCCAGAGTGACGACCCGATCATCTTCTTCGAGCCGAAGCGGCGCTACTGGGACAAGGGCGACGTCGAGACCGACCTCATCCCCGGACCGCTGCACAAGGCCGCGACGGTACGGGAGGGCTCGGACCTCACCCTCGTCGCGTACGGCCCGATGGTGAAGGTCTGCCTCGAAGCGGCCGCGGCCGCCCAGGAGGAAGGCAAGTCCATCGAGGTCCTGGACCTGCGGTCGATGTCCCCGATCGACTTCGACGCCGTCCAGGCGTCGGTCGAGAAGACCGGCCGGCTGGTCGTGGTCCACGAGGCGCCGGTGTTCTACGGCTCCGGGGCCGAGATCGCCGCCCGCATCACGGAGCGCTGCTTCTACCATCTCGAAGCACCGGTGCTCCGGGTCGGTGGCTACCACGCCCCGTATCCGCCGGCGCGCCTCGAGGACGAGTACCTGCCGGGCCTGGACCGCGTGCTCGACGCCGTCGACCGCTCGCTGGCGTACTGAGGAGAAGGTTCGTGACGACGATGACCGAAACGTCTGCTCGCTTCCGTGAGTTCAAGATGCCCGATGTGGGCGAGGGACTGACCGAGGCCGAGATCCTCAAGTGGTACGTCCAGCCGGGCGACACCGTCACCGACGGCCAGGTCGTGTGCGAGGTCGAGACCGCCAAGGCGGCCGTGGAGCTGCCGATCCCGTTCGACGGGGTGGTGCACGAGCTGCGCTTCCCCGAGGGCACGACCGTCGACGTCGGTCAGGTGATCATCGCGGTGGACGTGGTGCCGGGCGGCGGCGAAGCGGCGGCGGAGCCGGTGGCTCCGGCCGTGGCCGAACCGGAACCGGCTGCGGAACCGGAGGCACCGAAGGGCCGCCAGCCCGTGCTGGTGGGCTACGGCGTGGCCGAGTCCTCCACCAAGCGGCGCGCCCGCAAGGGCACCGAGCCGCCGGCTGCCGCGGCTGCCGCGATCCAGGGCGAGCTGAACGGTCACACCACCACCGCAGTCCCCGCCCCCGCCGCCACCGTCGTCCCGGAGAGCCGCCCGCTCGCCAAGCCGCCGGTGCGCAAGCTGGCGAAGGACCTGGGCATCGATCTGGCGACGGTCACCCCGACCGGTCCGGGCGGGATCATCACCCGCGAGGACGTGCACGCGGCGGCCACGCCCGTACCGGCGCCGGCAGCCGCACCCGCCGCCCAGGCCGCGGCACCCGAGGCTGTTGCGGTGCCCGTTGCCGCAGCCCCCGTCCCGGGCGCCCGGGAGACCCGTATCCCGGTCAAGGGCGTACGGAAGGCCATCGCGCAGGCGATGGTCGGCAGTGCGTTCACGGCGCCGCATGTCACCGAGTTCGTGACGGTCGACGTCACGCGCACGATGAAGCTCGTGGCGGAGCTCAAGGAAGACAAGGACATGGCGGGGGTCCGGGTCAACCCGCTCCTGATCATTGCCAAGGCGCTCCTGGTCGCGATCAAGCGGAACCCGGAGGTCAACGCCGCCTGGGACGAGGCCAACCAGGAGATCGTGCAGAAGCACTATGTGAACCTGGGCATCGCGGCCGCCACCCCGCGCGGTCTGATCGTGCCGAACATCAAGGACGCGCACGACAAGACCCTGCCCCAGCTCGCCGCGGCGCTGGGCGAGCTGGTCACCACGGCGCGCGAGGGCAAGACGTCCCCCGCCGCCATGGCGGGCGGCACGGTGACGATCACCAACGTCGGCGTCTTCGGCGTCGACACCGGTACGCCGATCCTGAACCCGGGCGAGTCCGCGATCCTTGCGGTCGGTGCGATCAAGCTGCAGCCGTGGGTCCACAAGGGCAAGGTGAAGCCCCGCCAGGTCACCACGCTGGCGCTGTCGTTCGACCACCGCCTGGTCGACGGTGAGCTCGGTTCCAAGGTCCTGGCGGACGTCGCCGCGATCCTGGAGCAGCCCAAGAGGCTCATCACCTGGGCCTGACGGCTGTGTGAGACATGAGAAAGCGGGCCTGCGCGGAGTGTCCTCCGCGCAGGCCCGCTTCCGCTGCCGGGTCAGGTCACTTGGCGGGTGCCAGGACGACCCAGGCCGCGGCGGGTGCCGCCTCGGTCCCGTCGTCGAGCACGGGCGTCACCCGGTAGAAGTGGGTGGTGCCGGCCGGAGCGGTGGCGTCCGTGTACGACACCCCCGTGACGGGTCCGGTGGTCAGCTGCTCGTAGGCGTCCGTGGCCGGGTTCCAGCGTTCGACCAGGTAGCCCGCGGCGTCCGTGACCGCGTCCGCGTTCCAAGACAAGTCCACCGAGGAACCGGTGGCGCCCTTGAGCGCGGTGAGCGTGAGGGACGCGTTGTCCGGCGTCTCGACGGACGGTGTCAGATCCAGCTCGGTCACGACGCCGATCTCGGCGTCGTGAGTCATCCGGAAGCTGGAGTTGCCGGAGGTGTCCTCGACGTCGACGAAGTAGCACCGCTCCTCGCCGTCGGGCAGCCGCTCGTCCGTGTAGGACGTGGTGCCCGTGCCGAGGTACACGGACGAGATCCCGTAGCAGACCCGCTCGTCCTCGCTGTCGATCAGCTCGCCGACGTACACCACGTACCGCTTGAGGTCGGGCTCGGTGTTGGCGTTCCAGTGCAGCTCGATGCCGTACTCGGTCGCCTCGGTGGTGAGCCCGGTGACCGCCGCGGGGGGTGTGGTGTCCCGCGCGAGCGTGGTGACGTCGACGGTCGCGGAAGGCAGCGACTCCTTGCTCGCGTCGTCGTACGCCTTGAAGACGTAGTGGTACGTACGCCCGCCGGCCGGGGAGGTGTCGGTGCACGTGTACTGGAGCCGCCCGTCGCCGAGCGACTTCCAGCTGGTGGTGCACCGGACCGGCTCGGCCGAGGTGTCCACCGGGAGCGTCTCGGAACGGTAGACGTGGTAGTCGTACACGGCACCGTCGACGGCGTGATCGGTCGTCCAGGTGAACGTCGCCCTGCTGATCCCCGGCGTCGCGACGATGTCCTTCGGCGCCGCGACCGGACGGTAGGCCGTCACGCCGGAGCTGTACGCGGAGGCGCGCCCGGCGCCGTCCACGGCGGCCACCTCGTAGGTCCACTCCTTGGAGCGCTTCACCGTCGTGTCGCTGAAGGACGTGGCGGTGACGGAGCGGACCTTCAGGTCGTTGCTCCTCAGGTTGTAGCGGACCGCACCCGGGACGGGCTGCCAGGTCAGCACGATCGCGGCGTCCGTGCCCTGCGCGGTGAGACCCGCCGGAGCTGTGACGGCGACGGTGGTCACCGGCTGGTCGGTGCTGCCGGTGGAGACGTTTCCGGCCTTGTCGTAGGCGCGGACCTCGTAGTAGTACGTCTTCCCGGCCTCGGGCGGGAGACCCGCGTACGAGGTCGCGGTGGTCGTCTTGACGTGGGTGAAGGTGCTGGAGCCCTCGAGCCGGCGGTAGACCCGGTAGCCCGCGAGGTCCATCTCGTTGTTCTTCGTCCAGGTCACCTCGGCGTTGGCCGTGGCGTTGTCGAGGACCGCCTTCACGCCGACCGGGGCGAGCGGCTTGACCTTGTCGACGGTGGCCGACGTCCGGGGTGTGTAGACGAACTTGACGTTGGCGGAGCCCGTCCAGTTGACGAAGTCGATGCGCAGGGAGTGCTTGCCCTTGGGGACGGTGACGTTGACCGTCTTCTTCTGCGTGGTGGAGACGTTCTTCCAGATGTCGACCTTGCGCACTCCGTCGACGTAGACCCGGATGCCGTCCAGGGCCGACGCGGTGAAGGTGAACGGGCCCCCGGAGCCGAAGTCCCGGGTCAGGGACCAGCGGACACCGAAGTTGTTCGTCGGCAGACCGGAGGCGGGTGCGCCGGTGCCCCAGTTCTGGTCGATCACCGAGTCGCAGTCGGTCTTCTTCGGCGTTCCGGAGAACGTGGTGTTGGCGAAGAACTGCCGCTCGAAGACGGGCGAGGCGCACGTCGTCGCCGCCGAAGCGGTCGTGGTACTCACAGCCGTGAGCAGACTGCAGGAGGTCGCGGCGACCGACAGCGCGGCGACGGTGCGCAGGCGTCTGTGAGAAATACTGGTCAAGTCCGAGTTGCCCTTTCAGGCCGGATGGCGGGGAGGGCCCGGGTACGGGAAGGGACCCGCCGCAGTGCGCGGCAGGCCCCTCCTGGTGTCCCGGGTGCGGGATGCAGGACTACTTCTTGAAGGAGTAGTCCATGATCTTCTTCATGTCGGCGGTCCGGGTGGTCGCGCTCGTGGAGGCGAGTACGGTGCCGATGACCGTCTTGCCGTTCCGGGTCGCGGCGAAGACCAGGCAGTACTTGGCCGTCGGGCCGGAGCCGGTCTTCACACCGATCGCACCGCTGTAGCTGCTGAGCATCGTGTTGGTGTTGGACCACGACATGTAGCGGTAGCCGCCGCTCTTCGTGGTGACCTTCTGCTTGGTCGACTTGGTCTTGACGACCGTGCGGAACGTGGAGTTCTTCATCGCACTGCTGGCGATCTTCGTCAGGTCGCGCGGCGTCGAGTAGTTCGAGCCATTCCCTATGCCGTCGAACGAGTCGAAGTGGGTGTTCGTCAGACCGAGGGACTTGGCGGAGGCGTTCATCTTGCCGATGAACGACTTCACCCGGGCCGCGCGGGAGGTGCCGGTGCCGAACTTGTCGGCGAGGGCGTACGCGGCGTCGCAGCCGGACGGCAGCATCAGACCGTACAGAAGCTGGCGGACGGTGACCTTGTCGCCGACGATCAGGTGGGCCGACGAGGCGCCCTTGTCGACGATGTAGTCGCTGTACGCCTTCTGGATCGTGACCTTGGAATCCAGGTTCAGGTTCTTCTGCGCCAGCACCACCTTGGCCGTCATGATCTTGGTGGTGGAGCCGGTGGAGCGACGGGTGTCCGCGGCCTTCGTGAAGAGAGTCTTCGCGGTGCCGTTGTTCATCACGTAGCCGCCCTTGGCGGCGATCGTGGGTGTGGGCGGCGTGGCGGCCTGCGCCGTGGCAGCGAACACGCTGCCTGCAAGGACGGCGCCCGCGGTCAGGGCCACGGTGACAGTGGCGGATGCGCGGTTTATGCCCTTAATGCCGATTTTCAACTTGAACGCTCCAAATGCCCCTGGAATGCGGCTACATGAAGGTGCCGCTCGGTGGTGAGACTCATGAGACGAGTAGATGGATGTGCCGATTCCCGAGGTAATTTCCAGGGATTTACCGTCCGGATCCCGGACGGTGTCCCGGCATGCGCGCATGTTGTATCTATGCTGTGTGCATGCCTGCCGCACCCCCTGCCGTGACCCGCCCGCCCGTCAAGCAGCCGCCCGCCGCCGAGCGCGTCTACACCCACGTCAAGCAGGCGGTTCTCGACCGCCGGTACGAGGGCGGGACGCTGCTCACCGAAGGGGACCTGGCGGAGGCCGTCGGCGTCTCCCGTACCCCGGTGCGCGAGGCGCTGCTGCGGCTGGAGGTCGAAGGACTGATCAAGCTCTACCCGAAGAAGGGGGCGCTGGTGCTCGCCGTCTCCGCGCAGGAGATCGCGGACGTGGTGGAGACCCGGCTGCTGGTCGAGGAGTTCGCCGCCCGCAAGGCCGTGCCTGCCTCGGCGAAGCTGATCTCCCGGCTGGAGGAGCTGCTCGACGAGCAGCGGCAGCACGTGGCGGCCGGGGATCTCGCAGCCGTCTCGGTCGCGGACCGCTGCTTCCACGCCGAGATCGTGCGCCACGCGGGCAACGAGATCCTGTCGCGCCTCTACGACCAGCTGCGCGACCGGCAGCTGCGGATGGGCGTCGCCGTGATGGAGGCGCACCCCGGCAGGATCGCCGCCAACATCACCGAGCACGGCGAGCTGCTGGACGCGATCAGGGCCGGTGACGCGGACGGTGCCGCACAGGTCGTACGGCGCCACGTCAGCCGGGTCAAGGTGCTGGTCCGGGGTGAGGACCGGTGAGTTCTGCCGCCGCTCCCAGCCTGTCCCTGCCCGGTGATCCGCCCGGCGGCCGGCGTGCCGCCGGGGTCTGGGGCATCGGTGTCGCCGTCTACTTCGTCGCGATCATCTTCCGTACGAGCCTCGGTGTCGCCGGCCTGGACGCCGCCGACCGGTTCGGCGTCAACGCCTCCGCCCTGTCGACGTTCTCCATCCTTCAGCTGCTCGTCTATGCGGGCATGCAGATACCTGTCGGCCTGATGGTGGACCGGCTCGGCACCAAGAAGGTCCTCACCATCGGGGTCGTCCTGTTCACCGTCGGGCAGCTCGGCTTCGCGTTCTCCCCTTCGTACGCCACGGCGCTGGCCTCCCGTGCGCTGCTCGGCTGCGGCGACGCGATGACGTTCATCAGTGTGCTGCGGCTCGGCGCCCGCTGGTTCCCGGCCCGGCGCGGGCCGCTGATCGGCCAGATCGCCGCGCTCTTCGGCATGGCGGGCAACCTCGTCTCGACGCTCTTCATCGCCCGCGCCCTCCACGGCTTCGGCTGGACTGCCACGTTCGCGGGCAGCGCGGTCGCCGGGGTCGTGGTGCTGGTGCTGCTGCTCCTCTTCCTGAAGGACCACCCCGAGGGGCACGAGCCGCCGCCCGCCGAGCACGCCGGCGCGGCCTACGTACGCAAGCAGATCGCCGCCTCGTGGCGGGAGCCCGGCACCCGGCTCGGGATGTGGGTGCACTTCACCACGCAGTTCCCGGCCATGGTGTTCCTGCTGCTGTGGGGGATGCCGTTCCTGGTGGAGGCGCAGGGGCTGAGCCGGTCCACCGCCGGTGAGCTGCTCACCCTGGTGGTGCTCTCCAACATGGCCGTCGGCCTCGTCTACGGGCAGGTCATCGCCCGCCACCATGCCGCGCGTGCCCCACTGGCCCTCGGCACGGTCGCGTTGACCGCCGTCCTGTGGGCGTCGGCCATCCTGTACCCGGGCGACCACGCGCCGATGTGGCTGCTGATCACGCTCTGCGTGGTGCTCGGTGCCTGCGGTCCCGCCTCGATGATCGGCTTCGACTTCGCGCGCCCGGCCAACCCGCCGGAGCGGCAGGGAACCGCGTCGGGGATCGTCAACATGGGTGGCTTCACCGCCTCGATGACCACCCTGTTCGCCGTCGGTGTGCTGCTCGACGCGACAGGCGACAACTACCGCATCGCCTTTGCCTCCGTCTTCGTGCTGGAGGCGCTCGGGGTCGTCCAGATTCTGCGGCTGCACGCCCGTGCCACGCTGCGGGAGCGGAACCACCATGTGATCAGCCGCGTGGAGGCTGTGCACGTACCCGCGTGACCCCTGCGGCAGCCGGCTCGGCGGCGCGCCCGTCTCGTCACTTCACGAAAGACGGGCGCCGCCGACCGTGCCGTTACGGGGTCACGGCGAAGTTCTGCAGGATCGCCGTCGCCAGCTCCTGGTCGCCCTCGACTTTGATCCGGTCCGCGACCGCCGCCGGGCGGACCCGGCCGCAGGCCAGCCGGACGTAGGTCTCCCAGTCCATCGACAGCGTCACCGCGGGCCCCAGCGAAGGCGAACCGTCCACCGAACCACGGCCGTCCGCATCGACCCTGACCGTGCGCAGGAACTCCACCGGCCCGTGCACATCGAGCACGACCGCCGAGTTGGGCGGCGCGCCCGCGTCCTTGGCGACCACCTTCGGCAGCGCGGCGAGCAGCGTGTCCCGGGCGATGGTGGCTCCGGGGGAGTCCAGGTTGCCGGGCCTGCCCAGCGTCGTCCGCAGATCCTGCTCGTGCACCCAGACGTCGAAGGCCCGCATCCGCAGCGCCAGTTCCAGGGTCTGCTCGGCGCCGAGCGGCGCGCGGGTCATGGTCTCCGGGTCACGCGACTCGTTCCGCAGCTGACGGGAGCGGCGGATGATCGTGTACTCCAGCTCGGAGGTCATCTCGGGTGCGGTGTGGTGGCGCCGCACATCGACCTGCATCTCCATGTAGCGGGTGAAGTCGTTCTGTACGTGGTACAGATCGCGCGGCAGCGTGTGGATCGGCCGCGGATCGCCGAGCTGCTCGCACTCCATGCCGATGACGTGCGAGACGATGTCGCGCACCGACCAACCGGGGCACGGTGTACGGCGGTTCCACTCCCCCTCGGCGAGCGGCTTCACCAGCTCGGCTATCGACTCGACGGAGTGGGTCCAGGCATCGGCGTAGGTCTGGAGGCTGGGATGGACGGTCACGGGACCCCTCGTGCGGTTCTGCGGTGCATGGGCTGGGCGCGGTCGGCGGGTGGCGGCTGCGGGCTGCGTGGGAGGCTCGGTCGCTAAGTTACGCTGCGAGCAGGCACCCCGGCAGTGCTTTCGTGTGACGATCGTAGGCCCGTGTTGACGGCTCGAATGCCAGGACGGTGGTAGTGTGCGCGCCTCCCTCATCCAGATCGCAGTAGACCCGGACGAATCCGTCAATTCCCGTAGGGATCGCGTGGCGTCGTTGGTCGCGGACCAGCGTGGCGCCGATCTGGTGGTCCTCCCCGAACTCTGGCCGGTCGGCGCGTTCGCGTACACCGCCTTCGCCGACGAGGCCGAACCGCTCCGGGGGCCCACCCACGACCTGATGGCGAAGGCCGCGGCCGATGCCGGAGTCTGGCTGCACGCCGGCTCCTTCGTAGAACGTGCCGACGACGGCACGCTCTACAACACCTCGCTGGTCTTCACCCCCGAGGGCGAGCGGGCAGCCGCCTACCGCAAGATCCACCGCTTCGGCTTCGACAAGGGTGAGGCGGTGATGATGGGCGCCGGTGAGGACCTCGTGACGGTCGCCCTGCCGCAGACCACGCTCGGCCTGGCCACCTGCTACGACCTGCGCTTCCCTGAACTGTTCCGCGGCCTTGTCGACGCGGGCGCGCAGACGCTCGTCGTCCCGGCGGGCTGGCCGGAGCGGCGCCGCGCCCACTGGACGCTGCTGGCCCAGGCACGCGCCGTCGAGAACCAGGCGTACGTCCTGGCCGTCGGCACCGCGGGCACCCACGCCGGGGTGGAGCAGGCCGGGCACAGCATCGCCGTCGACCCGTGGGGCGAGGTGCTCGCCGAGGCGGGCGCGGACGAGGAGGTGCTCACCGTGGAGTTCGACCCGGCCGGGGTCACCGCCACGCGGGAGCAGTTCCCGGCGCTCAAGGACCGGCGGCTGGGTCTTGCCCCGCCGTCGAGCGGTCGCTGACGCATCGGCCGGACGGAAATCGCACCACCGTCGGGTATCCGCTGACGTATCCGTCGGGCCGGGCCTCGCCCCAGCGTCGGGCGGGGCCCGGTTTCACGTGAAACGTCCCGGTGGGACTCCCCGGGACGGCTGGGACGTCTGGGGCGTCCGCCATGCCTGAGACCCTCCGGAATGCGGACGCACGACGGTGATGTTGACTGTTCACATGGCAACACGTGCGCGCGTCAGGGCCCCCGAGCTGGTCGGCAAGGGTGGCTGGCTCAATACCGGCGACCAGCAATACACCCTCGCTGACCTGCGAGGACGCATCGTCATTCTGGATTTTTGGACGTTCTGCTGTGTGAACTGTCTGCATGTCCTCGACGAGCTGCGCGAGCTGGAGGAGAAGCATCGCGACACCGTGGTGATCATCGGCGTCCATTCGCCGAAGTTCGTCCACGAGGCCGAGCACCAGGCCGTCGTCGACGCCGTCGAGCGGTACGAGGTCCACCACCCGGTCCTCGACGACCCCGAGCTCGCCACCTGGAAGCAGTACGCCGTACGCGCCTGGCCGACCCTCGTCGTCATCGACCCCGAGGGCTATGTCGTCGCCCAGCACGCCGGCGAGGGCCATGCGCACGCCATCGAGAAGCTCGTCGAGGAGCTGGAGGCGGAGCACGCCGCGAAGGGCACGCTGCGCCGCGGCGACGGCCCGTACGTGGCGCCCGAGCCCGTCGCCACGCATCTGCGCTTCCCCGGCAAGGCCCTGCTGCTGCCGGACGGCGGCTTCCTCGTCTCCGACACCACCCGGCACCGCCTCGTCGAGATCGAACGGGACGGCGAGACGGTCCGCCGTCACTTCGGCACGGGGGACCGTGGGCTCGCGGACGGCGGGCCCGACGAGGTCCGGTTCAGTGAGCCGCAGGGGCTCGCCGTGCTGCCCGACGGCCGGATCGCCGTCGCCGACACCGTCAACCACGCCATCCGCGCCCTCGACCTCACGACCGGGGTGACGACGACCCTCGCGGGCACCGGCCACCAGTGGTGGCAGGGCTCCCCGACGTCCGGCCCGGCGCGAGAGGTCGACCTCTCCTCCCCGTGGGACGTCGCCTGGTTCGCCGACCGGCTGTGGATCGCCATGGCCGGCGTCCACCAACTGTGGTCGTACGACCCGGGGTCCGGAACCGTGCAGGTCTCCGCGGGCACGACCAACGAAGGACTTGTCGACGGTCCGGCCGATGAGGCCTGGTTCGCCCAGCCGTCCGGACTCGCCGCCTCGGCCGACGGCGACCGGCTCTGGGTCGCCGACTCGGAGACGTCCGCGCTGCGGTACGTGGACCGGGACGGGACCGTGCACACGGCCGTCGGCACCGGCCTCTTCGACTTCGGTCACCGTGACGGCGCCGCCGACCAGGCGCTCTTCCAGCACCCGCTGGGCGTGACCGCGCTGCCCGACGGGTCCGTCGCCGTCAGCGACACGTACAACCACGCCCTGCGCCGTTACGACCCCGCCACCCGCGAGGTCACCACGCTGGCCACGGATCTGCGCGAGCCGAGCGATGCCGTGCTGGTCGACGGCGATCTCGTCGTCGTCGAGTCCGCCCGGCACCGGCTGACCCGGCTGCGGCTGCCCGAGGAGGCCGTACGCGTCGCCGACCAGGCGCACCACACTCAGCGCGCGGCCACCGAGATCGCCCCCGGCACGCTCCGGCTGGACGTGGTCTTCCAGGCGCCCGCCGGTCAGAAGCTGGACACCCGGTACGGCCCCTCGACCCGGCTGCTGGTCTCGTCGACCCCGCCCGAGCTGCTGGCGGAGGGTGCCGGCCCCGGCACCGATCTCTTCCGGGACCTGGTCCTGGCCGACGGCGTCACCGAAGGCGTCCTGCACGTGTCCGCGATGGCGGCGTCCTGTGACGACGACCCGGAGAACGAGTACCCGGCCTGCCACGTCCACCAGCAGGACTGGGGTGTCCCCGTCCGCGTGAGCGCGCAGGGGACGGCGCGGCTGCCGCTGGTGCTCGCCGGAATGGACGAGCAGGCCTGACGGGCTGACAGGCTCAGAAGTCGCCGGCGCCGTTGCGGAGCTCGGTCGTACTCGTCCGCACTGTTGCCGGTGAGCAGGGCAGGCGCAGTGCGGCGAGCAGAATGCGGCGCTCGGCGGGGCCGAGTGGCAGATCACCGGACTCGGTGGCTACGGACAGCGCACCGAGCAGGTGGAACTCCACTGTCACTCCTCCCCCGGGCAAAGAACTGAGATCACCACCCGGGGGCCCCGCCGAACCAACCGCCGTGAGCCAACAGCAAAGAGGCCGGAATTCGGTTCAGATTCCGCGGCGCTCGTCCTCGGACACGACCGTGGTGCTGGGCGGTACGACCATCCGGCGGCGCCGCGCGATGCTCGCGTAGACGAAGACTCCGATGATGCCGACGATCATCATGATCCAGCCGACCAGGTCGACATTGACGGTGTCCATCTTCCAGTCGGTGGCGAAGGTGAGTGTCGCCCCGACGGCGATGAGGATGATAAATCCTCCGAGTCCCATGGGTCACGCCTCCTCGGCGGTCCGGAGGCTCCGGACCGTGTACGGATCGCGTACCCGGCCGGGCAACATCCATGTGTGGAAGGTGGATCGGTCCGCCGGGGACGGCGTCGGCGCGTTCACCGGCCCTCAGCGCCGGAGGGCCTCCACCGGCTGGATGCGGGCGGCCCGCCAGGCCGGGTAGATCCCGGCCAGTACCCCGGTGAGCAGCCCGATCGCCGGTGCGGCGGCGACCGTGGCGGTGTGCACCACCGGCGTCCAGTCGCGGACCACCGCCACGGCCACCACGGCGATCGTGCCGATGCTGGTGCCGACCAGCCCGCCCAGGGTTCCCAGCGCGCCCGACTCGGCGAGGAACTGGACCGTGACATGGCGCCCGCGCGCCCCGAGTGCCCGGCGCAGCCCGATCTCACCGGTCCGTTCCAGGACGGCGACGAGCGTGGTGTTGGCGATCCCCACCGCGCCGATGACCAGACAGATCGCCGCGAGCAGCAGAAAGAGCTGGTCCAGGTCGGAGGTGACCGAGGACCGCAGGGCCCTGGGGTCCGGCGGAGGTACGGCCTTGAGGTACTCCGGATGGTCGGGGCGCAGCGCGGTGGGCACCTCCGACGCGATCTGCCGTGCGGCCCCCACGTCGGTGGCGATCAGCATCTGCGCCCCCTCGGTGGGCGGACCCCACAGTCTGCGGGCCGCGGTGTCCGGGACGATGACGGACATCAGTACCTCGGGCTTGCGCCGCACATCGTCGATGATGCCGATCACTGTGAAGGGCTGGTCGTCGATGAACACGGCGGGCGCCGTCTCGAGGGTGCTGATGCCGAGCCGGGCGGCGATTCCCCTGCTGACGACGGCGACCTGCAGACCGTCGGCCGCGTGGTACGTGTCGTACAGCCGTCCCTGGGCGAGCCGCGGTTCGGCCGCCTGCACGGCGCCGGGTGACGCGGCGACCACATCGATCTTCTGACCGGCGGAGTCCCCGACCGGTGAGGACCGGACGTCCGGGCTGCCGCCGGTGGGGCGTACCGGCCAGAACACGCCTGCGTGGCGTACGCCGCCGAGCTTCTCCACGCGGGGTCCCGCGTCGTCGGGGAAGGCCGGCCCGGCGAACTCGTCCTTCTCGCGTGCCACGTCCCCCACGGTCACCTCGGTCGCGGTGAGCAGGCTGAACCGGGAGTCGATCTGCGAGGAGGCCGTCGCCGTCAGTCCGAGTACGGCGACGAACGTGCCCACCCCCAGGACGGTTCCGAGGGCGGTGAGCACCGAGCGGGCGGGCCGCTGGAGCACTCCGGCGAGAGCTTCGGAGAGCAGGTCGCGGGGTGAGAAGGAGGAGGGGGTGATGCGAGGAGTGCGGGTGCGCTTCCTGCGAAGGGCACTCATGAGAGCGGCGCTTGTGCGGCGGGCTCCCGTGCGGCGGTCACTCACGCGACGGTCACCTGCTCGCGGAGCACTCCGTCGCGGATGGCGACCGTGCGCAGACCGCGGGCGGCGACCTCCGCGTCATGGGTGATCAGCACGATCGTCATGCCTTCGGTGTGCAGCTCCTCCAGCAGCCGGAGCACGGTGCCGGCGTTGACGGAGTCGAGATTGCCGGTCGGCTCGTCGCACAGCAGCAGGGAGGGCCGGGCCACCAGGGCGCGAGCGATGGCGACGCGCTGGCGCTCACCGCCGGACATCCGGCTGGGCAACGCGTGCACCCGGTGGCCCAGCCCGACCCGCTGGAGTGCGGCGCGGGCCCGGTCGGGGCGTTCGGTGCGCGGGACGCCGCAGTAGACCATCGCCAGGATCACGTTCTCCAGCGCGCTTCGGTGCGGCATCAGATGGAATGCCTGGAAGACGAAGCCGATGCGCCGGCCGCGCAACGCGGTCCGGTCGCCATCGCCGAGCGCCCCGGTCTCGATGCCGTCCAGCAGATAGGTGCCGGCGGTCGGGGCGTCGAGCAGACCCACGATGTTGAGGAACGTGGACTTGCCGGACCCGGACGGGCCGACGACCGTCATGAAGTCGCCGCGGTGGACGGTGAGGTCGCAGGGCCGGAAGGCGTGCACCGGGGGCGGGCCGGGGTAGGTGAGCGCGACCCGGCGGAATTCGATCACCGGGGTGTCGGGGGTGCCGGCCTCCCCCTCGATGCCGGTCATGGCGTGGCCCCCTCGCCGCCGCTGCCGTCCGGCTGTTTGAGCCCGGTCAGGACGCGGTCGCCCTCGCGGAGGGTGCCGGGGGAGAGCGGGGTGACCTCGACGAAGCCGTCGCCGTTGGTTCCCGGGCGTACGGACACCCGGCGGCGTTCGCTCTCCTGGCCCTGGCCGGTGACCACCGTGACGACCGTCCTGCCGTCGGCCCCGGCGGACACCGCACTCACCGGGACGACAAGGACCTTGCCCTCGGTCGCGCTGGACTCCACGGTCAGCCGTACGTCCTGCCCGGCCAGCTCCGCGGGGAGCTTCCGGTCGGGCCTGACCACCATGAGGTACCCGGACCCGCCGCCTGTGGCAGGTGCCTGCGCGCCGGTCTGTTCGCCGCCCTGGCCCGAGGAACCGGACTGCTGGACGGTCGGACTGCCGGCCACCGACTGCACCCGGGCGGCTGCCTGTGCGCCGGTGATCTCGGACAGCACATCCACCTTCTGACCCTCCCTGATCAGACCCTTCTGATGGGCCTGGAGGTAGCCGTGGACGACGAGTGCACCGGCGGACACCTTCATCACCGGGCCGGACACCTGGCTGCCGACGTGAGCCGAGACGCTGTCCACCCGGGCCGGGAACTTCTCCAGGAACACCACTTCGGATGCGGGCAGCATGGGACCGTCGGCGGCTTGCACCGCGGCCAGGGCGGTCCGGGCGTCGGCGAGGTCCTGCTGGGAGCGGCTCAGGTTCTTGCGCAGTTCCTTCAGCCCGCTGCCGCCGCTTCCGCCGGCCCGCCCGCCGGCTGCCGCTGCGCCCGGGGTGCCCGGGGCACCGGCGTCTCCCGCGTCATCCGACGAACCCGCGCCACCCGACGTCCCTGAAGCCTCCGAAGCCCCCTCCGCGGCCTGCGCCGTGTCCAGCGCGTCCTGCGCGTCCTCGACCGCACGTTCCTGGGACTTCACCAGTTGCTCGGCCGCCTTCAGCCCCTCCCCGTCGTCGCCGCCCGCCACGGCGGGGTCGTATCCGAGCGAGGCGTAGAGCTTGCTCACGGCTCCCTTCGTGCCCGGGCCGTACGTCCCCGAGGGGTCGGGAGCGGTTCCGTGTCCGAGGCCGGCCAGGGCCCGCTGGAGCTGGGTCACGTCGTTGC